>NZ_AYGX02000104.1 GCF_000498955.2 Lactiplantibacillus fabifermentans DSM 21115 | reverse complement strand
GTTATGCTGAACAATTTGTCCAAAAATTCGGATTAAATTTGCAATCTACCAAATAAAGACAAATTTTTAAAATTAGTAGTGCTTTTTAATACAAACTAAAAAAGCTTGAATGCCGTTAAATCAACGTTTAACAAGATTCAAGCTTCATCTAGTTCACCTAATTATGCCCCAGGCAGGATTCGAACCTGTACATTGTTGCCAATACAACGACCTGAACGTTGCGCGTCTGCCAGTTCCGCCACTGGGGCAAAGTTGTTATTCAACAACACCGTTAATTATAGCGAAAAGTGGCCCAAAAATAAACCTTTTTCTATATTTATGCAATTTTTTGCACGAAATTTGCAAAAGGCGGTTGGCAGGACGGCAAAGAGGTGTATACTAGTCTTTGTTGACAAATTAATATTTGTGATGGCGGTATTGGCGAAGTGGTTAACGCACCGGATTGTGGCTCCGGCACGCGTGGGTTCGATTCCCACATACCGCCCTAAGCATCAATAAGACGAAAGCATCCAAGTTAAACTTGGGTGCTTTTTTTTGCGAAAGACCGTTTATTTGTCGCTACGGGAGCGCTATACTGATTAGCGTATTATAAATAATTTAATATTTGGAGATGGGGAAATGCGGGGAAAAAAGGTCTGGTTAGTGGGACTACTAGTATTACTTGGATTGGCTTTAGGAACGAGTACGAGTTTAACAGCGAGTGCAAAGTATGCAGGTCATAGTGCCACGCCAACAGAATTACGGGGAACTTGGTACCAATATCGCGGCAAAAATAAATGGACTAAGATGGTTATTAGTAAGCAGGCCGTTAAGTATAATGGCAAAACGTTATATACACCGAAAAAGAAGTCTTGGCATCAACTTTATGTGAGAAAGTTCAATAAAGGTACTGGTGGCAGCAAAGGCATTAAGGGTTATGGTGGGGCCAACTATATTTTTAACGATAAATTCCAATATGATGCTCAAATCATGGGGAGTTTTTGGCTGTCAGCACAAAAAGTCAAAGGTAAACGGGTGATGAAGTCATATTACAATATGGGCTATTTCGAAGTTTATACGCGACAAAAAGTTAAGCATAATTACAGTTATCAATATAATGGCAGTCAGTATTTGAATAAGATTGGCCGCTAAATTAAACATACTAAGATAAAAGTCTTCGAACGTCAACGTTCACTCTTGCTAGCAATTGTACGGCACGTCTAAAACACAACAAGTCCCGGTCATAAATAGTGGCCGGGACTTGTTGTGTTTAAAATTGAAATCAGTCAGTTTAGCTGGAGGTCAGCAGTAATAGAAGTGAGGTGAGAGACCATGTCTTTTGGGCTCGAGCCGGTCGCCACGGCAACTGGAATTAGTGCTGACCGGAAGCGGCAAGTATCAGTAGTCGATAGTTAGTCTTAGGATGTTTTGTGAGGTCGAATATTTTTATTCCACGCTTTAATCGAGTTGTTTCGTCGTAATATGGCCATTTAAATAAACAAAGTAACTCCCCAATAAATGGCCGCGCCCACCATCTTTTTGCCGACTATACACATCGACTTGGTAATAATGATGACCATCACCGTCAATGTTTACGGTGGGGACTGCATGATAGACTTGCTTAGTTGGCTGATTCAAGACTTGTTTGACCGCGGCGGCCGCAAAGTTTGGACCGGTGATGTGATCATTGTCGGCTTGATACTGCTGACCGGTGGCCTTTTCAGCACTGGCATCTTGGGCTTTAGCCGCGGCGGCCGCGGCACTTTGCCGATTGGCCGCGGCGACGCGATTGGCCTGTTGCGTTGAAACTGATGGTTCAGCTTTACTGGTGCACCCACTTAAAATGAGTGCTAAGCCGGCCAAAATTAACCCAATGCGTTTTAACACAAAACCAGCTCCTTTTATTTCGTGGTACTACTTTCTTGAGCTAACGTCGGGTAGGGGGCGGTTTTAATAATCCGATAGTCGGCCTTGACCATAATGCCAATACCGGCTAATAGCACTAAGGTGATAATTAGTTTTTTCATCACTAAGCCTCACTTCCAATTAGGCACCCAAATGACGCGGGCAATTTGTTCTGGAATGACACTAATTTTGGCCCCTACATCGGAACCAGCTTCAACTTCGATCACGTAACTGATTGGGCCAGCTTCAATGGCAATAATCGAGCCACGTTGGCCATCAATCGTATCAACCAAACTATACATTGGAATTTGGTCATTCGCAATTTGCATTTCATATAAAGTAAATTGTAAGAAGTATGATTTTTTGCCGGTCTTGATTTGTAACGGCGTATCAATCGAACCGTAGTCGGGTAGGGCCCGATTTTGCGCATTCGGGTCGGTCATGTATTGCATTTCATCCACGGCATCGATGGCCATCTTCCATTCACCACCAGTTAAGTTCGTCTTAGAAGACAAAGTCAAAACGGAGTTGGCGTAAATATCGATGACGTTGAACGCTTCGTTCACTTGCTTTTTCGGCAAATAACCGATGACGTAACCATGTTCAGCCACCTTCAGCTCGACACGGACAGACCGGTCGGCCCCGTCGACTTCTTCGACTAACTGGATTTCACCGATGTTGGCATCGGCATCGACGCGGTACTTTTTAGCATATAAGTAATCCGCTTTAAGCCCGCCTTCGTCATAGTCGTCGTACGGTTTAAAGTAACCCCGCCGACTCGCATCCGCCAAGGCCGCTTCGAATTCCTTTTGGTAATAATCTAATCCGACGACATATGACCGGAAAATCGCCCGCGAATTCGCATTAATCCGGCGGTTTTGTGGTACCCGCACCGGATGCGGGGTGCCTTTACGCAAGCGGTCTTTAAAGCCGTCGTTTTGCGTTTGCAACTTGGTAATCAAAATATCTTGTTGTTGCTTGGCCAACGTTTGCTTGACGAGGCGGGTTCGAATCGACTTGAGCAAATCGGCTTGTTTATTGGCCGCTTGGCGTTGATGATGATTATGAATGAGAACCGCAATCAAGATGATTAGCAAAATAACGCTAATCGCAATGCTGGCGGCCAAATAGGTTAAGACTTTCATTAAGTATCACTCCAGAAGAATTGCATGTTAGTTTAATTATAGTAGAGTCCCGCCGTCAGCGCCAATTTTACTAATCAAACTTGTCAGTGACTAGGTCGGTGGGGTATGATGGTTCATAAATGACTTGAAAGTTATCGCAATTATTTAAGAAACGGCGGCGAACATAGTGCAGTGGATCTTAAAAGTCTACCGACGATATCGATATTTTTGGAAATACGCCATTTTTGGCTTTATGGCCGCACTCGTTAATGTGCTGGCCTTTTGGGTCTTACATTCAGTCTTATTTGAACATTACTTGTTTTCGAACACGATTGCTTGGGTGCTGGCCACTTTGTTTAGCTTTTTTGCCAATAAAGCGGTCGTTTTCCGTTCTAAGTCGAAAAACTTTTGGCATTGGTGTCGTGAATTCGCGGGTTTTATGGTGACGCGCGGGCTCTCGTATTTTTTTGACACTTTTATTATGTTTGTCGGCATTTCCATGTTAATGTGGGGCCCGATGATCGTCAAAATTTTAGACCAAGTCTTAGTCGGCATTTTCAACTATGGCACGTCGCGACTCATCTTCATGGAACAAAATCAAAAGATGCGGTTACGCCGTAATATTATGAAACGACTGAGTAACCATAATTAAAGCGTTGGGCAAATCGGCCCAGCGCTATTTTTTTGCTGCAATTAGAACCAGCGTCCCATTAATAAGTAGTGGAGGCTAAAGCCACAAATCGTCGTTAAAATTAGTCCACCAATCATCAACCCTAATAATTGCGGGGTGAGGCGACTTTCTTGTTTGCGCGCGAAGGCGACTTCAATCAAGCCAATCGTACTAATTCCTAAGACGGCTTTGAGCGTGGTGAGTAGCCAGGCACCACTGAAAGTTTTGGTGCTGAGATAGACCCCGCTAATAATAATTAGCAGGTAGCCTAAGCGACTTAAAATCAAGTAGCGGTTGGCCGCTTTAATGGAGTGGCGGGTCAAACCGGCGATTACCATTAAAATCAACCACCCCCAACTGACTAAATGAACTATTAACATCATTCAAAAAACGCCTCCGATTTACGTTCATGTCTAATTTTAGCATGAAAGCGTGTCACGGCGGCGTTAAGTTTTTATTTTGTTGGTGTTAAATTCTTTTGTTGCACGTAATTAACGAGTTCGATAATCGTTTTAAACCGGTTGAACGGTGTGACTAAGTGAACGCCATTGAAGTGCTCACAAATGCCATCGATTAACTCTTTGGCAATCTGAATGCCGACCGCGCGTTCGTTGCCATCTAGTTCGGCTTGGGCCATGCGGTCGCGGACGGATCGGGGTAAGCGAATGCCGTGGACTTCGTGATGTAAAAATTCGGCGTTGCGCTTGGAAACTAACGGCATCACGCCGACGAAAACGGGAATGTCGAGGTGATTGTCGGCTAACGCGGTCGCTAACGCTTGGACGTTGGCTAGGTCAAAAACAGGTTGGGTAATCAAATAGTCGCAACCATAACTGATTTTGCGTTCAATCGACTTGGTCGAAACGGTCGTGCGATAGGCGTTCGGATTAAAAGCACCGGCCACCCGAAAGTCAGTCGCTTGTTTGAGTGATTTTCCAGTGGGGCCGATGCCGCTGTTGAACTGTTTGATGAGTTTCATCAATTCAACGGAGCGGACATCACCGACCGAAGTTGCGCCGGGAAAGTCGCCCAGTTTGGCCGGGTCACCGGTCACGGCTAAAATATCTTCGATACCCAAACTGTGCAGACCCATGATTTCTGATTGCAAGCCAATCAGATTATGGTCGCGGGTCGTTAAATGCACGATGGGCGTAATCCCATAGCTTAATTTCAGTTGGGCCGCAATCGTTGCATTAGCGATGCGCACGGTCGCCAGCGAATTATCGGACAACGTGATACCATCAACTCCGGCGGCTTTGAGGCGTTGGGCCCCTTTGAAGAACTTATCGGTAGCAAAGTCTTTCGGCGGGTCGAGTTCGACTAACGCCGTTTTTTGCGTGGCAACTTTTTGCAAAAACAAATGTTGGCCATTGGCGGGGGCTAACGACGGCGCGGCCGGATGATACCCGTGACTAACATGGGGAACGACGCTGCGACTGGCTAAGCCGCGAACTAAGGCGGCCGTGTGCAACGGTGTCGTCCCACAACAACCACCAATGAGGTTCAAGCCGAGTTGGCGGAAGCGTTCGGCATATTCTTCGAAGTAACTTGGTTCGCCGTCATAAACGACTTGCCCATCTTGGTCAGTGCCGGGTAAGCCCGAATTGGGATAAACGGCGAGTTTGACCGTGGCGGGAATCGCTAAGTTTTCAAATGACTGGGCTAAATAATACGGTCCTAAGCGACAGTTGGTCCCAACGACATCGGCCCCCGCAGCGGCGAGTTGAATGATGGCATCGGCAAACGTCGTGCCATCGCGCAAGACGCCGGGCGCTAACATGGAAACGTTGGTGATGACCGGCAACGTCGTGTGGGCCTTGACTACTTTGAGCGCCGCCAGCAGTTCCGGTAAATCATAGTAGGTTTCTAATAAAATCCCATCTAATTGTCCCGTTGCTAATAGGGCTGTCAGTTGTTCGGTCAGACTCGCCGTGATTTCCGCCGGGGTGGCCCGTTGAATATCTTGGTCGGTATCACCGGCTAAGCCGCCAATGGTACCGAGAATATAAACCGGATGGTCGGCCGCTTGGCGCGCCTTAACAGCTAAATGCACCGCGGCGGTATTAATGGCAGTGACTTGGTCTTGCAAGTCATAGCGGGCGAGCTTAAGTCGGTTAGCAGCATAAGTGTTGGTCTGAATCACGTCGGCGCCCGCATTTATATACGATTGATGGACCCGTAAGATGGTGTCAGGATGGGTTAAGTTTAAATTTTCAAAAGCAGAGGCAATGCCGTAGTTACCATACAGTAATGTCCCCATGGCACCATCCGCGACTAATACGCGTTGCTTTAAAGCTGTTCGTAAATCCATAACCACCACCTCCTAATGTGCGGGAGTGCTTAATTGTTGTGCCACTGCGTCACGCGCGGCGACCATGTTTTTCAAAGCCGCCAGCGTTTCAGGTTCCTGGCGTGTCTTTAATCCACAATCCGGGTTAATCCAAAATTGGCGCGCATCAATGACCCGTAAAGCCCGGGTAATGTTTGCTTGGATTTCGGCCACACTCGGAACGCGGGGACTGTGAATATCGTAGACTCCGAGGCCGATTTCTTTATCGTAGCCGTTTTGTTCAAACGCGCTAATAATTTCACCATGGCTTCGCGAGGTTTCAATAGAAATAACGTCGGCGTCTAGTGCTTTAATGGTGTCGATAATGTCACTGAAGTTCGAGTAGCACATATGCGTGTGAATCTGCGTGTCATTTTTAACGCCGGTCGTGGTGATTTTAAACGAATAGACCGCTTCGTCTAAATAGGCTTGCCAATGCCGTTGCTTGAGGGGGAGACCTTCGCGCAGAGCTGGTTCGTCGACTTGGATGATTTTAATGCCAGCTTGTTCCAAATTTTGAACTTCTTGGCGTAAGGCGAGGGCGATTTGGTTTTGCACTTGCGCCTTAGGAATGTCGTCACGGACGAAGCTCCAGTTAATAATCGTCAATGGCGCCGTCAACATGCCTTTAACCGGCTTAGCCGTCAAGCTTTGCGCATAGACCGATTCAGCCACGGTGATGGGTTCGGTGTAAGCGACATCGCCAAAAATAACCGGTGGCCGCACGCCGCGGGAGCCATAGGATTGGACCCAGCCGTTTTGGGTGGCGTAAAAACCGGTCAATTTTTGACCGAAGTATTCGACCATGTCGGTCCGTTCAAATTCCCCGTGAACTAGCACATCCAAGCCGAGTTTGTTTTGTAAGTCAATCCACCGCTTGGTCTCGGCGTGTAAGAACGCTTGATAGTCGGTATCACTGAGATTGCCTTTGCGCCAAGCGGCCCGTTTAGCACGGACTAGCTTACTTTGTGGGAAACTCCCAATCGTGGTGGTTGGCAATAATGGTAAATGTAACCGGTCGTGTTGTAACTTGATGCGAGTGGCAAAGGGGGCTTGGCGTTCGAAAGTTTGTTGTGGCAACTGAACTTCGGCAGCCCGCACGGCTTGATTGTTACGATGACTCGATTGATTCAAGGCCGCTAAGTTGGCAGCATTGCGGTCAAATTCAGCTTGGATGGCACTGATCCCATCATTGGCCGCGGTCGTTAGTGTGTGCAATTCTTGTAATTTTTGGTCGGCAAAGGCTAAGCCACCGAGTAATACGGGATCCGCGTCAGTTTCATTGTTAGTGGTGATGGGAACGTGCAATAAGGAGTTAGCCGGTTGTAGCCAGAGGGGCCGGTCCGCCCCAACGATTGCTTGTAATTGTTGGACTAACGCGAACTTTTGTTGCAAGTCGCTGGCCCAGACATTGTGGCCGTCAATAATGCCAGCCGCTAAAATCTTATCTGCCGGGAACCCACTTTGTTGTAAGTGAGCTAAGTTTTCACCGTGATCGTGAACTAAGTCTAAGCCGAGTGCTTGAACTGGCCACGTCACAATTTCATCGTATAAGTCTAAACTGTCAAAGTAGGTTTGTAATTCGATGTTGAGGGTTGGCACGGCTTCATGTAACGCAATCAACGCATGATGATAGGGGGCTAATTCGGCTGGGTCAGTGGTTTTTACGAGCGTTGGTTCGTCAATCTGGACCCACTTGGCGCCCGCTTGAGCGAGTTCAGCAAAAACTTGAACGTATAATGGTAGTAATTTTGGTAATAACTCACTGACGGCCACGTCATCTAAGTATTGGCCGTGGCGTTTGCCGAGCTTTAAGAAAGAAACGGGGCCTAAAATAACGGGCTTGCCGTCGATACCCAGTTCGGTTTTAGCTTCTTGGTAATAACGCAACCACCGATTGTCCAATAATTGGAAGTCCACATCGTCAAATTCAGGGACGATATAGTGGTAATTAATATTGAACCATTTTGTCATTTCAGCGGCCACGGCCGTTTTAGTACCGCGCGCAATCGCATAATAGTTATCCAGATTCAAAGCGTGGTCGAAGTGGCCGAAGCGGGTCGGGACGGCGCCGAAAGCGGCTAACGTATCAAGGACGTGGTCGTAGTCCGAATTATCACCAACGGGAATCAAATCCACGCCTAAACGTTGTTGCTTGGCTAAGTTGGCTAAGCGCAACGTTTTCGCTTGCGCATGGAATTCACTGGCGGTCAATTGCTGGCGCCAATAATGTTCCAATAAATGTTTCCATTCGCGATGTTCGCCTAACCGGGGGTACCCTAAATTACTACTGATAACTGTCATATTTGCCCACTCCTTTAATAGTTTCATACATATCAACGTAAAAAAACGGCAACTTCGTCTTTAAAAGGACGAAGTTGCCGTTCGTGGTACCACCTTAGTTTACCAATACCTCACGATATTGATCTTATCCCGTACGTTTCATACGGTAGCTGGTTAACAGTAGCTGACTGTCATCACCTGGCGTAAGCTCAGTGGTGCCGTTTAGAGGCCATTTTTCAGTTAAGTCCACTCGGATCTGGTTTACACTGTTCCAGACTCACTGTCCCGGTGACGAAACTTACTTTCCTCATCAATACGTTCTGCATTTATTAGGTTGAGTAAAAAATACCACCAATTTTAAGAAAGCTCAAATTGAATTTTAATAAAAGGGTCGTTTTGCTCATTTGATATTAACTTTTTAATTTAATTCTTGGTTGCTAATCCTTGATACGACTGACTTCTTCATCAAAGGCAGTGTCAGCTACATTTTTGAAAAAAGTATCTTTATTTTCAGGGTAACGGGGGACAACCACGCGACTGTCCAAAATAAATAATCAATGCATTCAATTATTAGGATTAAAGTGACCGGCCGCGGCGATTTAAACTGGCTCATGGATAGACGGGGTGGACTTCTCCGATTGGACATATTTGGTTGGTCGCGCGAGAAAGGTGGGGTCACTGACCACTTAGTTATGAGTCGTTGTACGGTAACTGTGACCACAGGTTCATAGTTTCATCACAATTTTTTCGGATTATGTTTATTGAATTGAACAAAGTTATTGATAGGATACTTAATGAGCCCACTAGCAAGGACAACTTATTAAAAATAATAGTTTAGGATGATCGCAAATGACGCAAAACTTTTTTCAACGACTTTTCGGCAAAAAAGCCGATAAGCAAGCTGTCTTAATTTTAGGCAGTGGTCGTTCGGGGACTTCCGTAATGACCAGATGTATCAACTTAATGGGAATTTCCCTCGGTACTGATAATTTATTGGCACCAAGCAAGAAAATCAACCCGAAAGGTTATTTTGAGAATAAGGACGTCATTGATATTCATAAGTCCTTAGGTGGCAAGATTCGTTACCGGCCGGCATTTAAAGACTATTATGATAGTCCCAAGGTGAAAAAAGATCGCCAAGCCTTGACCGATTACTTACAAAAATTCTTCACGGATGAACAATATTTAGCGATTAAGGATCCGCGGATGAACGATTATATTGAATTGTGGCAACACGTTTTAGCGGATGTCGACGTCAAGCCCGCCGAAATCATCTTATTACGTAATCCCATGGATGTTGTCAGTTCCAATGCCCGCGCTTGGCACCGCGACACAACCTTGGCGATGCGCCAATGGCAAGTCCGGACGTTCTTGTCGTTACGTGATACGAAAGACCATCCCCGCATTATTGTGACGTATGAAGATTTATTCAATGATACGTTAACGACTTTAAAGCGGATTGCCACTAAATTTGACCTACCTTGGACCCACGATGAAGACGCCTTACAAGCTAAAATCGATGACTTTATTGATCCAAACTTACAAAAGAGTGACAGTGGTGAAACTTTAAGTGATTTTGAAGCCCGGGACGATGTGGCGCCGGATGTTAAAGCCTTGTACTTACTTGGCATGCAAGCGGCCCACGATGAAACGTTCTTCGAATCGGCTGAATTCCAACAAAAAATTGAAAAAATGGCCGATGACTACTTAGCCGACTACGGGTCGTTATATCGTGATTTCAACGCGAAAATCGACAATCAAACCTATTACGTCTTTGGTCGCGATCAAGCGTTGATCAATCAAGTGAATGATTTGTTAGCCACGAGCCAAGTAGTTATGACCGATGATAAAACCAATGAAATGCACCAAGTGGCCCAAGAGATTAGCCAACGGTTAGCTAGTCGGACGGCCACCTTAGCAACGTACACCAAAGACTATCAATTGGTGGAAGCTAAAGAAGACCTCAACAACTACTTACGGCGCAATGCGAAACGTGAAGCGCGCTGGGGGGTTGGCGACAAAGTCTTTAGCACGATTCCCGAAATGGTGGCGGCCGTCAGTGATGAGATTGGCGCTGACACGCACAATATCGTGTTAGCCGAAGACTTCACCGCAATTACCGATGAAAATCAACAAAAAATCGTGATTCGCCAATTTTTCCGCGTGATTAAAGCGGTTGAAGAACGCCCTTATTTAGTGTTACTCGACCATGAATTGACGAGTGCAACTACTAAACAAACCTTAGCTGAATTTGTCGTGGCCAGTGAAGCTGATGAAGTCGAACCCGTGGATACGACGGCGGATGAAGCCTTTAACTTAAAACGGCCATTAGATTGGACCGAAGTGGCGGCAACCTTAACGGATTTAGCCCGGCAAGCGAGCGCTGATGCTAAGGCCCAAGCGCAATTGAACCATTTTGTGAATGTTAATTTTGACGAAATTTTAAAATAGATAATAGATAGGTGATTAATAAATGGAAACTGTATATGGTATTACCCCGCATGGTGGCAAATTAGTAAACTTAGAAGACTTTAGTGACGCGGCCATGGCCGCTGCTAAACAATTACCCGCATTAGAAATCAATGCCTGGAATCTTTCCGATTTGGAACTGATTGCGATTGGTGGCTTTAGCCCATTAACCGGGTTCATGACGAGTGACGACTATCATTCTGTTGTGAAAAACATGCATTTAAAGAATGGGGTTATTTGGAGTGTGCCAATTACGTTGCCAGTGAGTGCTGACGTGGCTGCTCGCTTGGAATTGAACAAAGAAATCGCTTTGACTAAAGATGGTCAAATTTATGGGACGATGGTCGTGGAAGACAAATACACACCAGATAAAGATTTAGAAGCCCAAAACGTTTATGGCACGACTGAATTAGCCCATCCCGGGGTTAAACGGTTATTCGAAAACGGTGACGTTTATTTAGGTGGGAGCGTTAAAATGCTCCAACCATTGTCACACGGCGACTTCAGTGACTACTACATGAAGCCGATCGAAACGCGCAAAATGTTCCATGATCTCGGTTGGTCAACCATCGTCGGCTTCCAAACCCGGAATCCTATTCATCGCGCCCATGAATACATTCAAAAATTAGCAATGGAAAATGTCGATGGCTTATTGTTGAACCCGCTCGTTGGCGAAACGAAGGCCGATGATATTCCCGCTGATGTCCGGATGGAAAGTTACAAGACCATCATCAAATATTACTATCCTAAAGACCGCGTCCGCTTGGTGATCTATCCCGCGGCGATGCGGTATGCCGGGCCTAAAGAAGCCATCTTGCATGCGATTGTTCGTAAAAACTACGGTTGTACCGACTTTATCGTTGGTCGTGACCATGCCGGGGTTGGTGACTACTACGGCACATATGAAGCCCAAGAATTGATTGCGTCGGTCGAAGACGAAATGGGCATGCATTTCTTCAAATTTGATAATTCATTTTATTGCCAAAAGTGTGGCTCAATGGCCACCCAAAAGACTTGCCCACACGGTGCCGACGACCATATCTCACTCAGTGGGACCAAAGTTCGCGGTATGTTGGCTGACGGGGTTGTCCCACCAAAGGAAGTTTCTCGTCCCGAAGTGGCCAAAGTCTTAATTGAAGGTTTAAAGAAAAAACGCGAAGCGGAGGCCTAACAATGACAAAATCCGATAATATCACTTGGCAAAACTCAAAAGTCGACAAGGATCAACGGCAACAGTTATTAGGGCACAAGAGCGCGGTCTTATGGTTTACCGGGCTATCCGGTTCTGGTAAATCAACCATCGCTAACGAAGTTGAAAAACGGTTATATGAAAACCAAATTACGAGCTACGTTTTAGACGGTGACAATGTCCGCTTCGGGCTGAACAGTAACTTAGGTTTCTCAGCCGAAGACCGTCAAGAAAATATTCGCCGCATTGGTGAAGTTTCGAAGCTCTTCGTCGATGCGGGCGTCATCACGTTGACCGCGTTTATTTCGCCTTATCGTGAAGACCGTGACAATGTTCGTAAGTTATTAGCCACCGATGAATTCATCGAAATCTTTGTGGATACGCCGATTGAAGTTTGTGAAGACCGCGATGTCAAACAATTGTATGCCAAAGCGCGGCGTGGTGAAATCAAAGGCTTTACTGGGATTGACGCGCCCTATGAAGCGCCAGACAAACCAGAAATTACGGTTGATACATCGAAACAACCGTTAGCCACTTCCGTCGATCAAATCATGGCTTATTTAAATGAACATGATTATATCAATGTTGAGACGGCCGATGAAGTCTAATGCCGTTTTAGATGCCATCGTTAGTAGCATTGAAAAAATGGACCGCATCTTTGTTTATCGCCATACGAATCCCGACCCCGATGCGATTGGGACCCAGTATGGGTTAGTGCAAGGCTTGCAGACGAGTTTTCCTAGTAAAACAATCATTACCATGGATGCGGTGCCCACACCGCTAGCTTGGATTGGTCAAAGTGATACGACAGTGACGCCCACGGCCGACGATTTAATTGTCGTAGTCGATTGTGCCAACCATCAACGGATTGCGGGGGCCATCCCGACGGACGCGTTCGTCATTAAGATTGACCATCATCCGAATAATGATCCGTTTGGCCAGTTGAATTGGGTCGATGAAACGTACAGTAGTTGTGCCGAAATGATTTATGACTTGTTTGCCAGCCACCCGCAGCAGCTGACCTTAAAAACGGCCGCGGCGACGAGTTTGTATGCCGGGATTATCGGCGATACGATTCGGTTCTCCACCCCGGAAACGACGGCGCGGACGTTACAAATCGCTGCCAACTTAGCGGCCTTGGGTGTTGACGTGACGGCGGTCAGTCATCATGAAATGGACCTCAATCCGGGGTTGAGCAAGCTGTGCGGCTATGTTTTAAGTCAATTAACGGTTGATGATCACGGCCTTGGTTATTTGATTTTGACGCAAAAAGTTTTGAGTGGCTTTGGATTAGCGTATGGCGAAGAAGATGCCGTCGTTTCCTTACCCGGGAGTTTGACTAACGTGAACGTCTGGCTGTTTTTCATTGAAACGCCCGATGGTAAATTCCGCGTGCATTTCCGTTCCAAAGCGTTACCAATTAATGCGATTGCTAAAGAGTTTAACGGTGGCGGCCATCCCTTGGCCAGTGGGGCGTTTGTCCCCGACTTAACGGCCGTTAAACAAGTTTTGCAGCGGATGCAAGCTTACATGAACGATTAACTAGCCTAATAATGACAAAACCATTCGAGTCCCAGGTGACAAAAAATACCGGGTTTGAATGGTTTTTGCCGGTAATTTAACCGTAAATAAAGTATGCTATAGCTAAACAAAAATATAATAATATTTGGGAGGTTCGCTAATAGATGCGAAAAAAAGGTTGGATTATCACTGCAATTCTCGTGGTATTAATTGCAGGTGGTAGTGCCTATGGTTGGTACCAGCATAGTACGACGACCACGACTTCCGGCACGACGTCTTCAAAAGTACGTTCAGCGGCGGCGGTAAAAAAAGATATTAATACCCGCTTAGTGCAAACGGAAATTAAGAAACAGTCGAGTGAAAATAAAACAATTAATGCGGCGGTTAATAATAGTAAATATACAATTAACAATATGTATACGAAAGTTAACCCGTATGGTATTTCCCCATTGACCGCGCTAGTTATTTTCCACACCGACCAAGCGGCTAAAGTCAGTTACACGGTTGTCGGGAAGAGTAGTAAGACGTCGATTTCGAATACGACGGATACCACTTATTCCAAAAACCACAAGTTACAAGTGCTCGGGTTATATGCCAACTACAACAATACGGTCAAGATTAAGGTGACCTATAAGAATGGGACCACCACGACCAAGACCGTCAAGTTGCAGACGGCCAAGTTACCATCTTCATTAACTAGTATTAAGATCAATGTTAAGAAAGCTAATAAACAAAAGATGGTCATGGGCAGTGGCAATTCGAAGTTGACGTTTATGGTGCGGACCACGATTTCTGGTAGCAACCAAGCCAAGAACTTCACCTTCGGGTTGGATGCCGACGGGGCCATTCGTTGGTATACGACGAAACCAACGTCGCACATTTTCAAGCAATTGAATAATGGGCATTTATTGATCTGGACAAAATCGAAAAACAGTAATTCGTACTTTAACGAGTTAGTGGAAATGGACTACACCGGTAAGATTTATCGGACGTATAAGTTTAACCACAAGGCTTGGGGTAAGGCGAAGGGCTCGAAGAAACAAAATCATAACCAAGTCCATCATGATGTGACCGAATTGCCAAACGGGGACTTGATTGCCACCGTCTCCGATGATGGTCGAACTTATGTTGAAGATACGATGATTGTAATCTCACACAAGACTGGGAAAATCATCAAAGTGATCAACATGAAGAACATCATGCCGAAGAAATTCTACACCCAATACAGCGCTACGAAGTCAAGTAAGTATATGGGTAAACGCGACTGGTTCCATGAAAACTCGATTTATTATGATAAGTCAGATAAGAGTTTGATTATTTCTAGTCGGAACCAAAACATGGTCATGAAGCTCGATTACAAGACTGAAAAGATTAAGTGGATCTTATCAAGTAAGAAAGCTTCCGCTTGGCCGAAGTCGTACCGCAAGTATTTATTAAAAGCTAAAGGTAAGATTTCATGGCCAGGTGGGCAACATGCGGCCATCGTTGATCCGTCGACGTTGAAGAATAAGAATTCGTTGAATTTATTAGTCTTTAACAATAATGTCGCGGTTGGTTCAACCAAATCTTCATTAGAAAAATCCTCTGGTAAGTATTCTGAAGGGGTCGAATATCATATCAATGAAAAGACGAAGACTATCTCACAAGTGGGGGCCTACGGGAAATCACTTGGTAAGAAGAACTTCGCTAATATTATTGGGTCGAACCGTTATTTGAGTTCCACGAACCGTTTGATCGACTTTGGTTGGTTAAACAATGGGAAGTCCGCTAATATTATTGAATATGATACGAAGACGAAAAAAGAAGTTTATAACGTGCAACTCAATAACCTCGGCAGTGGCGGTTACGTCTACCGGGCCGAACGGTTCTCGCTATATCCAACGAAACATGCTTACGGTATTAATGAATAATTAATGACGCAATGACGAGAGTGTGCCAACAGGCGGTTAGTTTGCGAGCACTAACGTGGAAGCGGCAATTATGTCCGGACTTTGGGCATGGTTGCCGCTTCCGGGTTAAGCGGAACAAACTGCCTGTTGGCGCACGTTTCGACAATAAAAAATGAAAAAAACTAAATTGGTGCCTGATGAAAGTTAGCTTTCATCAGGCACCAATTTTTGAGTTAATCTTAGTATCTTTACATAAGAAATTCATATTAATGAACATAACGTTAACCGGTTTAACTAATTTAGCGGCGTGCCGCCAAAGTTCGGCCTAGCTTTAATTCATATTTTCTTCATAAATCGCCTAAATATGATGATTAATTGTCGAATAATTTCACACCATGTCGTAATTTCGTTCACAAAACTAGGCTACAATGTTAATCATGTTGAACGAACGACGGTGTTCGAACTGCCGGCCCACTACCCGGTTCAACACAAACTAATGCAGTATTGGAGCGAACACTATGACCTTGAACATCGCAATTGTCCTGATTACATTACTAGTTTCATTCGTCTTAATGGCGCTTGAAGTGACGACGCCTAACGCCGTGATTCTCTGTGCGTTAGCCTTCTTGATGTTTGTCGGCATCTTGTCACCAACCGACGCACTATCTGGTTTCGCCAACGACGGCTTGGCCACGATTGCCCTCATGTATATTATTGCTTATGCGATTTCGAAGAGTAACTTTATTACACGGTTGTTCAATCGAATTTTAGGGGATGGCAAACACGAAAAGCGCTCGTTATTCAAATTATTAGCGAGTGTTAGTGTCATTTCGCCTTTCATGAACAATACGCCGATCGTTTCAACATTAACGCCGATGATTCAACGCTGGACTAAGAAAAAAGGCTTGCCAGTCTCTAAATTTTTAATTCCTTTATCATACGCGACCATTTTAGCCGGCTTGTTGACAGTCTTAGGAACGTCGACCAACTTAGTGGCGCAAGGTTTACTGTCGAAATATGGCTTGAAACAATTCGGTACGTTTGATTTGGCGATTGTCGGGATTCCCATCACCATCGTGGGGTTGATTTATTTACTGACGATTGGGTATCACAATTTGCCAACTTATTATGGGAGTTCGGTCGATGATGTCGAAGCGGAACCGGATGACTATTTAATTGAAATGTCGGTTGGACCAGACTTTGAGTTTTTGAACCAAACCGTCGCTGATGCCAAGTTGCGCAATTTGCCCAACTCTTATTTAGTGGCGATTAACCGCGACGGCCAAGCCATTGTGCCGGTGACGGGGAGTACGGATTTACGACTCGGCGACCGGTTGTACTTTACCGGGACGGTCGACTGTATTAGCGACCTCGTTCAAATTCCGGGCTTGATTCCTAGTACCGAAAAAATCAATATGGCTGATATTACGAATGAACGTGCGCGTTTAGTGGAATTGACGATTCCCGATTCTTCACGGCTCGTCAATCAAACTGTCAAATCGACGCAATTTCGCGATGTCTACGGTAGCGTAATCGTGGCGATTCACCGTAACTCAGTTAAGCTCCAAGGCCAAATCGGTCGGATTCGCTTAAAGGGTGGCGATAACTTAGTTGCCATCACGAATAATGAACCTGAAGAAATGGATAAAATTAAAGAACTGCACGTGTTTAATTCGCAAACGATGTCGAGCAATAAACGCACGTATAAAGACTTCTTGCCAATCGTCTTATTAGTGGCAACAATTCTCGTGTCCACATTAGGCGTGATTGACTTATTCGTCGGTCTAGCGGCCAGTTGTGTCGTCTTGTTTTTGACCAAATGTGTCAGCATCGACGATATCGTCCGGGCTGTCGACATGAACGTCTTGTTTTTAGTAGCTAGTAGTTATGCGTTGGGGACGGCGATGTCCAATGTCGGGGCGGATAAATTTATTGCGAAGTCGTTAATGTCGATTGCGGGGGATGCCTCACCAATCGTCTACATGTTCTTAGTTTATTTTATGACCAACTTCTTAACGGCCATTTTGTCGAATGCGGCGGCGCTATCGCTGATGTTTCCAATCGTGGTCTCGGCAGCCAAGTTGCAAGATTTGCCGGTGATGATGTTAGTCATGCTGATTACGATTGCAGCCACGGCCGACTTTTCCACGCCAATTGGCTACCAGACGAACTTAATTGTGTACGGTCCCGGTCATTACAAATTCACGGATTATTTTAAGGTCGGAATTCCACTGAACTTAATTTGTATGGTGATTTGTGTGTTCGTGACGTATTACTATTACATGGTCCTATAACGATAAATTTGCGATCACCCATGCTGGTGGTCGTTTTTTTAGCGAAACGAATAATGTGACTTGACGGCGCGTTAAATTCAAGGTATTATAGTTCGCATACGAACACTAGGAGGTGTCGAGATGATTGATCCCCAAACGACGATTTTGTTTCGGGTGCGTGGGCTGTCGCTAGCTATTGATAAGTATGCCAAACACTCGAGCCCGTTATTTCAAAAACAGCCGATGTCGAAACTACAAGGCATTGCCGCTGGTTTCTTATTTCAACATCGTGATCAAGAAGTGTACCAACGCGATTTGGAAGCCGCGCTAGGCGTTAGTAAGTCGACGGTCAGTGGGCTCGTCAAACGGATGGAAAAAAATGGCGTCATCGTCACGGCTCCCGGTGCGGACGTCCGTTATAAACGTTTGCTATTGACTAAAGAATCCATTCGCCAAATGACGGTCGTCGATGCGGCCGCGCAAAAGATGGAGGCAGATTTAAAAGTCGGGATTAGTGACGCTGACTTAGCGACATTTTTTAACGTCTTGGAACAGATTAAGAAAAACACGGAATAAGTGTTTTTTTAGCATTATAGTTCGCACGCGAACATTAAAGGAAGAAGGAAAACCATGTTTAAATTACTCAAACGTTTGAATGGCCGCGAATACGGCATGATTGGGATTAGTTTGGTCTTTATTGTGGCGCAAGTCTGGTTGGAACTGAGTATTCCAGGCTATATGTCCACGATTACGACGAAACTAGAGACTGCCGGCACGACGGTTAGCGATGTTTTACAACCGGGTTTGATGATGATTCTATACTCCGTTTTGAGTGTCATCGCCGCCGTCATCACGGGATATTTTGTCGCTAAGATTGCCGGGGGCTTCACAGCCCGGTTGCGCCAGGACGTCTTTAATCAAGTGATGGATTATTCAACACAAGATATTAAAAAGTTTTCCGTGGCCAGTTTATTGACGCGGACGACGAATGATTTGACACAAATTCAACAATTCGTCGCCATGGGCTTACAAGTCATCATTAAAGCACCGATTACGGCGGTGTGGGCCATTTATATGATTGCTGGGAAAGGCTGGCAATGGACCACGGCTACCGCCGTAGCGGTCGTAATTTTATGCGTGATGTTAACGTTTATTTTGACGAGTGTGCAACCAAAGTTCAAAGCCGTGCAAAGTTTGACGGACCGTTTAAACTTAGTGACCCAAGAAAACTTGACCGGGATTCGCGTGGTCCATGCGTTTAACGCTGAAGGGTACCAAAATGATAAGTTGAAGCAAGCCAATGATGATTTAACCACGACGAACAAGTTCGCCTACCGGGTATTAGCGTTAATGAATCCGGGGATGAGTTTGATTTCAAGTGGCTTGACGTTGGCGGTTTATACGATTGGGGCAGTGATTATTAATGCCGCTGCCGGGGCCCAACGGTTGACGCTTTTTAGTAACATGGTTGTCTTTTCGTCATATGCGATGCAAGTCATCATGGGATTTTTGTTGTTATCCATCATCTTTATCTTGTTACCACGGGTGACGGTTTCGGCGAGTCGGGTCAATGAAGTCTTAGCCATTCAGCCTAGCGTGAAAAATCCGGATACAACGGCGACGACCCCAACTACCACTGGGACGTTAGAATTTAAAGATGTCAGCTTTAGCTATCCCGGCGCCGACCAACCGGCCTTGTCACACTTGTCGTTTAAGGCAACGGCGGGTCAGACAGTGGCGTTGATCGGGTCGACTGGGAGCGGGAAGAGTACCGCGTTAAACTTGATTCCGCGGCTATATGACGCGACGAGTGGACAGGTCTTATTAGATGGCGTCAATGTGCGTCAATACGCGGCTAACGATTTAAATGATCGGTTAGGCTATATCCCACAAAAAGCGGTGCTCTTTAGTGGCACGATTCAGAGTAATTTAGACTTTGGTCAAGCGCCCCATAAATCATCGCCATTAACGGCAGCGGACGCGAATGCCGCCTTGAGCATTGCCCAGTCAAAAGATTTCGTGGATGCCGAACCTGAACAACTGGCCGCACCGGTTGCCCAACACGGGGATAACTTCTCGGGTGGTCAAAAACAACGGTTAGCCATGGCCCGCGCGATTGCCCGTCAACCAGAAATCTTGTTGTTCGATGATTCATTCTCCGCACTGGATTATGAAACGGATCGTAAACTGCGGGAAGCCTTAGCAACCCAAGCGGCGCAAACGACTAAGATTATCGTCGCCCAACGGATTAGTACCGTGTTAGACGCGGATGAAATTATCGTTTTAGATGAAGGAAAAGTAGTCGGTCAAGGGACGCATCAAGATTTGATTAAAACGAATCCGGTTTACCAAGAAATTGCTTATTCACAATTATCAAAGGAGGAGCTCGCCAATGCCTAAAACAGTAAAAAATAGTGTCCTCAAAGCCGGTTTACTCAGCAACGGCCGCGAGTATCTCGGGCCAGTCTTAATTGCCGCCATCTTCGCGATTGGTGGGAGTATCGGTTCAATCATTGGCCCTAGTCAGTTAAGCAAAATTACTAACTTAATTACGGCCGGCATCCGCAGTAATATTGATGTCAGCCAAGTATTGCAAATTACGACCGTGTTAGCGATTATTTACGCGGTCGGAGCGTTAATGTCATATGGGCAAGGTTGGATTATGGCAACGGTCACCCAGAACTTTACGCAAAAATTGCGGAATCAAATTAGTCATAAAATTAACGAATTACCGCTACGCTACTTCGATACGCATAATGAAGGGGATACGTTAAGCCGCGTCACTAATGACCTGGATACGATGGGGCAATCGTTGAACCAAAGTCTTGGTACGTTGATTTCAGCGGTGACTTTGCTGATTGGCTGCGTGGTGATGATGACGATTACGAATGGTCTCTTGAGCTTGACGGCCATTTTGTCCGTATTACTCGGATTTATCTTAACCATGGTAATCATGGCGAAGTCCCAACGCTTCTTCACGGCGCAACAAAATCGCTTAGCGGATGTTTCGAGTTACACCGAAGAAATGTATGCCGGCCAGACCGTCGTCCAAACGACCAATAACACGGCGACCGTCAAAGCTAACTTTGAAAAGTTAAACAACCATTTATACGACGCGGTGTGGAAGTCGCAATTTATGTCAGGCATCATGCAACCGTTGATGACGTTTATTGGTAACTTCGGTTACGTGATGGTCTGCATCGTCGGGGCCGTTATGATGTTGCACAATCAGATCAGTATGGGGACGATTGTCGCTTTCATGATTTATGTGCGGCTGTTCTCACAACCGTTATCCCAAATCGCGCAAGCTTTTTCGAGTTTGCAAACGGCGCAAGCAGCGATGCAACGGGTCTTTGGTTTCTTAGCCGAACCGAGTGAAACGGATGAAGCGGTCACCGATTCTTTAGACCAAGCCCAAGGTGCAGTTGACTTTGAACACGTTCAATTCGGTTACACGCCCGAAAAACAAATTATTAAGGATTTCACGGTGCAAGCTAAACCGGGCCAAAAGATTGCGATTGTTGGGCCGACGGGTTCCGGTAAAACGACAACCGTCAATTTATTGATGCGCTTTTATGCGATGAATGCCGGGACAATTAAGATTGACGGTCACGATATTAATCAGCTGAGTCGTGCGCAAGTCCGCGAACAGTTTGACATGGTTCTACAGGATGCTTGGCTATTTGAAGACACGATTCGCAATAATTTGATTTATAATCAAACGGCGGTCACTGATGAACAGCTCGACCAAGCCATCGAAGCAGTCGGGTTAACGCATTTTATCAAGACCTTGCCACAAGGGTTAGATACTGTCTTAAACGATGCCGTGAGCTTATCAGCGGGGCAAAAGCAACTATTAACGATCGCGCGGGCCTTAATCCGCAATGCGCCGATGTTAATCTTAGATGAAGCTACGAGTTCAGTCGATACGCGAACTGAAGAACAATTACAACAAGCAATGGATAAGCTGATGCAAGGGCGGACCTCGTTTGTGATTGCCCATCGGTTATCGACGATTAAAAATGCCGACGTGATTTTGGTCGTCAAAGACGGCGAAATTATTGAACGTGGGAATCATGATGCCTTAATGGCGGCCAACGGGTTTTACGCACAGATGTACAACAGTCAATTTACGGCCTAGCAGGTTAGCCGTTGGATTGCCGCCGTTGACCGACCGTAATTCCTTCGTCCTGGGACCGGTCCAAGCCTGAGGAACGTCTTGAACCGATCTTTTGAGCCTGAAAACCAAGTCTCAAAAGACGTCCGTGATGTAAACGGGCAAAAAACGTCCGTTAACGCCACTCTCAGGACGGTTCCATTACGGTCAACCAACTGCTAAATTCAGTTCAGTTTCAAAACAGTAAGTGTATGAAATTGTGATTGAATATTCTCAATGGTGGTTGCACTATTTGGGTTGGACGCTATTGCTGCAAAATTACGCAACTAAACGCGACGGATAATTCTTAAGACTTATTTTCGAAGCAGCTCAGGATATTGATAGGCTTCGCATCAGCATCACGATCAGGTCTCGTTAATCGCTACATTAAGCAATGTTGCGATTGAATTAAGCGAGTTTTTAACTGACAAATAATCAGTTAGAAATTCGCTTTTTTAGTGGGTTAAATAGGACAAATTGCGGTTATAAATAAATTTATAATGATTTGAAGCAAAACACTAGTATTGCGTTCGTAAACTTGCTATACTAGCAAAGTTTGCTTAGGAACTGTTGACTTAGAAAACGGTTTCTTTGCAGCCATGTCAATTATGAAGGGAGCGTAACGAATGAACGATTTAACTAAGGGGAAGCCATTAAAACTAATATTTTGGTTCACAATTCCACTGCTAATCGGTAATATTTTTCAGCAATTTTATAGTCTTTCAGATACGTTGATTGTCGGTCAGACGCTAGGTGTTAAGGCGTTGGCGGCGGTTGGGTCGACGGGGAGTGTCCAGTTTTTAATTATTGGGTTCGCCCAAGGGTTGACGGCCGGGTTGTCGATATTGACGGCCCAGCATTACGGGGCTAAAGACTATAAAGGCGTGCGACGTAGTTTTGCCATTAGTATTGTGGTCAGTTTAATTGTTGGGATTATCTTAACGATTATTTCACTGATTTTTGTCGACCATATTTTATTAATTATGCAGACACCCACAGACATTATTAATGATGCGCGGATTTTCTTGCAAATCATGTTAGGCGGGATGTTAGCGCCAATTGCTTTCAACTTGTTATCTAATATCATTCGCGCGCTCGGGGATAGTCGAACACCGCTATGGTTTTTGATTATTAGTTCATTAATTAATATTGGTCTTGAATTACTGTTTATTTTAGGATTTCACTGGGGCATCGCGGGAGCCGGTTGGGCGACGATTTTGGCGCAACTAATTGCGTCGTTGATGTGTGTGGTCTATATCGTAGTCAAAGTACCAATTTTGCACATTGGTCGTCGGCATTTTAAATTGAAAATGGCTGAGGTTAAGGCGCACTTGCGCGTCGGTTTACCGATGGCGTTTCAAATGTCGATTATTGCGATTGGCACCATCGTCTTACAAGCAGCGTTAAATAGCTTAGGGACGAATTCAGTGGCCGCCACGACCGCTGCGCAAAAGATTGACCAATTGGCCACGCAACCGTTGATGTCATTTGGCGTTACGATGGCGACTTTTGCCGCGCAAAACTATGGTGCCCATCAATATGAACGGATTATCACCGGGGTTAAACAAACCATGTGGTTATCAGGTAGCTTTAGTGTGGCCGCCGGGATTATTGAAATCATCTGGGGTAAACAACTCGTTGGACTCTTTGTTGGTCATCAAGATGTGGCCGTTTTGAATTTATCACAAACGTACTTCAATATTATTGGGAGTACTTATATTTTACTTTCAATGTTATTTATAATGCGCAACACGTTGCAAGGTCTGGGACGCAGTGCCGTGCCAACGATTGCCGGGGCGGCCGAATTATTCATGCGGGTCTTCGCCGCTTTGATCTTAGTGCGGTTACTCGCTTATCCGGGCGCCTGCATGTCCGAACCGCTGGCCTGGTTAGGGTCATGTGCGGTCCTATTACCGGCATACATCGGCGCCGTCCGTGGTTTGCGGCAACAAGCTCATGATGAACGCCGCCGACCTAAAAACGTGCAACCAGCGTTAGAAACCGTCGCAAAAGACGAAATTTAGCTTGCAACTCAGACAGTTATTTGATAATATTTGTTATCAATTTGAATTAAGGAGCTTTCACATGGCGGTAGAATTAAAGATTGGCGATTACGTCCAAGGTAAGAAATTTGCATCACTTGAACATGATTTCAAAGGTGAAATCGAAAAAGTATATGAAAACTCAGTATTAGTATTAATCAAGGAATTTACTAAATCCGACGAACCGATTGTAAATGAATATAATCATCGCGCCGTTATCCGTAAATCTGAAGCAAAATTAATCAAAGCCGCACCTAAGCCAGTTGTGGAACCGGAAGCGGAAGAATAAAAAGTTTATAAATATCCATAGACAACAGAAAAAATGTATGCTAAAATTATTTCTGTTGTCAAATGCGGGTGTAGTTTAGTGGTAAAACTCAAGCTTCCCAAGCTTGCGTCGCGAGTCCGATTCTCGTCACCCGCTTAAGTGAAAGGTTCGGCTAACAGTCATGATTAATTCATGGCTGTTTTTTTACGGTTTGGAACGCATTTTTCGCCAGTATTCAAAACCAATATATAAGATGGGGATGAGGACGAGGTTGCCGACTGCAGTACCAATTAAGTGGGAGCTACTAATAAATAGATAGGCCAGAATGAGCCACAGCAGGATGCCAACGTGTTGGTTGACGAATAAAATTAGCGGATTGTCAGGATGGTGACGCCGATAGTAACTAATTACACAGAGGATGAGTACATAGGCACTCAAGAAAGCATAAAATGCGAGGTTGTTCATCATTAGCCCACTTTCTCGGTTGAATTTGTTAATGGTGTCATCCTAACATTGTAAATTTCGCGCTTCATCAATTTTTGAAGAATAGTTATATTTTTTGAAAAGCATCTGATTGTCGCTCAATACGCTCAGTGTGTAGGCTGCTTAGGAAGTGCACTGAGCATTTGGCCGGGCAATCAGGCGGGACCTCAAGTTCGTGAATGGTTGTGATCGGTGGTGGCCTCAAATTGTGAGACGACGATTAGTGCCCACTATTTGCGACGATTAGTGCTAAAATAAAAATATTGTAATTTTTGGAGGGCCACGACATGGAATTTAAGACTTATCATTTTGATGAACTAACACCGCGTCAAATTCAGGCAATGTATAAATTGCGAGTTGCAATTTTTGTGGTAGAACAAAATTGCCCTTACCAAGAAGTCGACGATACGGATTTAACGGCGCTGCATTTATTTGGCACGGATGCGGAGGGGCAGTTAGTCGCGTACGCGCGCTTAATGCAAGAACATGGCAATCAGGCCCGTTTCGGCCGGGTCATTGTTAGCGAGGCGGCCCGGGGACATGGTAGTGGTCAACGGCTCGTTCAAACCGCGATCGACCAAATTCAAAAATTATGGCCTGACACGACCCAAATCAATATTCAAGGTCAATTTTATTTGGACAAGTTTTATCGTTCATTTGGGTTAGTACCGGTTTCGGATGTGTATTTGGAAGATGGTATTCCACATCAAGATATGGTGCTAAAGTTGACGCCTAGCCAAACTAAGTAAATTCTGTTATACTAACGCATGGTTTAAAATGTACGACGTCTAATGAGAAAGAAAAGTACCGCAGTGACAGTTGTTTAGCGAGTTCGGGATGCTGGAAGCCGGATCAACGCCTGCGCGAAGCGCGCTTTTGAAGACGACAATTCGATAATAAGTGGATGCAATATCAATTAGAGTGGTACCGCGGGAATGTCTCGTCTCTTACATAGTTTATGTAAGGGGCTTTTTTTACGCATTTTTGCGACCCTCGAGGAGGAAAATATGGATTACAAACAACAAGTCGCTGACGCCTTGGCACCGGCTTTACCAGAGTTATCAATGGCGGATATCTTAAGTAAGATTGAACAACCGAAGACATCTAAACAAGGGGACTTAGCTTTCCCAACGTTTACGTTAGCTAAAATTATGCACAAAGCCCCACAAATGATTGCGGGCGACGTGGTCGAAAAAATTGACCAAAGCAACTTTGAAAAAGTCGTTGCGATGGGACCATACGTCAACTTCTTCTTCAAGAAAGCGGCCTTTTCAGCCGATATCTTGAACCAAGTATTGACTGATGGTGCGAACTTTGGGGATGCCAAGATTGGCGCGCAAGGTCAAGTGCCGATTGATATGTCATCACCAAACATTGCTAAACCAATTTCAATGGGTCATTTACGCTCAACGGTTATTGGGAACTCCTTAGCCAACATTTTAACGAAGATTGACTACAAGCCGGTTAAAATCAATCACTTAGGTGACTGGGGTACGCAATTCGGTAAATTGATTACGGCTTATAAGATGTGGGGGAGCGAAGAAGAAGTTAAAGCTGATCCTATCAATAACTTGTTGAAGTACTACGTGCGTTTCCATAAAGAAGACGTGGACCATCCTGAAATGGACGACGTTGCGCGTGATTGGTTCAAGAAGCTTGAAAATGGCGATGAAGAAGCCACGCATTTATGGGAATGGTTCCGTTCAGAATCTTTAAAAGCTTTCAAGAAGATTTACCAACGTTTAGATATCGACTTTGATTCTTTCAAAGGTGAAGCGTTCTATAACGATAAGATGCAAGAAGTTGTCGATATTTTGGAAAGCAAAGACTTATTGCATGAAAGCCAAGGGGCCGAAGTCGTTGATTTAAGCAAATATGACTTGAACCCCGCTTTGATTAAGAAGTCTGATGGCGCTACGCTTTATATCACGCGGGATTTGGCCGCTGCGATTTATCGGAAGCGGACTTATGATTTCGTCCAATCCTTGTATGTCGTTGGGAACGAACAAACGAACCATTTCAAACAATTAAAAGCAGTCTTAACGGAAATGGGCTTCGATTGGGCGGACCAAATTCACCATATTCCATTCGGTTTGATTACCCAAGGTGGTAAGAAGTTGTCAACGCGGAGTGGGCGGGTCATCTTACTCGACAAAGTCTTAGATGACGCGGTCGACTTAGCGCATCAACAAATTGAAGCCAAAAATCCTGATTTACAAAATAAGGATGCCGTTGCGGATGCCGTTGGGATTGGCGCGGTTGTTTTCCATGACTTGAAGAACGAACGGATGAACAACTTCGACTTCAACTTGGAAGAAGTTGTGCGTTTTGAAGGTGAAACTGGTCCTTACGTGCAATACGCGCATGCTCGGGCGGAAAGTATCTTACGTAAAGCTGGCAGCCCTGAATTGGCAACCGATGGTCAACAATTGAGTGATCCCGCTGCATGGGATACGTTGAAGTTATTGAGCGAATTCCCAGCGACGGTTGTCCGGGCCAGTGACGAATACGAACCATCAGTCATTGCCAAGTATGCGATTCATTTAGCCAAAGCCTTCAACAAGTATTATGGTAATACTAAGATTTTAGTTGAAGACGACGAATTAAATGCGCGCTTAGCGTTAGTTAAGAGTGTCAGCATCGTCTTGAAAGAAGCATTACGCTTATTAGGCGTTAAAGCACCTGACGAAATGTAATATCAGATATGATATAGAAAACGTGAGTCTGGGTTAAAAGCGACTTGCCGCTTCCGGTCAGCAGTAATTCCAGCCGCCGTGGCGACCGGTTCGAGCCAAAAAGCGGTCTCGAACCTCACTTTGAAGCTCGGCCCAGCCCGCCAATCTTCAAAGGTGTCGGTGCCGTAAGCTCGGCGAAAATCATGCCGAACTAACGGCACTTGCACGGCGACTTCCATTACTGCTGACCTACAGCTAAAATGGTCATATCATTCAAATAAGTATCTAAATAGCTGCTTCCAGTTTTGGGGGCGGCTTTTTATGTGCCATTGAAAGCTCAATTAAATTATTTCATCTCGCATTGAATGAAGCCGCTTTTTTGA
The DNA here is from genome assembly GCF_000498955.2 of Lactiplantibacillus fabifermentans DSM 21115. Taxonomy (GTDB): domain Bacteria; phylum Bacillota; class Bacilli; order Lactobacillales; family Lactobacillaceae; genus Lactiplantibacillus; species Lactiplantibacillus fabifermentans. Next base: position 9,088 of record NZ_AYGX02000104.1, on the reverse strand, counting down.
GATTAGCGGGTTGGGATTAATAGTGAAGTGGACGACTATTTCTGGGATTAGCGCTTGGTAAGAGAATCCCTTGGTTTGCTAACAGGCCATGTTTGAAGGAATGTATTTTAAACACATTTTTTGTTGGCACATGCAAAGTGGATACCGACTAATGTTTGTAAACCACAAATACCCAAGCCTATAAATAACGAAATTGATATTCTGGTGCTATGCTGGACGTCAAATTAAGCCACGGTGGGGGTGTGGTGATGAGTTATTTGAGCTTGAAAGGGATTCATAAGGCCTATTATATTGGTCATAATGCTTATCCGGTGTTAAAAGGGATTGATTTAGACTTTAACTTGGGTGAATTTGTCACGATTTTAGGAGAATCCGGTGGTGGTAAGTCGACCTTGATGAATATTATTGGGGGCTTAGACCGTGATTTTGAAGGGACCGTCAGCGTTGATGGTCAATTACTTAATCATCAACGTGAGGCAACGTTAGACCGTTATCGACGTGAAACGGTCGGCTATATTTATCAGTCGTATAACTTAATCGGTCATTTGACGGTCCTAGATAATGTGTTATTGTCGCTAGATATGACCAAGCTAAGTCGCCACGCGCGACTACAGCGCGCCCATACGTTACTTGAACAAGTCGGCTTAAGTGATCAGTTGAAGAAGTACCCTAATCAATTATCCGGTGGTCAAAAGCAGCGGGTCGCCATTGCGCGGGCGCTGGCGAGTGATCCACAAATTATTATCGCCGACGAACCGACCGGCGCGCTGGATGCTCAGAATACCGCCGAAGTATTAGCTATTTTGCAACAAATTGCCGCGAGTGGTCAGTTGGTCATTTGTGTCACGCATTCGGCGACGGTTGCTAAAGCGGGCACGCGGACGGTGCAATTGACGGATGGCCAAATTACGGCCGATAATTCGGCTGCGCCAACCACGACGCCGAGCGCCACGTCAACGCGGTTAGGAGCCCGGGCGTTGCCATGGCGGGTGTCGTTAGCGACAGCCTTCAAACATTTACGGCATGCTTGGACTTGGAATTTGTTAATTGTGTTAGGGACAGCAATTGGGTTAGCCGCGGTCATGCTGTTCAATGGGCTCGGTACTGGGGTTAAAGGCTATATTAATAAGCAAATTAATAATTTGGTTGACCCCCAGTCTATCACGGTCATGCGCTACGTCAACGGCGCTAAAGAGCAAGAAGAACAGGCGGCCGCGGCGACCGACCCCGATATGGCGGGAACGGTAGCGGCACACATGCCAACATTTACGAGTACCCAAGTTCATGAGTTGCAAGATTTATCACATGTGGTCGCGGTACAACCAGGGATAGCGGCGAGTGATGCGACAATAATGATTGGTAAAACGAATTATTCAGTACCGCAATTAACGACCTGGACGAGTACGAATCAACGCAGCAGTATCAAAGCGGGAACGGTTCCGGGTAATAATCAAATTGTGCTCGATAAAACTTCGGTGGCGCAAAAATGGTCACAAAAAAATTGGCGTGCTTTGATTGGTCAAAAAGTAGTCGTCAGTTATCGTCTGTTAAATGTACGTGACCAATTAGTAACGGTCAAACGGACGTTGACGGTCGCTGGTATTATGGATAGTGAAGGCGGTGCTGGTGAGAGTGCGACCAATTATGCCACGATGCAAGCCATGCGCAAAGCCGCCAAAGTCACCAGTCAACCGACTTTTGTGACCGTGCGAGTAACGAGTCGGCGTCAAAATGAAGCGGTGGTCAGTGCGATCAATCGCTTGCGGGATAGTGGCCATCAACAGTTTGCGGCCACGAGTATTTCGGCCACTTTGGATAATATTAATACGTACGTTAACGTCGCAACCACTGTCTTGGCGGCCATCGCTGGAATTTCCTTGATTGTTTCAGCACTAATGATTATCGTGACGATGTACATGTCAGTGAGTGCCCGGATGAAAGAAATCGGCATCTTACGTTCACTGGGCGAAAGTCGCCGCGATATTCGGCGCTTATTTACGAGCGAATCCTTGATGGTCGGCGGCTTCAGTGCCATTTTGGCAACGGGGCTGGCCGCCGGGATTGGGGCCGTCTTAAATCATGCCTTGTCTCATCTGGCGGGCTACAACTTAGTCCAATTTCGGTTAAGTGATGTGATTACGGTTTTTGTATTGGCCTTAGTCATCGCCTGGCTGGCTGCAATCTTACCAGCTCGGCGGGCCGCACGGTTGAATCCAATTACGGCCTTAGCTGCCGATTAATTACGCTTATTATTTAAATCGCATGAGACTGAGACACAACTCAAAATTGGTGCCCGATGAAAGTCAAATTTCATCAGGCACCAATTTTGTTTTTTATCATTTCTATTGTTGATTTGTGTATTTAGGATTGTCTTAATCGTTTAGCGCTTCCGCCGCGGCTTGGATTTGCCGGACGCTGTTGATGATGAGTGGAAAGCCAATGTAAGGCAATAGCTGAATGGCAGCCCAAACTAAGGTGGCCGCTGAATTGCCCGCTTTTAAGCTGCCGCGCGCGTGAGCTTTGATTTGAAAATCGACGTTTAAGGTAATCAACGCCATTAATTCGTAGCGTTCACGTTGGGCGGTCGTTAACGTGCTGCGACGATAATAATCGTTGAAGAAATGTTGCGTGAGCCACTGTGGTAAGGCCGTCCCGGCACCGGCGGGCAGCGCTGCTAATAAATTTTTGATTTCAGTGCCGTATAAGTTAGCCTGAACTTTAACACCGTGTTGTTCGTCTGATAGCAGGGGCTTGAAGTCGGGCGCCAACTTGTCGGCGGCCAATTCGGCGTGAATGGCCGTTAACGCCCCCGCAACTTTTGGATAGCCGATGACGGGCGTGAGTTGATAAATGGTTTCTAATAACCGTGCTGGGGTCACCCCGGCTTGCAAGGCTTGATTAACATTAGCTTGAAAATGGGTCAAGCTACCTTGAACTGTTAAGGCAATCAGCCCAATCAGTTCACGATCGCCAGCGGGTAAGACGGTTTTAGGTGCGTTAGTTGTGGTCAAAAATGGCCCGACTAACGCGGCTAATTCAGGGTCATCCGCTAACCACGTGTTCATTAAATCAGAATCTGTCATAAAAAATCCTCCTAACGGGCGCAACGCACGCATTGCGTCGTTGACATTTGGGCTTCATAACTGGCCATTTTTGTTTCGATTAAGGTCAAATGGTCTTGTAAGGCTTGTAATTGGGCTAATAAACTTTGTTGTTGCTGTTGCATGATGGCATAACGGGCGGGCATCGTTTGGGTGCCGCCGGGAAGTAAATCTAAGTAACGTTTGATATCGGTTAAGGGCATCGCGGCTTGACGCAAACAGGCAATCAGGCGAATGACTTGTAGGCTGGTGGCACTGAATTGGCGTTGGTTGTGTTGGTCGCGGGTGATGCCGGGAATGAGTTGCCGTTGATCGTAGTAGCGAATGCTGTAGGCGGAAACGCCCGTTAAGCGACTCGCTTGTTGAATCGTCATCGTTGCGATAAGAATCAGTCCCTTGAGTTAGTTTAAGTCTACTTTAGCGCGTTCGTCAATTAATGTTAAATATCAATCTATTATCTAAAGATATGCAAAAATGTTATTGAAAATTAAACTGGTGGTAACGCTTTATTTAGCCTAAAATAAACCTATAAGTTAAATTTAGAACCTTTAACTTGGAAGTTGCCTCAACTTCAGGTTGTAAGCTGAATTCGGCTTAAATCAGGGTTGAGTGAGGTAGACAAGTTATGTTAGCAGTTTTAATTGGGTTAACGATTGGCATTGGGTTGCCAATCCAAACCGGGATCAATTCACGGTTACGCGATTCGGTCGGGTCACCATTTGTCGCGTCGCTAGTCTCGTTTACGATTGGGACGTTATTTTTAGCCGTCATTACTTTGATGCGTGACCATTCGTTGTTGTTTTCAGCGCAGCTATTTACCACGCAGCCAGTGTGGTTATGGCTCGGCGGCTTGTTTGGGGTAATTTATTTGACCGGGAATATCTTACTATTCCCGAAATTGGGGAGCGTGCAAACGGTCATCATGCCGGTTTTTGGTCAAATCTTGATGGGACTGCTGATTGATAACTTTGGTTGGTTTGCGGCGCACCGTGACCCGTTGACGGTGACCCGGGGGCTGGGCGCTGGCTTAGTTCTGATTGGGGTCATTGGGACAGTTGCTTTGAGCAGTTGGCTAGCAAATCGGCAAGCCAATGCCGCGACCGTCGCGACGCCGGGGCTCTGGTTATGGCGCGGTGCCGGTATTTTTACCGGCATGTTGAGTGCCACGCAAACGGCGGTCAATGGCCGTTTAGGGGTTGTTTTAGCATCTTCAGTCAAAGCGGCCTTAGTTTCCTTTTTTGTTGGCGCCGTCGCCTTATTGTTGATTGTTTTAGTGACGCGGGTGCCGTTAAAAGTGACGACGCCGGCGACTGGTCATAATCCATGGTGGATGTGGACCGGGGGCTTAATTGGGGCATTATACGTTTTAGGTAATACCGTCCTAGTGCCGTTAGTCGGGACCGGGCTGGCAGTCGTGATCGTCTTGGTCGGTTTGATGGCTGGTAGCCTAGTCATTGACCAGTTCGGTTGGTTGGGTGCTACCAAGCATCCGATTAATATGGTTCAATTAAGTGGCTTACTCGTCATGATTGCTGGCGTGGCAATGATTCGGTTATTTTAAACGGTGGGTCTGTGACGAAACTATCGACTACTTATACTTGCCGCAGTTGGCTGACCGTAATTCCATCATCCTGGGACCGGTCCAAGCCTGAGAAGCGGTCTTGGACCTCGCTTTTGAGCCTGAAACCCAAGTCTCAAAAGGCGTCCGTGGTGTAAACGGGCAAAAGACGCCCGTTAACGCCACTTTCAGGACGATTCCATTACGGTCAGCCAACTGCTCGGTTTGCCCAAAAATCGAGTATATGAATTTGTGATTGAACATTTTCAATGGTGGTTGCTAGAATTAAAAACTGGCCACGAGTAACCGATTTTAAGAAAGATCTTCCAAAGATGCTGGTGCTGTAAATGCCGAAAAACCAGCGGCATTAACACCACTTTCACGGCGACTGCCATTACTGCTGAACTCCAGCTAAACTGAATAATTTCAATTCTAAACACAACAAGTCCTGGCCACTATTTGTGACCGGGACTTGTTGTGCTTTAGACGAGCAGTGCAATTGAGTGATAGTTTCACGGAAGTCGGCTGGCCGTCAGCGTTCGAAGACTTTTGTCCTAGTATGTTTTCGTAGTTAAATTCTAATCGAAACCCGCCTTTACCAGTGATATACTAAAAAGTGAACTCAGACGGGTGTTATTAACCGCTGGTGCGGGGGACCAAGCGGAGTGGGGGAAATTATGCATAAAAAATTGATTGTTTTAGGGAGCGTTGGGCTGCTAAGCCTGTTACTCGTGGGCTGTGCCAGTAATTCCGGGCTCGCCATGCCGAAGTCGGCTTCATCAACGGCCACGTCAACGGTTGATCCGCATGCGCAGACTTTATCGCAATTGGCGGCCGCTGGAACGCGTTCGGTGTGTGGTTATTAGCAACTAACCACGATGCGGGCCAGTTGACGGCAAATAGTGATGTGGACACCGTGATCGTGTTAAGTCACGGTCAAGCAACCGTTTATAATACTGATATGCTGGTGGGGACAGCCTTGGCTAAAACTCCGGCGGCGGTCGTTGCCCAGGCGCAACGTGACGATGCAGCCTTTTTTAACCAAGCCTTGGCGCAGCGTTTGAAGGTCAGTCAAGCAATGTTAGCAGCCAAACAGCGCGTTGTCCCGGATGGCTATTGGTGGCCGGGACCGGGACGGGTCGAACATATTTTAGCAACCCAGGCCCAAGACTATGAACAAGTGGTCAAATTAGCTCAAGCCGCTCGCTATCCGACCCCAGAGCCGACGCCATTTAACACCCATACGGAAGAAAATGGGGAGACTTTTAATTTAATGGCTACTAAGGCGAGCCAGCGCCAACAAGCACGCAACCTCCAGCCAGAACCGTTTGCGGATGCCGAAAAGTTAACGGCCTGGCTGGGGACAACGCCGGTGTCGTCACGGGCGTTTGACACCACGGTAACGCGGACGGTTGCCGGTAAGTCGGTCAGTTATTTACATCAAAAAAATGGTCATCAAAGTTTTGTCCTATTAACGGATGGTCCTGCGCCCGGTTTACGGTTAGACGATATTTGATGCTTGATACTGCGATAGCTAAAATATGAGTCCGGAAAAATGAGTCACTACCGGGAGTCTCATTATGGCGTCAACTCGGCCAGAAGTATGCCGAACTAATGCGCTTTGTAAGGCAGTTACCATGATTGCTGGCGCCTTTGTCTGGTTGGTTAAACCATCAGGGGAATTAAGCAATGACATTTCAGAACCCCGTTAACTTGCTGACCAATGTTCCCAGATTACCCAGTTGTCGATTATGATACTAACAAGTTATTTGGTTTGACGACGTCGTTTACGGCGCCAATTGATGCCGGCAAAACCAAGTAAACTCATCCCTGAGATGATGATCCCAGTTGTTAAGCCGGGGACATCGTAACTCAATTTAACCTTATTTTGACCAGTCGTAACGGGAATGGCGGTTAAACCACCCAATACTTTTTTGGTCGTCACGCGTTGGCCGTTGACGGTAACGGTCCAAGCTTTTTCGTAAGGAATCGCCACGTACAACCATTTAGCATGGTTGCGGTTGTTGACAGTCCCGGTAACAGTTGTTTTGACGCCATTGGCCTGATAATGCGGCACAAATTCATTTGCTTGCAAGCCTTGATAAACTTGTTTGAATTTGGTGGCATTCAAACTGGCCAAATGTTGGTGCACCGATAAAGTGGGCTTAGTCGTTTTAAACGTTAATGTGACGGTTTGACCGCGTTTAAACGTACCTAAGTCGCGTAAAACGATATGGCCATCGGCGTTAACTTTCGGGGTCACTAATTGACCGTTGACCCGGAAAGTCGAATATTTAGTCGTACCATGCGTGTCGTCGTAGTATAAATGCCCACTCGCGTTTACTTTGAGCGTAACGTGGTGTAAGTAACGATACGTTTTGGCACTACTTTCATACGTGACCGCGTCTTTAGCAATTGTGGCTTTAGCGAAGTATGGCGTGGCACTCGGCTGGATGGCTTGTAAGATTTTTTCTTGGTTGACGAGCGCACTGTTAGCTTGCATCTTGAGCTTGGCAAAGGTGTCATTTGTCAAGAAGCCCATCCCAACGTGACTCGCAACGGTCGTTGTTTTAGCGGAGCCGTTGGCGTTCAGATGAACACTGTATTTGATGCCGAGTAACATTTCGCTAACGGCATTCATACCTTCCGAACTGACGCGGCGCACGTTTTTGCTATACAAACCGAGTGATTTTAACGTTAAGCGCGTCTGATTATCAAAAGTTGAACTGTAATAATTGGTATCATGGAAATTAAATAACATCGGATCATTATAATTTCGATATTTGGTATTGTAATTATACGCTTGGTTAATCAGTGTATTTTCGTTTTCGACTCGATATAATTGACCATCGGGATCATTGACCGCCGCCATTTGGCGATCTTCAGCTTGGTACAATGTCTGATACGCGGTCTGGTTACCAAACGGTGAGTGCCGCATCGAGATTAAGAAGTTGCCACCTAGTTCGGTCGCAATCACGCCGGTCAATAATAGTTGTCGCAACTTGCGCGTCGTCATGAACAAGATGATCGCAGTAACTGCGACGTAAGCTAAACTAAGGGCTAGTGTGGTTAGGCTAAGATGCTTGGCCGCGCCTAAGTTGCTGAGCCAGCCAATAACTAATAAGCTGGCTAAAATACCTGGTACACCGAATCGCCAGCGCGTTGATAGATCGCGTGGATGGGCCTGCCAAGCTTGAAACGCTAACATGATTAACACGAAGCTGACAAAGAAGGCTTGACGATATGGGAAGCCAGCGGGACGTTGGAACATGTGCCACATCGTATTGAACGTCTTGATTTCCATGCTCAAAAACAGTGCAACTAACAACCAAGCGGCGTGCTTTTTTTGTAATTTGTTAATCTTTGGCAGGGTAAAAAAGGCGATGACGAGTAAGGCAACTAATGTGGTGCTAAACAAAGTTGGGGCATGTTGGAGGCGGGTGGTAAAGTTATTGGCGCCCAATCCAAGTTGACTCAAAAAGTCTAAGCTAAATTGTGGTAATGGTAAATAATTGCTGAGTTTTTCGGATGACTTGGCAGTTTGTAACATGCCTAAACCGGTTGGAATTAGTAAGAATAAGGTGCTCAAACCACTCAATACGGCCGTGACAACTACGCGAGTGACCATTTGTCGGCGTTGGCGAACACTAGCCCAGAAACGTGTGGTTGGGGCTTTGGACTCGAACAATTGATAAACAAAGTAATAAATGACAAACAAGCAAGTCATATAACCGAGATAATAGTCGGTGACGATGCTCACCCATAACCACCAGAAAAATTGGGCAGGATGACCAGTTGCCATTAAATGGTCTAGTCCCAAAATGACGAGTGGCAACCAAATCAAGGCATCGAGCCACATAATCGTAAAGTAGTTTAAAGCAACAAAGCCGGACATACTAAAAGCTAACCCAAATAAGGCGGTGGCCCAAGTATTAGTTTGAAAGTGACGTTGCAAGAACCACGTCATTGTAAAGGCAATGGCCGCGATTTTGACAATGATGATAATCGTCAACCCGGTCGGAATTTGCGCAGCCGGAAAGGCGATTATCAACAAGTTGAACGGACTCATCAAGTAATAAGCGACGGTCGGAATAGCATTACCGCCGAGCGACTGTGAAAATGAATATAATTGAAAATTATGCGTTAAAAAAGCGTGCCGATAAGCGGTGAAAAATGATAAGTATTGACCGCCCATATCGCTAATTAATAAGTTATGCGTGCCAAACGGGGTAATTCCCGCTAACCAGAAAACCACGCTGCTGACGGCCAAGGCCATGATGCTCGCAGTAAGTGGCACTTGCCAGCGCCGCGCATCCCGTGAATTTAACATCGTACCTCAACTCCAATTTTTTTTAATGATTTATTTGATGGACCGGTAGATTGTAAAATTAATCCGAACGCTGTTCGGACAAAAAAGATCAGCTTCCTT
>NZ_AYGX02000103.1 GCF_000498955.2 Lactiplantibacillus fabifermentans DSM 21115 | reverse complement strand
AAGAGTATCTGTAAGGTTTGCCGCAACATTTAGCAATTCTTTGTCAGTCATAAGTTATCACCTCGGTTAATCGGAATAAATCAAGTATACAGCTGAAATCAAAAATGCAGTAAAAGTAAAAAAACATATTAGGAGGTGTTGTGTTATGCAAGCACTAAAAGTGGCAACGGTTCCGATGCACGTTAAAAGCATGGACCAATACGTATTAGTTGATAAAGAGGCGTATAACAAATTGCTGGATCAATCCTTGTTGGGGCGATCCTGGATAATGGACAATTTACGTGACCGGTGTGGAAACAAATCGATTAAATGGATTAAAGAAAATATTATTGAAAATCCAAAATACAGCCGACAGATTGGCAGAATGGAGCAACAAGGTCAAATAATTCACAAGGGACGCGGTAGCGCCTGGAAGTTTAAGGCTAGCGTAATGGCTGACTTTTTGGAATCTCATTGGGAGGAATTGCCATGGTAGAAGTAGCAGCATTAACCTGGGCGCTAACATCTTTATGGTACAAGCGCAGAGAGATTAGAAACTGGTTTGGAATTTAAGGAGGAAAAGTAATGGTAAGAGACACAGATGCATTTGTTGGACTTGGCAATAAATTAGTCGCCAATGCTAACAAGGCACAAGCAAATGATTTAATAACTGAAATTAATGTTGCTAGTTTGCAAGGCCATCACTCAATCATCTGGAACAAGTCTGAAATTAGTGTCGGCGTTATCAACACACTATCAGAAGAAGATATTTCAGTTAGTAAGTGTCCTGGTGGCGGCTATGTCATTGATTGGCAAGAAGCATTAGAAATGGAGGAATAATCATGCGAAAAGTATCAATTTTACCGTTATATGAGTGGAAACGAGCACAAAAAAAGCCATCGCTAGTAACGGCTAACGATGGACTAATGGAAGAGATGCTCAGCACCAACATCTACTTTATTCCAAAGCAGTCTCGTTTGCAAGTGCTAAGAAAGCGAGGACGGTAGTTATGGAAGAAACATTACCTTATTTAGAACAACAGCATTGCATTTTCCACGGTGTTGCACTGATTGCATCGATTGATCCACAGGCATTAACGCCAGAATTACGTCAGATGCGAGACAACATGATTAAAGCAATGGACTTAAACGCACTTATGATCAATAGGGGGCTTAAATAATGGAGAATGAAGTAATTAATCTTCCAGACTACACGGTGGACTATCAACCGGTACCAATTAAAATTAACAACTTGGAAGGATTGCGGGCGTCCATTGCGCAATATATATCGCGTTACTCGAATTTAGTAATCACCGAAGATAACGTAACTGACAGCAAGCAAGTACGAGCCAAATTGAACAAGCTCAAAAAGGCGCTTGATGATCGGCGCAAAGAAATCAAGCGAAATTATAATCAACCATTACGTGAGTTTGAAACCGAGGTCAAAAAGCTTGAAGCCAGCATCGACATGATCATTGATCCGATTGATGAAGGGCTTGGTGAGCTGGAGGTTCAACGCCGTGAACAACGCAAAGCTGACGTGATGGGCTTGATTGCTGAAATGGCACCCAATTACGACGTTGGGGTGGATGAAATTGAATTCGACCCTCGTTGGCTGAATAAGAGCATCAGCAACAAACAAATCACTCAAGAAGTTGCATCGTCGATGACGGTGGTAAAGCAAGCCAAGGATAAGTTGGCTACTGCTACAACGATGATTACCAAGTATGCTCAAGCAGTCGACGTTGATCCCATCCCATGGATTGACCAGTTGAAGCAAGGACAGGACGTCCAGTACTTGTTGCAGGCAATTGACCGGCAAGTTGAATCAGTCAAAGAACGTGAACGTCAGCGAGAGATTAAACAGCAAGTGGCTGCAGAGCATCAGCAAGAAACGAGTACCGGTAAAATTGTCGATACAGACACTGGCGAAGTAGTGTCTCTTACTCGAACTTTGAAAATTACAGCCACTAAAGACCAGATGTGGGGGCTATCTTCATATATGAAAAAGAATGGTATTAAATTTGAGGCAGTGATGTAGATGAAGTTTTATGCGGATGGCAACATTCCGGTGATACCCAATATGTACTTCATATATGGTGATGGTGGTACCGGTAAGACCAGTGCAGTGAAACAGTTTGTAGGTCACAAGTTGTTGTTCAGTTTCGATATGTCGAGCAATGTTTTGATTGGTGATAAGGACGTCGATGTTATTATCTTTGAACATCGCGATATGCCGAATATTCAGGCCATGGTTGAACAATATGTCATGCAAGGTATTCAAGACACTAAATATCAGGTAATTGTATTAGACAATATCACAGCACTTCAAAACTTGGTATTAGAAAATATTGATAATGCTGCTAAGGACAATCGTCAGAATTACCAAAAATTACAATTGTGGTTTAGAGATCTCGGTACGATTTTGAAAGAAAGTGGCAAGTCTGTATATGCTACTGCTCATCAACTTGACAATGGTTCATCAGGTATTAGTGGTGAAGGTAGATACCAAGCTGACATGAACGAAAAGACGTTCAATGCGTTTACTAGTATGTTTGACCTCGTTGGCCGGATCTATTTGACGGGTGGCGAACGCATGATTGATTTAGATCCCGAAAAGGGGAATCACGCCAAGAACCGAATTGATAATCGCAAATTGATTAAAGCAAATGAGGCTCCTATGTCAAGATTTTAGACAAATAAATGCGAATAGTCAGCGTCATAATTGA
>NZ_AYGX02000008.1 GCF_000498955.2 Lactiplantibacillus fabifermentans DSM 21115 | reverse complement strand
AACCTATTCCGAACGAATTAAAATCGAAACCTTTTGTGAACTAGGGCTGTCCAATATCCAAATGGGCGTTCGGCTGAACCGATCACCGTCAACAATTTCTTACGAATTATCTCGATGTCAACCTTATCAGGCTGAATTAGCACAAACAGATGCCGAATACAAGCGATCACGATGTGGTCGGAAAACTAAGCTGAGCGATGAGTTAAAGCAAATAATTCTCAACCATTTACCCC
>NZ_AYGX02000102.1 GCF_000498955.2 Lactiplantibacillus fabifermentans DSM 21115 | reverse complement strand
CTGATCTTTTTTGTCCGAACAGCGTTCGGATTAATTTTACAATCTACCATATAACTGAAATAGCACTGACTTTTTGCACCAACTAAGTAATGTTCATCCACATACACAACAAAAGTCCCTTCAGCCGGTCGTCAGCTAGGTCCGCACCGTGTCGATGTTCTTAGCGAGTGTTTTCTGGTCGCTTAGAACATGCCCCGTGTTTTGAGACTGGCGGGGTTTGCAAGGCTCAAAACCGCCCTTGAGACCGCCCTTTGGCTCAAGGTCTGGGCCACGGTGCGGACCTAGCTGACGACCGGCGACAAACTACCCCACGCCAACCCAAAAGCGCTGATGACCAAAATCACCAGCGTTCCAATCGTATCAATATTTTTAAGGAGAAAATCATTAACTAGCTGTCAAGCGGACCGACAGCGGCAATCACATCAATTCCTAAAGCGTATGTTCATGCGTCATTGATTTAGGATTGTTTTGACCGTAATAGGCGTTGTCACCGTGCTTGCGGTAGTAGTGCTTGTCCAACAAGTACTGGGGCACCGAAGCGTCTAAATGACCGGAAAGTTGCATCGTGTGATAGCTCATTTCAGCCACCACTTCTAAGACTTTGGCGTTGTAGACCGCTTTGTCCGGAGTGGCGCCCCAAGTGAACGGACCGTGGTCTTGAACTAAGACGCCCGGCACCGCGTCCGTATCGAGGGCCCGTTTCTTGAACGTGTCGACAATCACGCGCCCGGTATTGCCTTCATAATCATCGGCAATCTGAGCTTTGCTCAAGCCCGGTGTAACGGGCACGGGGCCGTAGAACGTATCCGCATGCGTCGTCCCACAAGCCGGAATATCCATCCCCGCTTGGGCAAACGAGACGGCCCATGGTGAGTGCGTGTGCACGATGCCACCTAATTCCGGGAATGCCCGATATAAGATCGCGTGCGTCGGCGTATCACTGGAAGGGTTCATCGCACCTTCCACGATTTGCCCATCTAAGTCACAAACCACCATGTCGCTGGCCTTTAAATCTTCGTAGGCGACCCCACTTGGCTTGATGACAAACAAGCCTTTATCACGGTCAATCCCGCTGACGTTGCCCCACGTAAACGTGACTAAGTTTAATTTTGGTAATTGCATATTGGCTTCATAGACTTCTTGTTTTAATGCTTCAAGCATGAGCAACCTCCTGAGTTAAGCCAACTTTGACGAATAAGTCGTCAAAGTATTCTTTGGCTAATTGCACTTCTTTAATCGGATCCGCTGCCTTTTCGGTCCACATTTCAATCGTAAAGGCACCTTGGTAATCAAGCCGTTTTAACGTCCGCAAGCAACCTTCAAAGTCGACGGTGCCATCACCAAACGGCACGTCCCGGAATTGACCATCACTAGTCGCCGTGACTGGTTGAGTGTCTTTTAAATGCACCGACACGATATTGTCGAGCCCGAGTTCCAATTCATGGGCGACATCGTTAGTCGGCCAGGCGGTCAAGTTACCGACATCGGGATACGCTTGCAGCCATGGACTGTGAATTTGCGCTTTAATGTCGCGAATCTTTTGCAGCGAGTTAATAAAACGGTCATCCATCGTTTCGATGTCTAACATAATTTCTTTGCCCGCCGCATACGCGACCCCTTTGGCCAAGTTTTCCACGAAATATTCGCGGGACAACACGGTCTTTCGTTCGTAGTACACGTCGTAGCCGGCGAGTTGAATGTTGCGAATTCCCAAGTCTGAGGCTAGGTCAATCGCTTGATAAAGCATCGTCAAACTCTTTTCGCGAATGGATGCATCGGCCGACCCTAATGGAAAGCGCCGTTGACCACTCAACATTAACGTATGAATCCGGACCCCGGTGGCCCAAATCGCATCGCGGACTTCGGCACGTTGGGCTTTGGTCCATTGCAACCGCGCGAGGCGTTCGTCGCTTTCATCAATTGATAATTCTAAAAAGTTAAACCCTAACTGTTTGACCAATTGTAACCGTTCCAGCCACGAATCAGTCGCCGGTAAGGCTTTTTCGTATATTCCTAATGAAACCATGGTAACTCCTCCTAGTTGGCGACTTGAACCACTTCAATCCCCCGCCGGCGGAATTCATGAATGACACTTTCGTTAGCAAAACTATCCGTAATCAGCACATCGACGGCTGATAAGTCAACGACATGATAATTACTGGAAACCCCAATTTTCCGATAATCGGCCACACAGATGACCTTCTTTTTCGTCCGTTGAATCATCGTACTATTAACTTGGGTTTCGTAAATGTTTTGCGTGGTCACGCCATTTTCAACACTAATCCCATCACAACCGATTAACGTGTAATCCGATTGCATCGTTTCGAGCAGTTGGATGGTCACTGTGCCCACTAACGATTCTTTCGGGTAGCGCACTTCGCCCCCGGTTAAAATAATCGACGTTTCGGGATGCCGGACACACTCGGTAGCCCGAATATTATTCGTAATAATCGTTAGTGGCTTCACGGCCAGTTGATTGATGGCGCGCCAACAAAGTGAACTTGAATTCACGAACAAGGTGCTGTTATCACTAATATAACTTGGCACCGCGGCGGCAATACTATCTTTTAACTGTTCGATCTTGGACCGCAAAGAATTCCCTTGAGTCGACTCGGCATCGACTTTTTCTACTACGCCATGGTGCCAATTAACTTGCCCCATGTCATTAAGCGCTTTCAAATCCCGGCGCACCGTTATTTCGGATACTCCTAATTGATCTGCTAGTGCTTTGACCGCGATTGAATCAGTCTTCTTGGTAATTTCAACAATCCGATCGCGTCGACTCTGAACATTTTCTAATGAATTCTTCACGATAACATCCCCGATCTACTATGATATTAAGTTATTCACCCCAAAGGCGGTGTAACTCATCTTGGAACGCTTGGGCCGCTTTAGCTGGATCATCAGCTTGAGTAATGGCGCGACCAGCAATAAAGGTGTACACATTAACGCCTTCAAAGAGGGCTAACTTATCGACACTCAGGCCCCCGGTAACTGAAACTCGGAATCCCATATCTACTAACATTTTAACCTTATTTAAGTCTTTTTCACCCCAACTTACTCCTGATAAGAGTGCATCGCGACTTTGATGGTAAATTGCTTGCGTAATCCCGGCGTCTAACCAGCCTTGCGCGTCTTCCTTGGTCCAGTTACCGTAAAGTTCAACTTGGATTTCGTCAATCTTTTCATTGGCAGCTTTCATCGTTGGAATCGTGGCGGCACAAATGCAAGTCATCCAATCAGCGCCGGCATCGGCCATGTTTTTAGCAACGGTGCCACCAGCATCGGCACATTTCGTATCCGCAATAATCGTTTTTTCAGGATAAAGCGCGCGTAATGAAGAAACGGCTTTGGTCCCTTCTTGTAAAATCAAGATGGTCCCCGCTTCGACGATATCCACAATGTCGCCGACCGCCTTAACGTCGGCTAAGGCACTTTCTAAGGTGTTATTATCTAAAGCTACTTGTAAATTTGGTTTTGTCAATGTTATTACCTCCGATTAAATGCAACAAGCGAACCGTTCAAAGTTCGCTTGTGCCGTGTCATCAATTATTTCACTAAGTCCGTTTCATCTTGAACACGTTGGGCGATTTCTTTGTCACTCATGACATTTTTAACGCCGATGATAATGACGCCTTTAGCTTTGGCTTCATCGAACATGTCGACAAAGTTCATCGGGGTGAAAACGATGTCATATGAGCGCGCGTTACTTTTACCTTCTGCTAAACTCGTATGTTCAATCTTGGAGATGGGTAAGTTGAGCGCCTTGAAAGCTTTTTGCACGCTGCGCATCATCATCAAGCTAGTACCGGAACCATTTGCACAAGAAACTAAGATATTCATAATATATTTCCCCCTAATATTGGTTGTGTGAGTTATTTAGCTGCTTTTTTCGCAGCGACATTTTCTTTATATTGATCATAATCGGTAACCATCAAGAAGTAGTTCTTCGGGTCGTGGCGGTATTCCAATTGTGGAATCACAACCAAGATAATCACGACGGCAATAATCCCGAAGATGCCTAAGTACTTCATTAAGACGGTGAAGAATGGCCAAACGGTGTCCCAGTCGAACATCCCGAGGTAACCACCGAACTTGGATAAACCAACCCAAGTCGCAACTAAGGCGGCGCCGAAGACTTGAATCAAACCACTCAAGAATGGTAACAGCATGGCGGCTTTCGCGCCGGCCCGTTTGTTCGCGTAAATCCCAAAGGCCGCGTTATCAAAGAACAACGGAATAAATCCGGCAATGATAATGGTTGGTGAATGGAAAACGAGCAAGGCACCAATGGCGATAAATTGTCCTAAGGCCCCGAATAAGAAGCCGATCGTGACGGCGTTGGGTTCGCCAAAGGCAAATGTCGCGGCCACGTCGATCCCAGGGACGGAACCTGGCAAGAGTTTGTCAGAGATCCCGGTGAAGCTTTCAGTCAATTCGCCGACGAAAGTCCGGACCCCTAATTGCAAGATGGCCAAGTTAACGGCGAAACTCAGTGACGTCGTTAAGATGTAGAATAAGAAGCTGGCATTCGGTGCTAAACCAGAGGCCCCTTTACTCGTGACATACACTTGATTAAAGTATGGCCGACCAAGTACTAACATGATAATCCCGAAGAAGAACAGCATTAAAATCCCAGTGGCGACCATGTTTTCGTTGAAGATTTTTAAGAAGCCGGGCAATTGGATATCTTCCAACCGTTTGGCACTCTTATGCGTCTTTTCTTCATGAGCTTTGAACTTATCAGATAACCATGAAATAAAGGCAATCCCGAAGACTTGTTGATGGGCAATGGCAAAGCCACCACCATCCGTTAAGTCTTGGGTATAACGAATCGTTAAGTTCGAACCCACGGCCCAGTATAAGCCGAGGATAACCCCCATCACTAGGAGGACTTCGATACGGCCCATCTTAGGGAAGCAGAACAGTAAGAGCCAAAATGCGGTGGCTGCTTGTTGGACTTGAACGTTACCAGTCGTGAAGACCGCCCGCAATTTTGTATACTTTTGAAAACGAACTAACAAGATGTTAAAAATAAAGGCAAAGAGCAAGAGTAACATGACGTCACCGAACGTCCGACCGAAAGTTTTCATCAGCCCGTCGGTAACGGCATTTTGACCAAAGTAAGGGTCAATCACGGTCGCTGTTAAGTTGAAGCGATCTTTTAACCCGGTCAAGATTGGCCGGAAACTGTTAACCAAGCCACTGGACCCAACCATTAAGATCATATAACCGATAACCGCTTTCAAAAAACCGGCGATCGATTCATATAATGGTTTCTTTTCTAGCATGTAACCCAACAAGACGATGAACCCAATCATGTAAGCGGGTTGCGTTAAAATGTTATTCGCAAAGTAATCCCAAATTTTGAGAAGTATATCTAAGAATTGCGCCATGAGCTTCCCCTTTCCTTAGCTCTCCGCGTCAATAATGGCTTGGAAATCCGCGACACTATTAACAGCTAACAGTTTTTCAATTAAACCATCCGTCATGAGCAAGTCCGATAAATCACTGATATTTTGCAAGTGTTCATCGGGGTCCTTCGCCGCTAAGGTAAAGAACAGTTGCGCGTGTGAATCCGGATTGGTTTCATCAAAAATCACTGGTTCAGGAAACTTCGTGAAACTAATCGCGGTTCCGAGGACATTTTCACTTTCCGCTAAGGCGTGCGGCATCGCAACGCCCGGGACAATGACGATATATGGTCCGTTCTTTTCAACGTTTAAAATAATTTCATCCAAGTAACCGGGCTTAATGTAGTGATGTTCAACTAACTTGGCCCCAGCTTGCCGGAGGGCGTCGCGCCAATCTTTAGCGGGCGCTTGGCGGATATCAACTAAATCTTTGGCTAAAAAATCATTCAACAACATTTGTGGTCACCAACTTTTCTTAATTTTAAAGGAATGATGGGAATGGCGTATCGTTATCAATTGAGAAGGCATCGTGGAAGCCCCGGTCAAAGTTGAATTCCATTTTGTCCTTGTCATCGGGATACGTAAATTCGCCACCGACTTGCCAAATGTATGGCTTGAATTTATATTGCAACCGGTCCTTCTTGAAGTTCCATAACATCGTGATTTCTTTAGGGTCAGCCATGAAGTTGGTCCAAATGTCGTAATGCACTGGAATCACGACTTTAGTCTTCAAGGATTCGGCCATCCGTAAGATATCGACCGAAGTTACTTTATCGGTAATCCCCCGAGGGTTTTCGCCATAAGCACCTAAGCAAACGTCGACGTGATTTTCGTTACCGTGCTTGGCAAACATGTTGGAATAATGGGAGTCGGCCGCGTGATAAAGGTTCCCGCCAGTCGTTTCAAACAAGTAGTTCACGGCAATCTTGTTCATGTCTTGGGGCATCTTACCTTTCAACGTAACGTCCGGATCATCTTCGGTAACTAACGCCGTGCGGTCGAAACCTTCTAAGACTTTAACGGTCGTCTTGCCGATTTTGACTTCATCGCCCGGTTTAACGACGACGGTCTTTTCAGCAGGCACGCCCCAGCTTTGCCAAATTTCACAAACTTTTTCTGGACCGTAGAACTTGGCGTCCGGACAGTTCTTGTTAACGGCGGCCGCGGTGTTGACGTCTAAATGATCACTGTGAATGTGGCTTACGAACAAGGCATCCACATCTTTAACCGCAAAGGGGTCGATGACGAATGGTTGGTTCCGTAAGTTTGGTTGCATCGCTTGCACGCCACTCATCCGTTGCATTTGATGACCTTTGCGCATCGTGCCATTACCATGACTTTGCTTACCGGTTCCACACCACATATCCACTAAGATGTTCGTATCTTCAGCGGTCTTCAACCAGATGCCGGTACAACCTAACCACCACATTGAGAACGTGCCTGGTTTAACTTTTTTATCAGCAATTTCTTCATTCAACCAAGTGCCCCATTCCGGGAAGGTATTCAAAACCCAGCTTTCGCGCGTTACATCATTAATATTTTTATCAGCCATGATAATTCCTCCTGATTTGTTGTTAACTTATTTTTCATTTATTATGATACGTTCGTTTGTATACGCTTTCAATACCGGTATACGTTCGTTTGAACGAGTTTATGAATGTTATGAATGTTTTATGTTCTTTTGAGAACAAATGACTGATTATTTATGATTTTTACGAGTTTTGAAGCCACTTAACGACGTTGTCAAGATGGAAACATTCATTTGTTACGGTCTTAAAATATAAATTCTTAGCTATACCAAAAAAGGCATTGAAGCCTATTATAATCAGACCTCAATGCCTTTTGGGTTAGAATTCAATTAGTTACCACTAGTCACTAACGTTCATAACTAGCATTCAGTGGACTTTTTTTACCATAAAAAATTTAGCTTGCCGATAATCGTAATACTGTTTGGAAAACGCCAACAGTTCTCCAGTGCTCAAATAAGTCTCATCTTGGACGACCAGACATGGCGCTCCCACGGGTAAATTCAAGTATTCAGCGGCCACTTCCGGTAGCGGCTCACTCATAATGACCTGATCAATCCACCCGATACGACTATCGCGTTGGGCTTCACAGTAATTAAACAAAGAACCGTAAAGGGCCGTCTCCGGAATCGTTTTAATGATCGTTTGGCGATAATACGATTGCTCCATCAAATACGGCTGGCCATCTTTAGCTCGTAAGCGCGTCACGGCCGTCAACGGATCATCAGCCGCTAACGTCGCTTCCGACGGTTGAAATGCCGCCTGCGCCAGCGTTGTCGGCGCCGCTTCGGCTTTGGTCGTCGTCAACTTACTGCCCAGGCGCGCCATCTCAGCGGTAAGGCCGCCATGATGCGCTAAAGCAATCGAACCCGCTTGTTGCGGCCGCACAAACGTGCCAACGCCGTGTGCTTGATACGTATAGCCCATCTTACTCAGCGACTGCAACGCTTGGCGCAAGGTATAGCGAGTCACTTGATAATGCGCCATCAATTCCGGTTCGGCCGGCAATTTATGATGGGCATCCGTCAGCGCCCCCGCTTGAATGTCCGCAATTAATTTTTTAATCAACGCCGCGGTATTTAACTGCGTCATACTCAGACCCCTTTTCTAAAAAACGCCCACCAGCCAGCACGACTGAGGGACGTTTGGTTATTCAAATTATAACTTAATTTTATTGTATTTGCTTTGCCGCTGCCGGCTGGCCGTAATTCCAGCTGCCATGAGGACCGGTTCCAGCCTGAGGAGCGGTCTGGAACCTCGCTTTTGAGCCTACAACCCGAGTCTCAAAAGGCGTCCGTGGTGTAAACGGGATACAGCCCCATCCCGTTAACGCCACCCGCATGGCGGCTTCCATCACGGTCAGCCGACAGCTAAATTGCTACTACATGATTATATCGGTTTCGTTGTAGTTAATTTATGCTGATAGTCCGTGCAAATTCACGATAATGGTATTACTAGCGATTTCAAGCTAAATACGACGACGTAATTAGCAACCCGAGAAATCATGAATGCACATCTGATCTTGAACACCCAATTTATCATTAGTAGAAAATCGCACGATACAACGGTTAGCTTCAATTTAGCGCAGTCAGTCCGGTTCAGTACGCTGTGATTGCAATGTTAGGCGGTGTTTTTGGCCGCCTTACTTTGCGGACGTCTTCGAAGACTTGCTCTTCAGGCTTCGAAGCGAGGTTGCAGACCGCCCTTTGGCTGCGACCGGTCCCCACAGCGTGCTGAACCGGACTGACGGAGCGGCATATTGCAAGACTAAGCTAAGTTTTCGCCGTTGGATTCGATGACTTGGTGGTACCAAGCGAAGGAATCTTTCTTGCCGCGCTTGAGTGTGCCTTCGCCAGCGTCGTTTTTGTCGACGTAGATCATGCCATAGCGTTTGTCCATTTGACCGGTACCCGCGGAAACTAAATCAATGAAGCCCCATGGGGTGTAACCCATTAAGTCAACGCCGTCAACGTCTACAGCTAACTTCATTTGTTCGATGTGCCGACGGAGATAATCCATCCGGTAGTCATCGTGGATTTGGCCGTTTTCGTCCTTTTTATCAAAGGCCCCGAACCCATTTTCCACGATAAACAATGGCAAGTCATAGCGGTCACTGAACCAGTTCATCGAATAGCGTAACCCAACTGGGTCAATTTCCCAACCCCAGTCCGACCGTTCCAAAGCGGGATTTTTAACTTCATGGTTGTGTAATGGTGTCATGTAATCTTCCGGTTCGTTGTCGTCGGCTTTAATCACGTGTGAAGCGTAGTAAGAAAAACCAATATAGTCAACCGTCCCCGCCTTGATAACATCTAAATCTTCTAAAGTGATGTCTAAATCAAAGTTTTTGCGTTCGAAGTAACGTTTCAACCAGCCAGGATAGCGACCTTTACATTGAACGTCGCCAAACCAATAGTTAGCTTGCATCGCGCGTTCAGCTTTCATGGCGTCTTTTGGTGAGGTCGTCGCGGCATACGTTGGTCCCATTGCTAACATGCAGCCGATTTGGAACTTAGGATTGATTTGATGGCCAATTTGAACCGCTAACGCACTCGCAACGGCTTCATAATGCCCCGCTTGATACATGACTTTTTCGGCATCTTCATCAGGTTGGACTAAAATTCCGGAGTTGGTAAATAAGCCCCACTTGTTCAAACCAGTTTGGTTATTAATTTCGTTGAACGTCATCCAGTATTTAACTTTGTTTTGATAACGTTTGAAAACAACTTTGGCAAATTTAACGAAGAAATCAATGAGTTTACGATTACGCCAACCACCATATTCAGTGACTAAGTGGTAAGGCATTTCAAAATGCGATAACGTGATGACTGGTTCGATGTTGTATTTGAGCAATTCATCGAATAAGTCGTCGTAAAATTTCAAACCCGCTTCGTTAGGTTCGTCTTCGTCACCATTAGGGAAAATCCGCGTCCAGGCAATACTCGTCCGGAAGCACTTCAAGCCGAGTTCCGCGAATAATTTCACGTCGTCTTTGTAATGACCATAAAAGTCAATCGCTTCATGGTTCGGATAGTTTTTGCCGGGGATAATCCCATCGGTAATTTCACGCGGGGTCTCATTGTCGCCAGCTGTCATGACGTCCGCTAAGCTAACGCCTTTGCCGCCGGCTTGCCAGCCACCTTCAAGTTGATGCGCCGCAACCGCGCCACCCCATAAAAAGTCTTTTGAAAAAGTACTCATTGAAAATTCCTCCTCAAGTTTGAATCGTCAGTAGTCATTCGAATGACCACTCGTTCGAATGACTTCATTTTAGCATGCTTACTAAATCGTGTAAACGTTTTCTAGCCCATAAAAATAAAAAACTGCCATTAGTTCTCAAATCACTTTGAAAACTAATAACAGTTTTTAATCATCACTATGGTGTATCTTGTAAGCTCCAATTAACCGTGCCGTTGTAAGTATCGGCGTAAACGCTCGGTTGTGCATCTAAAAAGATCCCTTTAGTTGCCGACCAATCATCCGTAACCGTTGTAGATTCCACACTGGCAGCCTTCGTGCCGGTATCAATCGTTGTCGCATTATCGGTTAAATTGGTCTTAGTATCCCCATCGCGATAAACTAACCCACCAGGAATGGTATGACCACTTGTTGAGGTCATGGCAGTCGCCGAAGCGGTTAAGGTCCATTGCGAGCCCGTCGCCCGGGTATCTTTTATACTGACATCCCAGTTACTCGTCGGTGCAAATAGCGTTTCCTTAGCGGGGACCTCCATGGAACCATAGCTGATACTACTTGATAGCGATCCAAACGATAACGTTCCAAGATGGTTCGTCACAGTGACCGCCACACTATCGGACTTCAAGTCACCATCTTTACCATAAATATTAATCGTCGTGGATTCGTTATCACCCAAGGCTTTGAGCTTATCAACCAGTCCAGTGTCATCGTTCGCATACGTTACTGTATCATCACTACCATCGGATGGCGTGGCGCTAATGCCAGTTTGGTCAACTAACCACTTGATGACCTCATCATCAGAAGTCATTTTACCAACTGCGACTAAGTCATCCGGTTGCATACTAACGTCAGTCGTTTTACTCGTAATATCCAATGTCTTTTGTTTAACATCGCCAGTCACTGATTTAGAATCACCCGTCGCGTTACTTTCAGTGATTTTAACCGTGGTCGCTGACCCAATCGCTTGACCTAAATCCAACGAGTATTTGCCATCTGAGCCAACGGTCGTGGTGACACTATTGACATCACTGGAAATCGTATCACCAGCAGTCCCAGTACCGGTAATTTTAGTACTGGTTCCCGTCAAACCATCGTCAATCGTCGGATTCAACGCATCGGCGACCGTGGAATTTGACCCTAAAGTCCCAAAGCCATAGGCAACTTCCCCGTCCGACGAATTATAACGGAACCCGACAATCAACGGTAACCGGTCGCGCAAATCTGAAAGGTCAACCGTTAGTGTCACTGACTTACTATATTAAAGTGGTGGAATTGGTATTGTTAACTACAATTGTATGGGTCCCAGTTTGTACTGAAGTCCCATCACTATTCATTAAATCATAATACAGACCATTGATTTTACCGCCACCTCTACCGGTAATCGTCCCATCAAAAGTGATTTTCACTTGTGTGGTTGCCGTCGTAATCCGGTTATTAGACGTATTATTTGCAGTAATCGCCGTTAAAGATGGGTACAAACTCAGACCACCACCCGAATTACCAAAAACAACATTCCCAATCATTTTGTTAAAACTGTTACCAGTTCCACTCATGACGTCCGCCATCGTCGCGGCCTGCGCCGTGGTAGGTATCGCTAGCCCAGCCATAACTAGCCCCAAAAACATTAATAAAATTAATTGTAATTTATGTTTACGCACTAGTCATTGCCCCCCATCAATTCGGCCTTTTTCTCACGCCACACTAACTCGCTTAAAATAACCACCGCCAAAATCATCAAACCTAGCACACCCCAATACCAAGTCCAAGCTTCAGCCGTTTGTGGCAACCGCAAATTCGCATTCTTAGTCATCAACCAACCACTAGCTGATTGGCCGGTCTGATACGCATTTTTGGTCGTCACCACATGATAGGCAGCTTGCCCATTAGGAATTTGTGGACTAATCCCATCTTCATAATAATGACGCGTCGTCGTTTCATAAAAGCTCACTTGCGCTTGCGTATCACCAGACGATGCCGCCATCGCTGGTATGGTGAAGCTCAACACTATCACTAAAACCCCGACAGCTTTAAAAATCATTTTTTGCATCCGAAACGCCCCCCGCTAGCAAACTTATTAATCCTTATCCTTATTTTGACGTCGCTTTTTTAAGAAGAAGAACAACCATAAAATCAATAAAACTAAGATCAACATGCCTAATGCGCCAAAGACGATAAACCAAATAATATTAATCCCGGCATTATCAACGGACTTCTTATTATATTCATTGGCAGTCGCTTCGCTAATCGTAAAGTCTTTATCAAAGACCCACCGATGTTCGCTATTCTTGACGACCATGTGTAAATGATACTTGCCCGCTTGTAACTTCGTCGAACCAGTTAATAACGGGTATTTAAAGAACGAATTTGGTGCAATTTGTACGTTTTGTTTCTTTTCTTTCTTGACGACTTTGCCACTATTTTTACTAGTAACCGTCGTGTTCATCGTTAAATTAGAAATAATCGTAGCGGAAGTATTTCGTAAGTATGGAAAGATACCGCGATGATAGTTTTCCATACCAGCAGTGACTTTTTCTAAGGTCAGCTTCGGGCTGGGTACCGTGCCTTCAGTGTACTTCAAGCCAATCACATATGAATATTGGTTCTTAATATTCATTGAGCCCTTGACCGTCCCAGTGACCTTATCGTCAGCACGCCGGAAGTACCAGCCACCAAGAATGACCCCGTTAAAGTTCTTATTAGGCATCGTTACTTGCGCGGAAACGACTTTCGAACCATTCGCCGGTACGGTCACCGTTTTAGCGCCTTGCAACTTCGTAATATCACTCATCTTATATAGTAACGATGAATCATAAGTTTTGGCCGGCGTTACATAATCAATGACCCCATTTGTGTTCGTATATGCCGTGTGAATTGCCGTTTGAACTTTGATGTCCCGATTAGTCGTATTGTAAATAACTGTCTTTAAGACTTGGCTCTTACCTTTAGTCATCTTCAAATCAAAATAAGAATTCTTCTTATGAATTTGATTATCCGGAATCTTAGCACTAACACTAAACCCAATCGACCCGGACTGGGCCACTGAACTACTATTACTACTGCTACTGTTTTTAGCCGCCAATGCTGGTTGAACTAGTTGTAACCCCATCACTAACGCCCCAACTAATAAAATCTTTTGCCAGGTAGCTGTAAAAAATCGCATCGTCTTGCTCCCCCTCATTAAAAGTTATCACCTAGTAATTATATAAAACTATCTATGTAATAAAAAGTGACCACCATAAAAAGTAGCCACCTTAGTAGAAAAAATTATTTTGGTGCGTCACTCAAAGTCCAGTCTAAAGTTGCAGAGTAAGTTTGCGCTTTAGCGGCGTTAGCTGGAACCGTTAAGTTGATTGTTGAAGGATCCAATTGATCAGCAGTTACCCCAGCACCCGTACCACTGGCAGCATTTAAAACTGAGGCTGACGTTCCTAAAACGTTAGTTGCAGCAATGGCAGTTGCGCCACCGTTAGTCCCAGTAGAAGTAACCGTACCTTCTGGCAAGGCTAAGGTCGCACCCTTTAATTCATCAGAACCACTCGTCATGTTAGAACCAGTAACCGTCAAATTCCAACCCGCGTTCGTCCCACGAACATCGGCAACTTCAACAACGGCCTTCTTAGTACCACTTACATCCCATAATGAAGTCGTATCCCCTTCAGTAGCGTTGTAAGTTGCTGCGTTTGAGAAGTTGATTTCATGTGAACCGAAGTCTAATTTGTCCGTTACGTAAAGTAACTTTAAGTCACCAGTGTCAGTACTACCGTTATTCCCATCACCGGTTGATGAACCATCATTACCATCGGTTGATGGGTTACTTGGGTCAACTGGTGTTGTTACTTCAGTCCCCTTAGTAAAAGTGGCCGTTGCATCGGTTGTCCCTTGGACAGTGTTGTCCGAAGTAGACGCTGCATTCGCAACGACTGGTGCAACAACGGTGAATAATAACGTACTGCTCATTAATAAACTGCCAACAATTTTTTTCATTTTAGTGGTATCCCCTTTGTTTTTGCCCCCGTAAAGCATCAACCTTTTGATCCTCGCCGGTGAAATAATGTTCCTAACTCGTTAATTTGTCAGGTTAATGATTAATTAGCTCAAACGTATAATTCGCCATCACCCTCAAAGTAACTGAAATATAAATCTGCGCTATTAAGTACAATGATAATAGCATATTCATTTAACGACTGCAATAGTGAACGTTGTTTATTATCACACCGTTTAAATGTTGATCTGATTATATCAATTTACTGAAAGCAAACCCAGTATATAAAGAAACGCTCCCATTTTTGCAAATTTAGTTAATTACCCTAACTAAAAAATATTTAACTTGATACCCCGCAGTTTAGATGACTAGTGTTACACTTCTCCAATCAATTAATTTATGTTCTAATGTAAATTTTCGTAAAGCAATCCCAATAGTCTCCAAAACTTTGCCGGTTTATTCAACACCTGCAAAGCGTTGGTTACTGATTATCGAGTGATAACTTTAATTTCGTGACGAAACTAATAATCTTCATCAAAATTTACGTATAGAGGGTCTAAGTAGGTAGATTTTATATCGAATCAACTATTTTTGTAGGCAACCCTAAAAAAACATTTTACTTTCATAAAATATACGGTACAATATCAAAGGCTTAAGAGTTAAGAAAGGTGGCCTATTAGGTTTGAGTATTGGGGAAAACAAGACGGCGCATAAGCATAAATTATTGGAATATGCGAACGGCCCGTCGTTACAAGAGATTAATGGGACAGTCGAAGTACCTAAGGGGAAAGGCTTCTGGCGCACGCTATTTGCTTATTCCGGTCCCGGCGCATTAGTCGCCGTTGGTTATATGGATCCGGGTAACTGGTCCACGTCGATTACTGGGGGGCAAAACTTCCAGTACTTACTCATGTCAGTCATTTTAATGTCGAGTTTAATTGCCATGTTATTACAATATATGGCAGCTAAACTGGGAATCGTCAGCCAAATGGACTTAGCCCAAGCAATTCGGGCACGGACGAGTAAGCAGTTAGGAATTGTATTATGGATTTTAACGGAGTTGGCCATTATGGCAACCGATATCGCTGAAGTTATTGGGGCGGCGATTGCGTTGTACTTACTGTTCCACATTCCGTTAGTCATTGCGGTCTTTATTACCGTTTTTGACGTGTTATTACTATTGTTATTGACCAAGATTGGCTTCCGTAAGATTGAAGCCTTAGTCGTTTGTTTGATTTTAGTCATTTTATTCGTATTCGTTTATCAAGTTGCCTTATCAAATCCTGACTGGGGTGGCATTGTGCGGGGCTTAGTGCCTTCAGCTGCCACATTTTCAACCGACCACCCTGTCGGCGGGATGACGGCCTTAACTGGTTCCCTTGGGATTATCGGGGCAACCGTCATGCCACATAACTTGTACTTACATTCCGCAATTTCACAAACGCGGAAGATCGACCGTAACGATGAAGAAGATATCGCGCGCACAGTGCGGTTCACGACTTGGGATTCCAACATCCAATTAACGTTCGCCTTTGTCGTTAACTCCCTTTTATTAATCATGGGGGTCGCCGTTTTCAAGACGGGCGCTGTTAAAGATCCATCGTTCTTCGGGTTGTTCCAAGCCCTATCCGATACTTCCATGCTAAGTAACGGCTTACTGATTGCCGTTGCCAAGTCCGGGGCCTTGTCAGTCTTGTTCGCCGTCGCTTTATTAGCTTCGGGGCAAAACTCGACGATTACTGGAACGTTAACTGGGCAAGTTATTATGGAAGGGTTCATTCATATGCGGACGCCGTTATGGGTACGACGGTTAGTGACACGGTTGTTATCCGTGGTTCCCGTATTGCTTTGTGTCCTCTTCACGAGTTCCAAAGGTGGCGTCGAAGAACATACGGCCTTAAACACCTTAATGAACAACTCCCAAGTGTTCTTGGCCTTTGCCCTCCCATTCTCGATGTTGCCATTATTAATGATGACTAACAGCGAAGTTGAAATGGGCAAAGGTTTCAAAAATACGTTATGGGTCCGCGTTTTAGGCTGGGTTTCCGTTATCGGTTTAACTTACTTAAACATGATTGGGTTACCGGACCAAATTCAAGCGTTCTTTGGTGACAATCCAACTAACGCTCAAGTTCAAATTGCCAATATCATTGCCTACATTTTGATTGCCGGCGTCTTGTCCTTACTCGCTTGGACGACTTACGATCTCTATCGTGGTAACAAACGCTACGCCGCTAAGGTTGAAGCACATATGGCCGCTTTAGAAGATTAAGCTTAAACATCGCTATATCAAAAAGGCACCAGCCGAAAGTTTCGAAACTTCCGGCTGGTGCCTTTTTCTTATTCTAATTGTCGTAACCTGATTTTCAAGCGGCCTTTCCAAATATCAGCAAATCTACGTTAACTGAAGTTTTCACTATTAGTCATATAACATGGCACAGCTTAAAAAAATTAACTGCTACCCCATTTTATAATCAACTCACCGCGCGCAACTCTACCATTGTCTACCTATTGATTATGATTTTCGTAACTTCATATACTTAACATGATTTTGAAACTGAGCTGAGATTAGTAGTTGGCTGACCGTAATGGAATCGTCCTGAAGGTGGTGTTAACGGGCGTTTTTGGCCCGTTTACACCACGGACGTCTTTTGAGACTTGGGCTTCAGGCTCAAAAGCGAGGTCCAAGACCGCTTCTCAGGCTTGGACCGGTCCCAGGACGATGGAATTACGTCAGCCAACTACGGCAATAACCAACTACTAGCAAGAACCGGAATTATCGCTGGCGTCTTTTCCTTATCTTGATTGTCGAAACGTGATTTTCAAGGCAGTTTGTTCCGCTTAACCCGGGATGAGCAATGGTGCCAAGCCCAGGCACCATCACTCGTCCCACGTTAATGCTCGCAAACTAACCGCCTTGAAGACCACTCTTTTTTATACTTTCAACGTCGAAATCAAATTTTCATGCCGTTGAATATAACTCAACCGTTGCCGGTCTTCCGCAATCAAAAGTAAGAATAACGCCTCGGTCACCGTCATCGCCGCAACGCGTGAAAAATAATATTCGGCATTTAAGACTTGTTGGCGTACCGCCGTCCGTAAATGATAATCGGCCTGTAACGCAATGGGTGAATCGTTACGGTTAGTGACCGCAATGACTTGCAAGCCTCGTTGATGGGCCGTATTGATTTGTTGCAGTAGTGCTTTGGATTCACCGGAATTGGAAATCACTAATAAGACATCGCGCTCGGTTAAATTCAGGGTTTGCGCTAAGGCGGTTTCCCAAGATTCAGTCCCGATTGCTAAGATGCCAATCTGATTGAAACGATAGACCGCATCCGCAACTACCGGAAAGGTATTCCCTTCGGCCGCAATTTGTAAGACGCGGGCCTGGTCGATCACTTGCAAGATTTTTTTGACCGTCGGCGTTTTAAAACTATCTAACGTATGGCTGATTTCCGCGACTTTATTCGTTTTAATCGTCGTCAACGCCTGTTGGATATTATCAATGTTAATTTCATCATAATACGTCGCTTCGTCATCAGAAACTTTGGCGAGTTCAATTTTCAAATGATGAAAACCGGTCAGTGACAAATTTTTGCAAAAGCGGGAAATTGACGCTTCACTGACCGCCGCGAGCGTCGCTAATTCTGAAATCGTATAATTGATAGCTTTTTGTGGATTCGCTAAAATCACACCGGCAATTTTTTTGTCAGTCTGGGTCATCGACCCCAGATTGCCGTAAATAATGTCAATAATATTATCGTTGTCCATGCTGCCAACTCCTTATTCGGCGCTTTGTTGGTCCCGTTGCGGCCGCCATAAACCATAAATCGTGCCAGCGACTAACGCCCCAATAACGAGCGCGGCCACAAAGTACAACGGGTGCTGCATTAATAATACCACCCATAAGCCACCATGGGGAGCTGGAACGCGGACTTGCCACCATTGCGTTAAGCCCCCCGCTAAGACTGAACCAATCACACATGACGTAATCACCCGCATCGGGTCCGCAATCGCAAACGGAATTGCCCCTTCGGTAATGAAAGAAATGCCTAACACATAATTGCTGACGCCGGCTTTGCGTTCATCGGCCGTAAATTTATGTTTCCAAATCGTCGTGGCTAAAGCAATCGCCAATGGTGGCACCATGCCACCGACCATCACGGCCGCCATCATACTCCCATTGCCCGTTTCCGTTAGGACCCCAATGGCGGTCGTGTATGCCGCTTTATTCACCGGTCCGCCTAAGTCAACGGCTTGCATCCCACCTAAAATGGCGCCGAGTAACACGGCGTTGGCGGTGCCCATATTCGTTAATAATTTGATCAAGAATAAGTTGACGATGGAAAAAATCGGGTCAATCACAAAGTACATCGCCACCCCGACTAGGAATAATCCTAAGATTGGGAAAATAATCATCGGTTTCAAGCCATCCAGTGATTGCGGCAACTTACGAAAGACGTGTTTCAGCCAAACAATCACATAACCTGCCAGAAAACCCGCAATGATTCCACCAATAAACCCGGCACTCCCCGTCGATTTAACAATACTGGCACTTGCTTGGGTGGCCATATACCCACCGACAAACCCGGGCATTAACGCCGGCCGGTCACCAATTGAATACGCAATAAAGCCGGCTAAAATCGGAATTAAGAAACTAAAGGCATTCGTCCCTAATGAATTGAGGAACGTGAATGCCAATGAACTTTTACCTAACGCTTGTTCCAACATAAACGACAAGGCCATTAAAATCCCCCCGCCGACCACAAATGGTAACATGTTGGAAATCCCGCTCATCAGATCTTGGTAAACATGATGCCAGATCCCCTGCTTCTCATCAGTGGCCGTAGCCGCAGTGGTATTACCTGAATCATCAAAAATCGGCGCGTCGCCAGCCGCAGCTTGTTTAATCAACGCTTCCGGCCGCTTAATGCCATCAACAACGGGTACTTGTAACACAGGTTTACCCGCAAAGCGCGCCACTTCAACTTTTTTGTCAGCGGCAATAATGATACCGGCGGCCCGCTTAATATCAGCGGCACTTAATTGGTGCTTGACCCCTTCCGAACCATTCGTTTCAACCTTGATAGGAATTTGCAGACTAGCCCCCGCTTTGAGTAAGGCGGATTCGGCCATATACGTATGCGCAATTCCAGTCGGACAAGCGGTCACCGCTAAGACTAACGGGGCATCTGCCGCGACCGGCACGGCTTTAGTTGGGGCAGTTTGCCGCGCTTGGGCCTGTTCAAAAGCCTGTTGGACGGCGGCCGGACTAGTAACCGTCTGCAAATCAGTTAATAATTGTTTATCTAACAATAGTGACGATAACGCCGCCAAAGTTTGTAAATGCATTTCATTGGCCTGTGCCGGCACCGCAATCATGAAGAACAAGTGTACCGGTTGACCATCTAATGATTGATAATCGACCCCTGCTTGGCTCCGGGCAAATAAGACCGTGGCTTGTTGGACTGCCGCATTTTTGGCATGCGGCATCGCAATACCATCCCCAATGCCAGTCGAAGTTTCCTGTTCCCGTTTTAAAATATCCGCGCGATAAACTTCGCGGTCGTTAATGACACCGCTTTCAAATAACTGGTCAACCATTTCATCAATGGCACTCATTTTATCGGTCGCCGCTAAATCTAGGATCATCACCGCGGGATTCAATAGTTCTTTAATATCCATGTTGAAAGTCCCTTTCTCAAATAAATAAATTGTGAAATTTTTATTAAGACTAATTTACTCACTTTCGCTGTAATTGTCAACTTTTAAATTAATTTGACGTGAATTAATTTTCGTGATATAACTATTCGTGAAAATAAATTACAAAAAATATTTATCAGAGGTGTTAGCTTATCGAACCTATTATTCAAGCTGCGCTACAGCTAATCAAACCTGGCATGACGCTAGCTTTAGGTGGCGGCAGCAATGTCGCCCATTTAGCGCACGCCTTAGCGCAACGCCCAGCTTTGGACTTAACAATCGTGTCACCATCGGAATTGACACGGACGACTTGTGTTCAACTCGGCTTACCCATCACTAACTTGACGGCTTCCATGACCATCGACTTAGCTTTTGATGGTTGTGACAGTTTAGATACGCATTTGAATGCCTTAAAGAGTAACGGTGGCATTCATTCATTAGAAAAGATTTACGCCGAACGGGCTGATCAGTACATTATTTTAATGCCGCTCAGCCGCTTGACACCGACGCTCAATGCCGACTTGCCGCTGTGCTTAGAAGTTATTGAACCAGCCGTGGCCAACGTACAACATTTTGTAACCGCTGCCGGTTATCAAGCCACTATCCGGACGGCCGACCAAATGGCGGGCTGGGTCCGGACACCGAACGGCAACCTGCTATTAGATGTACACGCCAGCGACTGGTCGCAGTTGTCAGCATTCAACGCGCAAGTGAGTCAACAAAACGGCGTGGTCGCCACGTCTTATTTTAAAAATTTAGTTACCCGGGCTTTCGCCTTTGACGAGGCCGGGACAGTTCACGAAATTAGAAAGGATGAAGCATAATGAAAAAATATAACTGGGGTATGATTGGGACAGGTTGGATTGCGCATGAAATGGCCGATGCGATTAATGACGTGAATGGGCAAGTTTATGCCGTTGCCGATGTTAATGAAGACATGTTGAAAAAATTTGCCGCCGAAAAACACATCGCGAAGACGTTCACCGACGCCAATGCAATGATTGCTGACCCCAACGTGGATGTCATTTACATTGCCACGCCACATACGTATCACTTTGGCTACATTAAAGCGGCCTTGAATGCAGGCAAACACGTCTTTTGTGAAAAAGCTATCACGGTCAATGCGCGTCAATTTGACGAAGTTCAACAACTCGCCGCTGACAAACATTTGATTTTAACGGAAGGCTTCACCCTCTATCACATGCCAATTTATAACCAAGTTCGGGATTTAATCGCTAGTGGCAAGCTTGGTGAAATCAAGTTAGTGCAAGTTAACTTTGGGAGTTTGAAGGACTATGACCCGAAGAACCGCTTCTTCAACAAGCAATTAGCTGGCGGCGCCTTGTTAGATATTGGCGGTTACGCAACTGCCTTTGCTCGTACGTTCTTAGCCAGCCAACCTAACACGACCCTGACGACCGTCAAGTTCTTCGAAACTGGGGTCGACGAACAATCCGGGATTATTTTGAAAAACGACGAAGAACAACTAGCCGTCATGGCCTTATCCATGCGGGCTAAGCAGCCAAAACGTGGCGTTATTTCAGGGACCAAGGGTTACGTTGAAATCAACAACTATCCTCGGGCGACGAGTGCCGAAGTGACTTATACGGAAGACGCCCACGCCAGTCAAAGCGAAACCTTGACGGCCGGCGATGCCGACCAAGCACTCCGTTACGAAGTTCGTGATATGCAACGCTATATCGAAACAGGCCATGATGACGGTCAATTGGCAACATCACACGATGTCAGCCATATTTTGAACAGTGTCCGGAACGCTTGGGGCATGAAGTACCCCTTCGATAATCAAATCTAAATAACCGCTCAGGCAAGGCCGGCGCTGCTTTAGGGACATCCCAGCAGCGCCGGTTTTTTTGTAATCACTAGCCTGATTTCACCTCGGCATAATTCCTTGATTTTTGTCGTTGACATTTGTAAACGATGAGACTATACTTACTTCATTGATTACAAACGTAAACATAAGGAGTCTGAGTTACATGATTAAATTAATCGTTACAATCGTTACTTTGGGGCTAATTGCCTTTATTGTCTGGTGGTTCTTCGGCAAACACGCCGAAACTACTGCCGCTGCCGACCAAACGGCTGACCAACAAGCCGTCAACGTTGAAGTTGATGGCGGCTATACGCCGAACACCGTTGTCTTAAAACGTGGGGTCCCCGCCAACATCAATTTCACCCGCAAGGACCCATCCACTTGTTTAGAACAAGTCGTTTTCCCCGATTTTGGAATCAATCAGTTTTTAGCCAAAGATCAAAATACCGCCATCAATATTGATACGAGTAAACCTGGCGAATACGAATACGCCTGTGGCATGAACATGTTCCACGGCAAAGTCATCATTAAATAAGGGAGATTATCATTATGACTAAATTACAAACTGCAACAATTACCGTCGATGGCGCTTATACGCCGAATACCGTGACTTTCAAGCAAGGTGAACCGGCCCAACTAACCTTTAATCGCATCAGCACGACCGGTTGTTTGGACGAAGTGATCTTACCAAAAGATACGACAAAGTACCCCCTACCCCTCAACACGCCGCAAACCTTTGATATCGACACGAGTAAAGCCGGCGAATATGAATTTACGTGCGGCATGAACATGGCGCTTGGAAAGGTGGTCGTGCAATAATGTCAGTCAAAAACCGCTTCGTCTTCTCATTAGTCGTTTCGTTTCCCATGCTCATTGAAATGCTGCTCCAACCGTTCGGCTTCAGTTTACCCGGCCACGAATGGACAATGTTTTTACTGACGACGGCGGTCATGATTGTCTCAGCGGGCCCCTTCTTGCGAAGTGCGTGGGCCGCTTTTCGCCATCATCACGCCAATATGGACACCCTCGTCGCCGTTGGAACCGCGACGGCTTACTTTTACAGCATTTATGCAATGTTAAATCACCAAGCCGTTTTCTATGAAAGTGCCGCATTTGTCGTTACTTTCATCTTATTAGGCCAATATTTCGAAGACAAAATGAAGCACTCCGCTTCCGGGGCCGTTGAAAAATTGCTCGATTTACAAGCAAAAGACGCCGAAGTCATGCGGGACGGCCAACTCGTTAAGATTCCGTTGACCGAAGTCGTGGTAGGTGACTTGATTCGGGTCAAACCTGGCCAAAAGATTGCCGTCGATGGGGTTATTACGGAAGGTTCTTCCACTATCGATGAATCCATGGTCACCGGTGAAAGTATGCCGGTCGAAAAGCGCGCTGGCGATAGTGTCATCGGCGCGACCATGAATAACACCGGGACCTTTATGTTCAAGGCCAATAAGATTGGTAACGATACGTTGTTGTCACAAATCGTCGAAATGGTTAAAAAGGCTCAAACGAGTCACGCGCCGATTCAAAAAACGGTCGATAAAATCGCCGACATCTTTGTCCCAACGGTATTAATTATTGCTATTCTGACATTCTTCACTTGGTACGTTTTACTCGGCGCTAGCGTCGTCAACGCGATGTTATTTGCAGTCTCCGTAGTCATCATTGCTTGTCCGTGTGCGCTTGGCATCGCCACCCCGACGGCATTAATGGTCGGGACCGGTCGTAGCGCTAAAATGGGTATTCTAATTAAAAACGGTGAAGTCTTAGAAGCTGCCAACACGATTAAAACGGTCGTTTTCGACAAAACGGGGACGATCACAAACGGCAAGCCCAAAGTCACCGATATCGTGGGTGATGAAACGCAAGTCTTAACGATTGCCGCCCAACTCGAAGCCGCTTCCGAACATCCGTTAGCCGCCGCCATCATGGACCGTGCTAACGCAGCCGGCGTCACGCCGACCGCCGCCACAAATTTTCAAGCGATTCAAGGTAAAGGCGTGCAAGCACAAATTGGCGCTCAACAAGCCTTTATCGGTAATGACAAATTATTAAACGACTACCATTTAACGTCCGACTTAACGCAACAAATGACCCAACTTCAAAATGAAGCCAAAACGGTCGTTCTCGTTGGTTTAAGTGACCAAGTCATTGGTCTAATCGCGATTCAAGACGCGCCGAAACCAACTTCCGCAACCGCCATCGCCGAACTCAAAGCGCAAGGTTTACGGACCGTCATGTTGACTGGGGATAACGAACTAGTCGCCCAAGCCATTGCCAAACAAGTCGGTATCGACCAAGTGATCGCTGACGTTTTACCGGGTGACAAGGCCGACCACGTTAAACAACTTCAAACTGAGGGCCCCGTCGCTTTTGTTGGTGATGGCATTAACGACGCGCCCGCCCTAACCACGGCGGATATCGGGATTGCCATGGGTTCGGGGACCGACATTGCCATCGAATCCGGTGGCATCGTCCTCGTCAAAAACGACTTGCGCGATGTCGTTCGCGCCCTCGAACTCAGCCGCAAGACTTTTAATCGGATTAAACTGAATTTATTTTGGGCATTCATTTACAATACGCTCGGTATTCCCGTGGCGGCCGGCTTATTCTTCGGTATCGGCTTGAGTCTGAGCCCTGAACTTGCCGGTTTAGGGATGGCGTTAAGTTCATTATCTGTCGTCGCTAGTTCCCTATTATTGAACAAGAGCAAATTAACGACGCGCGTTGACGCCCAGGAGGCCTAAATTATGGATGAAAAATTCTTTAGTAAAAGCACATGGTTGACCATTGTGGCGGCGCTAGTTTACACCGGTATCGCCACCGTGCTCGGCGTTGTGATTATGAATATCGTTAAGTTTTAAGCTCATCAACTTGGTCAACCATGCTGATGAGTACTAATGGTTGGCCATAGCTTCTGATCCGCAATTCCCCCGGGGGAGGGCTAATTGCGCTCTAAATTAAAACTGGTTCGCTGATATTTCAGCGAGCCAGTTTTTTTGTGGCGATTTAACTTGATACTTGCGCATGGATTTACTAGGGTTCCTATTTTTATTGCTGAAACGCGAAAAGACCAACTGTCCCCTCCGCTTGCTACGCGTAAGCACAAATGCAAAAACCGCATTAGTACTTACGCTAGGCAATGCTCGGAGGCAACCCGTTGGCCTTTTCGCTCTTCACAGCTACTCAACAGGCAGCTGTGTACGCTTAGTTTGAAAAATTAAGTTGTTGAAAAAGTTAAGCCTTCAAGAGCTTGGTAACTTCATCCTTGAGCTTAGCTTCATCCATTGTCATGTAAGGCGCTACTTCGTCGGCCGTCTTATCCGTGTCATGATTGTCCGCATCCATGAAGT
The DNA here is from genome assembly GCF_000498955.2 of Lactiplantibacillus fabifermentans DSM 21115. Lineage (GTDB taxonomy): Bacteria > Bacillota > Bacilli > Lactobacillales > Lactobacillaceae > Lactiplantibacillus > Lactiplantibacillus fabifermentans. The sequence goes on along the minus strand of NZ_AYGX02000102.1, from coordinate 14,163 downwards.
GATTCCAAATTGCATCCCGTACGGGTGTCTTGGCATCGCTCCAGTCAAATACGTCCTTCATTGATTCGTCTAAAACACTATTCATTTCAACTGCTGCAGCCATCCTAAAACAACTTCCTTTCTAAAACTTTGGTACAACTATATTATAGTCGCCTTTTTCAGAAGTGTTCATATTTTGTTCGCGTTTGTTAACTTTCGACTGGATGCTTGAAAACAATTAACTTCGACAAGAAAAAGTTCCCAACGACCGCTAACCCATGGCCAACAATTTTCGCAATCGTCGGATGGACGGTTAACACGGAAACGAGTAGCCACAAAATAACGGCTTCTAAAATATAGGTTAAGACGCGCGTCCCATAAAACTTCAACATTTCATGAAATGGCCGGTCGGATTCGTGTTTAAAGACGATCATCCGGTCAATCCAAAAGGCTACTTGGACACTCAAAATCCACGCTAATAAGTTCGCGATTTGATATTCCACGTTCAATACGTGGTTAAATAAATAAAACGCACTCAAGTTCACAATCACACTGACGGTGCCCCAGACTAAATAACGTTGGGCTTGAGCGCGCGATTGTTGCTTAAGTTCTGCAATTTCGGCCGCATATTCGGCTTCAGTTTCGGTCAGTTCTGCTTCATACTCGGCGGGACTGGTCGGATAATGTTGGTGTTGCAAAGGTTGTTTTCCTGATTCTGCCATCTTCAACAACGGACCTTTCTGTCATAGACTTACTATCCATCATTCATTATAGGAGTCTCACCGCCGTTTAGAAAGCCACAACCGTCGCAGGTCGTTGCTTTGTCACTCCGCCAGGCCGGCACAGCGGAGTTCGGTGAGGACCGGTCGCGGCCAAAAACCGGTCTGCAACCTCGCTTTCGAGCCTAAAGACCAAGTCTCAAAAGACGTCCCGCAATGGCTACTAGCAAAGACCGCTAGCACCATTGCCGCCACGGAACACTGTGCCGGCCTGGCTCCGCTTAGATTACCGTACAACCAAATGTCATCGGATACTTGTTTTTTATAACCTAGCGCTACTTATTCACTCTCATACCCATTCCACTACCAATTAGCCAATTAAATTAAATTAATTCTATTCACAGTCCAAGTACCACATTTAGCGTAGCCAGTCGGATATGATGCGCTATGAAAGCAATGTTAGGCAGCGTTTTTGGCTGCCTTACTTTGCGGACGCCTTTAAAGACGCGATTTTCGGCTTTAAAGCGAGGTGGCAGACCGCCCTTTGGCTGGCACCGGTCCCCTCAGCGCATCATATCCGACTGGCGTAGCGGCAAATAAAAAACGCGTCCAGCCAATCACACAGCAAAACGCGTTCAAATACTATTTAGATTTGTTGTAAATCTTCTTTAAACCGTCGATGTCGCCGGTTGATAACTTGTACTTGCCTTGACTGACGGGATACATCACAGAATCAGTCGACGTGCTGTGGTCTAAGCCAAGGGCGTGCCCTAATTCGTGGACCGCTACTGAATCACTGAAGGCGGCGGAATAGTCACCGTTCAAGCTGGCCGTGGCTTCGTTCCAAGTCGTGGTACCCTTCCAGCTGACCCGTTTAACAATCTTGGGGCCCCCGTGGCCTAACTCCACTGTACTGCTGTCGGCAGCCATTTTCTTGTAATAGACCGAAAAGGTAATCGAATTGGCCCGTTTTGGCGCGGTTCCTTCAACTAAATGAACCAAGCCGGTCGCATTGTATTCGGCAATCGCATCTTTGAATACCCGCCGACCAGCGGCGGATAAATCACTGTCAAACTGATAATAATACGTTTTTGATAACGTGACGCCTTGCACGATGGATTCCGTCGGCGTGACGACCACATTGCTCGTACTACTGCTCGTACCCGTTGAACTGGTCGTTGTCGTACTCGTTTTAGTCTTACTTGAATTACTACTACTACTTGCTGCTTCCGTATTGTCAGCGGCATTTTTGACCAACTGACTCGATAAGTGACCTGATAAAGCGGTGGCTAGCTTGGTGCCATAATAGCCAACTGCCGTTTCAACTTGTGGTAAATAGGTGGCGCGATTATTGTAGCCCCAACCAACTGCTAGGACGATAACCACTGCCCATAATAGCCGTTTAATTGCTCTCATTTGGGGTATGCTCCTTTACGACAAAATAATTACGGTGACTGTTACACTTAATAAGTCCGCAATTTGTCTCAATTCTATTTAACCACAGCCCAAAAACATTTTATATAGATAAGCTTCAATTGTTATCAAACCTTATCTTTCGTTGTCACAGCTAATCGTGCCATCATTTTGGTCGCAAAAAAACCAGCCGCATAAGTGCAACTGGTTGACGGCTTTTATTGCCGAAAGACAAATATTTTTGATAAGAAGAAGTTACAAATGACCGCAATCAAATGACCAATAACTTTCATAATGACCCCTGGGAATCCGAGTAACGAGATTCCGAGCCATAAAATCGCACTTTCAATCAGTAACGTGACCACCCGCGTACTGTAAAACTTGCCCATTTCGCGGAATGGTTGGTCAGACTTGTGCTTAAAGACAATTAAGCGGTCGACCCAAAAGGCAACTTGCACACTCGTCACCCACGCCGCTAAGTTTGCGACTTGATATTCGATGTGTAAGATACGGTACAGGAGATAAAACGCACAAAAATTAACAACAACACTGATTAAGCCCCACAAAACATAGCGGACTGCTTGTCGACTTGTTTTGTCGGCCGCGTCAGTCACTTCGTTAGTATTGATACTGGCTTCCGTTGCCGCAACTGCGACAACTTCTTCCGGAGATTCTTGCGACGAATTGAGATTTTTCGCCATACTTGATCAACCTTTCTTCCAATGGCTGGCCGGTCAGACATCAACTTTATATAATAACTGTTCTAATCTTCCTTAATCAGTATACACAATATTTTAATGTAATTGCCAATATTTGAAATTCAATTCATCAATTTTTTATTTATGCAATAGAAATGCATAACCACTGCCACACCGGGCTAGCCACCATTCTGAACTGACAAGTATATTTATTAACGAAACAAACTAGACTGTGGTAAGCTGTTAAGCGGCCGTCCACAGGAGGAACTTGATTATGACCACAATCATTATTATCTTAATCTTATTACATTTTTTCCACGAACAATTCGAGTTCAGTAGCATTACGCGCCTCGGCTACTGGATCATTCCCATCTTCACCTGCTATGAATTCATTGAAACCTTCAAATGGTCCCCACTTAATGGTAGCTTGTTAATTGGTATTTTAGTTTTTGCGTCGTTCGTGAGTCGCTATCAAGCGCAACACACGCGGATTCGTTTAGAAGAAACGGCCACGACTTATTTTCGTAATGATCACAACAAAGAAGTCCCGATTTATCAAAAAGTCGTCACTGCCCAAGGTGGCCGCCATTATTTATACGGTTGGTTGATGGTCATCGGCATGCAACTGCTAATTGAAGCGGTCTACTTGCACGAAAATATTACCGCCCATAAAGTTTGGGAAGACTTTTTCGAAGAAGTGATGGCCGATGTCTTCAGCTTCTATCGCTTTACCATGGCCAGTGACCACACCAGTTGGATTATCTGGGCCTTAACCGCCGCTACGAGTTTAGGCTACACATTATGGTTAGCCCAACGCTCACCCGCCGCGCGCCGCACCTTATTTGGTCAAACTAAATTTAAACGCGTTGCCGATGAAGAACAGTAAAAAAATCGACTATTAGCTGAGAAAACTCAACTGATAGTCGATTTTTTAGAAGCCTAAAATGGCGATCATGATATTGGCTAACATGTGAATACTAATGTCCACGCGGATGTCACGGTTAGACGTCAAGTAGCTCACCGCTAAAACGACGCCGAATAAACTATAATACAAAAATGGCTCAAAACTATTATCACAATGTAAAAAACCAAACAGCATCCCATTAACGACCACCGCAACGACTTGATACACCCGTTGTTGGGCCAGGCGTGAACTTAAGCTGAGATTAAAGAACAATCCCCGAAATAGGAGTTCTTCACAGATTGGTCCGAACAAACAAGCATCAATTAACAACGCTATCGGATGTAGTTGCATCATTTTATCAAGGTCACGCGCATTTTCTGGTTCGGGAATACCGAAATTTTTCATCAATTGAACATGCACAAAACACACGCCTAAGATGACCACGACGCCAATAAGAATCGTCAATAGACGACGTTGATCAACTCGCGCCGTTAGCTTAGGTAAAGTTAACGCATGTCGCTTGGCGGTCCATTGATACGCCCACCACAAGACGGCAATTTCCAAGGCATATAACCCATAACCAATCGTTACCGTTACCACATTAAAGTGATTCATATAGACCATCACTGGTAGGGCACTGAAGCTACCAACGATTAATAAGAAAACGCAGATGCCGGCAAGTCGTAAACAAAAATGACCGCCACGCTTTGAAATTATTTTCATTTAGGCATCCCCACGAGTTATCATTATTTTAATGACGAGAAAAGCGCTATACGAGTATAACGTTAGGCCCGTAACAATCCCGAAATCATAACCCAACACATAGGCCGTCGAATAGCCTGGCAGGTGTAACACCGGGATGTTTTGCATAGTGACCGCATAGGCGACATTCAACGCAATGACAACCACGGCCAGCGCGATGCTCTCATAGCGTTTACGTGGCGTTGAAAACCACCCATTAAAAGATTGATAATGGGTCGTCAGCACTAAGGTGGCCGCAAAAATAATAAATGGTAACCACTCTATCAAAGGAAAATCGCTCCAGCCCATCATTCCTAAGAAATATGATAAAAACAACAGCAACGCCGTGGCATAAAAACTTAGCACCGTGATGCGCGCATCGCGTTGGCTAACGGCTGCTTGTTGTTGATAATGTTTCACCATACCAACATCCCCCTTTAATAACTCATCTAATGACACCTGATACGTATTACTAATTTGAATCAGTGTTTCAATGTCGGGATAGCTCCGTTCGTTTTCCCAACTTGAAACCGTCTGTCGTGATACATGTAATTTTTTGGCCACTTGAATTTGCGTCAGCTGTTGTTGCTGCCGTAGGGCCCGTAAATTTTTTGCGAAGTCCATTCCCCCACCACCCAAAACTATCGTACCGATTTACACGAGATTCGACAAGCTAATATTATGAGCATCCGCGCTATCATTGGATTTCAGGCCAATAAAAAACATCTGCAAAAATGATTTAACAGATGCTTTGGTGCTTAACGCGCAATTTTCAATTCATAAATCAAGGAGTCGCGGTCGGGAAACGGGTATTGAACCGCTAAATTTTTACGTTCGATTTGTTGAAAGCCATGCTTTTCGTAAAATGCATGCGACCGCTTTTCAGCCGCTGGCGTATCTAAAACAAGACGGGTCAAGTGAGTCTCGTTGTGAACATAAGCCAATAGCGTTTGTAGGAGTTGTTGCCCCAGTCGGTGAGGCTGACCACGAAATTCTGGATAAGTGAATAATTTCTTCAATACCCCGACTTGATCATTTAGCTTTAATAACCCGATGGAACCGACCACGCAGTCATTAGCGCGCGCAATCCAAAAGTCACCACCAGGATGTTGGTAATAGGTTACGATATCAAAAACATCTGCCTGCTCTGCCATTTTAATACCCAAATTGGCTTCGGTATTTTGACAATACATAATCAAATCGACTAACTCCGCGACGGTTTGTGGTTGATTTTTAAAACGTTCAATTTTCATCTTGTTTTCCCCTCTCAATGTAGTAAGGTTAACAAGATAATCAGCATTCGTAAAATTGATATTTTAACTAGCATCAATCGAATTATTCAATAAAGGAGTTCACTATGGATATTCGCCAACTAAAAACCTTTCGTACCATCGCCGATACCGGCAGTTTTACTAAAGCCGCCCAACTGCTCGGCTACACCCAATCCACTATTTCCAGTCAAATCAAACAACTAGAAAACACGTTAGGCGCGCCGGTCTTCATTTACGAGCATCGCCACCTCAACTTAACGATGACTGGGCAACGCTTATTACCATTGACCGAACATTTATTGCACGACTTCCAAGCCATTGAAGCCTTAACAACCACGACCAAGTTAACTGGCACCCTCCGTATTGCGGCACCTGAATCGCTCACCGTTTATCAATTAGCACCAGTTATTCGTAAATTTCGGCAACAGTACCCAGACGTCCAATTACAATTAACGAATGCGACTTGCCGCTTCAATCAACAAAAACTCATGGCAGGCGAAGCTGATATTGCTTTCATGCTATGGCCTCAACTGACCACGACAACTTTGATTGACCATGATTTAGGGGCCGTCGCCATGAGCTTAGTGACTAGCCCGGATAATGACGCTGATTTTGCCACCCTTGTCCGTCAAACCAAATTACCATTTATCATTAACGAACCTGATTGTAGTTACCGTAATCAATTCGAAAACTATTTATGGGAAGCATGCCAATTGCGGCCAACCATTATGGAATTGTGGAGTATCGCGGCCATCAAGCCGATGGTCAGCAGCAATCTTGGCTACAGTTATTTACCGACGATGAGTGTCCAAGCTGAGCTCACTAGCCAAACGCTACGAGCAGTGCCCGCACCACTTGATAACCAAATTCACGCCCATCTGCTGACCCGCAAAAGCCAAGCGCAACAGCCGCTAATTGCTGCTTTTACTACGATGGCACTAACCATGTTTAACTGACATCAATACTACGTGGGTGTTGGCTACGACTGCTCTGGGCCTTAGTTAACGCCAGCTCAATTTTTTGCATCGTCATCTTATTCAGTTGGTCATCTAGTGACAAATAAGTGCGTAAAATTTGCGCATCTTTCATTAAAGCCTTCAAAAGCTTATTATTCGCCTTAGACGGAAATGCCCCCGTCTCATATAAAGCGACGGTATTGGGACTCCAGCCGAGTAACTCAGCAAACTCGCGTTGATTTAATCCAATTTTGGCACGATAACTTTTAATTTCAATTGGTGATACGAGCCCTTGATCGTCGCGATACATTTGATTAGCCATTTCAACGGCATGATCATCTAATTGATTGTCATCCAACAGTCGGTCACTGCCACATTCAAAACGAGCGGGCGCCGTTACCTCATATTCATGGTCATGGATAATAAACGTATTCGTATAATCTTTAATGTATGTCGATGCCAATTTTAAGTCTCCTCTCAATTTGAAACATGAAAACTAATGAATTTTACACCAATGGTACTTTCAAATTTAAACTTCAAATAATAAATTTCACCAAACTCGGTCTTAAATATCCAAACATACCCATCTGGACAGTCACGATCAACTTCATGCTTAACAAAATCCGTAATGGCCAACTTCGAGACAATTAACTTAGCAAGTGCCGTAGTTACAGCCATCGACTTCGATGATCGTCTCTTAACAAGTACAAAACGATTCGCCCGTACTAACCGCTTTACTTCAATCAACGCATCCTGTTTGTTCACAAAGATATCCTCTGCTTCTCATCAATTTGGTACATGTATTATATCGTAAAGTAATCAGTTAAGATTACCCAGCTTTCAACCTAACATCTGATAAAGTTGCCAACACGCGCCACCAACCCACATCAAACTACCAAAACTAACGACGATTGCCACCGTCAACCACCGTTGCAAGGCTTTCAATTCGACTTCATTAATGCGCGGAACTAATCGTAAGTAGTGCCGCTGGACTAGTTTGATGGTTCGCCACGCGACCACGGTCAGGCCGCTATCACTCAACAACAAGCCCGCCAGTAAGAGCCACATCACCCACAATTGCCCGGTCGGCATTAATAACCCCCTCGCAATTGCAACTGAAATACTAACATTCACGGCGAGCGTTACCCAGTGTAACCACATCGTCCACCGCACTGATTGTAGTAACTGGTATAAATACGTCAAATCTTGGTCCGCATGCAGGTGTAAAAAATGGCCTAAATCTCGCACATGCTTGCCAATCACTAACCGATGACGGGCGCGCCACACCCCACTAGTTACTACGACCAAAATAATGGCCACGATTAACCAGTGCCACAAGACATTCAGCATCGCTGCTACCTCGTTATTCCTAAGATAGTCCCATGATAACGCACTAGTCCGGGGTTGCAATCATTTCCCCTTATAAAACTAATCAATTTCATAAGTTAGTTAATAAACTCGAAAAAACGACGCGCTGCTGAAATTAGTTGCGTCACACAAACATCAGTCCAAAACACGCGCGTAAACATAGCGTGCCACCGTTTCATCAATCATATATTCATGATTAGCCATATCAGCCAGTGTAATCACTGAAATTGGCTGCGCATGATCGACTACTTTGACTTGTTGTTGTAACTTCACCCCGTTATGTTGCAAATACTTAACGGTGCTAGCGGTTTCTAAATAACTGACGAGTTCAATCGTCTGACCAGTTGTTACTTGCGCTAACGGCTGAATATTCTCCTTAACAGTCTGGTCAAATTCTGGTAAATGTAATGCCCCACCAAATGGACTGAATTCAGGCTGGCCTAACTTTTGGTCCAATTGCATGATCAAATCTTGACTATCAATCGCCGCCATCAGCCAGGCTTGTTCAGGAATGAGTGCCATTGGTAAGTTAATCGAATTAGCGAGCCAGACTTCACATAAGCGGTAACGATACATCAAATCTTTAACAAGCCGATAACCACCGGCCGTTAACGTAATCTCATGATATTTTTGCCGCATAACTAAGCCATCTTTTTCTAAATTACTAACCGCTTCAGTGACGGACCCTGGTAACACGTCTAACAAGGTGGCAATTTGCTTGTTATTAGTACCATTCTGGGTATAACTTGCTTCGTAAATCGTTTTTAAATAATTGCTAACACTCTTTCGCATAAAATTAACGCCCCAAATTTATTTTTGTAGGTAGCCCTAAAAAGTATTTCCATTTTATATTATTTATTGTACAATAACAACTGCTCATATGATTTAACAAGACGAAAGGTGGAGTTACAATTGAGTGAAAAAAGCAGTACGCCAAACCGCAAGCATAAGTTAATCGAATATGCGAACGGTCCTTCTTTGGAGGAAATCAACGGAACGATCGAAGTTCCCAAGAACATGAGTTTCTGGAAAACCTTGTTCGCCTATTCTGGTCCAGGTGCCTTAGTTGCCGTTGGTTACATGGATCCCGGTAACTGGTCAACTTCAATCACCGGTGGTCAAAACTTCCAATACATGTTAATGTCTGTCATCTTGATTTCAAGTTTGATTGCGATGTTACTACAATACATGGCCGCTAAACTTGGTATCGTGAGTCAGATGGACTTGGCGCAAGCGATTCGAGCCCGGACGAGTAAGTCCTTGGGGATTGTTTTATGGATTTTAACTGAATTTGCCATCATGGCGACTGATATCGCTGAAGTTATCGGGGCGGCCATCGCGCTATACTTACTATTCGGCATTCCATTGATCATTGCCGTCTTCATTACCGTCTTTGACGTTTTAGTTTTGCTATTATTGACGAAAATTGGTTTCCGGAAAATCGAAGCCATCGTCGTATGTTTGATTTTAGTTATCTTATTCGTATTCGTTTATCAAGTTGCATTATCTAACCCTGATTGGGGCGGCGTCGTTAAAGGCTTAGTCCCAACAGCTGCGACCTTCTCAACCTCACATAGTGTGGCTGGGATGACCCCACTTTCAGGTTCCTTAGGGATTATTGGGGCGACGGTTATGCCGCATAACTTGTACTTGCATTCAGCTATTTCACAAACGCGTAAGATTGATCATAGCGATGAAGAAGATGTGGCCCGGACCGTTAAGTTTGCGGCTTGGGATTCCAACATCCAATTAACTTTTGCGTTCGTCGTTAACTCACTGTTACTTATTATGGGGGTCGCCGTTTTCAAGAGCGGTGCCGTTAAAGATCCTTCATTCTTCGGTTTATACGAAGCGTTATCCAATACGTCAATGTTGAGTAACGGTATCTTAATCAGTGTTGCTAAGTCTGGGGTCTTATCAGCGCTCTTCGCGATTGCCTTGTTAGCTTCTGGTCAAAACTCAACTATCACTGGGACTTTAACTGGTCAAGTTATCATGGAAGGTTTCGTTCACATGCGGATGCCTTTATGGTTACGGCGGTTAGTTACCCGTTTAATTTCCGTTATTCCCGTGTTGATTTGTGTCATGTTAACTAGTGGCAAGAGTGCCATTGATGAACATACCGCCCTGAATAATTTAATGAATAATTCCCAAGTCTTCTTAGCGTTCGCGTTACCATTCTCGATGTTGCCATTACTCATGATGACTGACAGCTCGGTCGAAATGGGTAATCGCTTCAAGAACTCACTTTGGGTCAAAGGTTTAGGTTGGTTGTCCGTTATTGGGTTGACCGTTTTGAACATGATTGGGTTACCCGATGCCATTGCCGGCTTCTTCGGTGACAATCCAACGGCCGCGCAAACGTCACTTTCAAACATCATTGCTTATGTCCTAATCGTCGCTATTTTAGCCTTATTAGCTTGGACTATCTTCGACTTATATCGTGGTAACAAGCGTTACGCAGCTAAGTTAGCTGAACACGCAAAGGCAGGTGCTAACGCATGAGTACAAAATTCAACCGCATCTTAGTCGGGGTCGATGACTCCGCCGATGCCCTCCTCGCATTTGATTATGCCATTCATCAAGCCATCCAAGACGACGCTGAATTAGTCATCGTTTCCGTCTTGGAAGACGATGAAATGAATGTTTACCAAGCCCTCAGTAAAGACTTCGTGCATGGTGAACGTCATGATTTGGAACAACATATTTTGAAATATCAAAAGCAAGCACAAGACGCTGGCGTTAAAAACGTTCACGCCATGATTGCTGAAGGTGAACCAGGCGAAACCATCGTTAAAGATGTGATTCCCCACGTTAAACCAGATTTATTAGTCATTGGTTCTTTAGCTAAAAAAGGGATTAAGCGCCGTTTCGGTAGCCAAGCTGCTTACATGGCGAAATACTCACCAATTGCCGTCATGGTAGTTCGTTAGGCAATTAATTGAGTCGTAACTAAATATTCACTACTAACGAAAACCTCGTTTTACTGACTTCAGGCATCAGTAAAACGAGGTTTTTTTAGGCTTTATTTATCAAAAACATCAGATTTTTAGGGACAGTAAACTTTGATTGCAAAGTCTGCCTAAATATTTATAATAATAGTTGGAGTCAAAGTAGAAAGGAGTGACCATTATGACCCCTAATGAAACTTTTAGCTTTTTAGAAAAGGCCCACATCCTACCCACGACTAAGTACGACTGGCGTCCATTTACCGCTACCGCAATTTATGTGGAAACGCCCGGTAATCGCTTCGTCTATCGGTTGGATTTAACGGCGCGCACCGTGACCGTTTTCAAAGCTGATCCGCGCAATGAACTATCAGAACATTTCACCCCGGACCACACGATTAACTTAACGCCTGCCCAAATGGCGTTACTTCAACAACCTGGTGAACCAGTGTTGCAATGACCATGACTGGGGTTCGAAACTAGTTAAAAAATGACGAATGATGGCAACTTTACGTTACAATCAATCGTCATTTTTTCGTATTTAAATTTAAGCTTCCATGGCGTGCATGAAGGTGGCCCATTGATCATAGACGGCATCGGCTGAATATCGATGCGCATTCTTGTAGGCATTGGTGCTGAATTCGGCGCACTTATCTTGGTCCTTCAACAACGTCAGCATATCATCCGCTAATTGTTGAACATTGCCATCAGTCGTTAACATCCCACTCACGTTATCTTGAATGATATCGCTAGGCCCATATTTAACGTCATTGGCAATCATTGGTAAGCCGTGTGCTTGGGCTTCGAGTAACATCAGTGAGAACCCTTCGGCCCGACTAGGTAACGTCCCAATTTGGGCCCGATTGTAAACCGCATTCACATCATTGGTATAGCCTTTAAAGTGCACCACATCTTCAAGATGTAGTTTTTTAACTTGAGCTTCCAATTTCTTTTGAATATCGCCGTTTGCATAACCCCAGAATTCAAGTTGAGCATCATTGAACTCATGGTGCACTTGGCGGAACGCTTCAATCGTTTGATCTGGTTGCTTTTCAGGTGCCAACCGCGCAACTTGCACGACCAGATGCTTCTGCCGCGATGCAAACGGCACTGGTTCAGCATTCAACGTCGCATCACTCACATACCAACCGGAATCGTAAAGGCTGGCACATCCGTCCCAAAGCGCGCTTGCACATCTTTAGTTTGTGATGGCGTCGCCGAAATCACGCCGTCCCACAAGTTCCAGTTGTTCAACGCATGGGCATAATTATTATTCAAGGTCGAATGCAACATGTCGCTGGCATCGCCGACGTGATTATTATGCAGATGTAAGACTTTCTTGGTTGGTGTTTCCATGTTAAATAACGCCCAGGCACATTCCACGGTCCGGTCACAAATATAGACGTTCTTTTCATCATTGCGATTCAACTCGTCATAGAAGAAGCGGGTTAAGTTGTTCATGCCGCTAAACGTCCACGAGGTACCGCGATAGTTCACGACCCGCCACGTCAACCGTTCTTTACCCACATGGTTCAAATAATGGAGCTTCTCAACGTGGATTAAGCCATCTGGACCAAAATATGCTTCTTGGGCAATCTTACCATCCCAATCAAACAATTGTTCCAGACACTTGAAGCCCCGCGTATCCCACCAAACCATCTTGATGGTCTTACCATTGATATCAAAATATTGAACGTTGCTAATCTCATCTTGATCATTACGTAAGTAAATAATCATGAGCAACTTACCGCGCTGCATCACTTGAATATGATTTTCTTTGCGCGTTTTAATGGCATCGGCTGGTACATCAAAATCACTTAACTTGAACGGTCGCCGTTCAACGTGTTGACTGCCACAAAAGTAATCGAACATATTAATCAAATCAGCATCATCGATGTGCGCATCGTCCAACACATCATGTAAGTTCATGGCAAACATCCGGGTCACGATTTTAGCCGCGACCCCATGTTGCTTGAATAAATTCAGCCGATTAATTTCGGCATGTTCAATCCCTGATTTAGAAAACTGCATATTGTCATTTAAAAAGTAATACATGCCTACTAGGCCTCCTTCATGTTTAATGCGCGTTGCCATTGATGCCAAACTTTCAAATGCGTTTGATTTTCGTGCATTTGCTTAAAGGCAGCTTCACTGACACTCGTCAATTGCGTGGCGTCACTGAGTAAGCTAATGACGCGGTCACTCATCGCCAATTGATTACCTTGGTCAATTAAAAAGCCATCAACACCATCGTTAATCATATCGGCCGGACCATAGTTGAAGCGGTAGCTAACCGCTGGAATACCATGACTCATCGCTTCTGGAATCGCCATTGGGCCGCCATCGGCTAAGGCTGTATTTAGTAAGATTTGATAATCATCGTAGCGCGCTTCCATATCGGCATGGTAGTCCATCAAGTGCACATTACCTTGTAACTTCAATTCTTCAATCAAACTCGTCAGCGTTTTAACATATTCAGGATCACCATAGCCATAAATATCTAATTGCACATCGGCTTTTTTCGCTTTAACTAAGGCTGCCACGCGAATTAACTGGTCAATTTGGCGATCAACCGCTAGCCGTCCGACATATAATAATTGTTTAGGCCGTTCGGTAATTGGCTTCAGCTCGCTCTGTGAAGTTGGTGCCGTAGTGACGGCGGGCATGGTCAGTACGTTAGCTTGTGGGAACCGCGCCTTGATATGCGCAGCTTGCGCGGCTGTCGAAGTAATGAAGCCGTCAAAACGCGCTACATTATCAAAGGCGGGTTGTAAAAATGCATCCAATTGCGCATGCAAAGGATCATTGATATCACGCGTATGATAAATCGGGACGAGGACATATTTATGCGCTGGCGCATCAAGATGCAACAATGGTTGCACCCCCGTGCCGGGACGGTCACTAACGAAGGTCGCTTCCCCGTTACCTAAACGACTCAATTCATGAATAAAGAAGCCAAATAAAGCATCCGTATTTTGGAAGAATCGTTCTGCCACATTGTCATAGTTTTTCAAAATGATCCGTGAGGCCAATGGATTTCCATTCGTATCAGGAACGAAATATTGTTCCATGACCGTCTCGCCAGCTAAATTATAATAACGTTCCAAAACTAACTTGGTAGATTGCAAATTTAATCCGAATTTTTGGACAAATTGTTCAGCATAAC
>NZ_AYGX02000101.1 GCF_000498955.2 Lactiplantibacillus fabifermentans DSM 21115 | reverse complement strand
AGCTGATCTTTTTTGTCCGAACAGCGTTCGGATTAATTTTACAATCTACCTTGTATTCAACAGCTTTATTCTTTGCAAGGGGCCATCGAAAATCAGAAATATACGCAACTCGCGGACCAAACCAAAACTGATCTAACTCTTTATTTTCGTAGCCTGTCTTAAGCACGTCAAGAAATGTATTGGTATGGCGCTGTTTCATCGCACAAAGGCCCGGTAATCTGGGCTTTTGTTGTATCCAGCACGCAACCAACTTGAATGCGGCTTGACTTAGAGTGAACTCGAAGTGCGATACTACGATTAACAATTATAAAAGGAGTTATCAAACTTATGAAATATCGAAAATTTGGTAAAACGGGTTTTAATATTAGTGAAGTTTCCCTCGGCACGTGGCAACTCGGTGGTAAATGGGGCTTACCTTTCAACCAGCAAGACGCCGAAGCGACGTTAGCCGAAGCCTACGCGCAAGGTGTCAATTTCTTCGACACCGCCGATGGCTATCAAAATGGGGCTAGCGAACGTGCCGTGGGTCAATTCATTAAGGCCCATCCCGACGTTCATTTCACCACTAAAATTGGCCGCAAGGAAGAACCCCTGACAGTCGACCACTTCACCCCAGCAAGTATCGACCGCTACGTGGAGGCGTCGCTTAAGAATATGGGCTTAGATGCCTTAGACATGGTGTTGCTCCACTGCCCACCAACGCAAGTGTTATATCAACCAGAAACTTTCTTCGAACTAGACCGCTTACAACAACAAGGCAAGATTCGCAACTATGGTGTCAGCGTTGAAAAAGTTGAAGAAGGTATCAAGGCGCTTGACTATAACGTGGCTGGTATTGAAATCATCTTCAACATGTTCCGCTTACGGCCAGCGAAGTTATTCTTCGAGTTAGCGCAACAACATGATGTCGGTATCTTAGCCCGCGTACCGCTAGCTAGTGGGCTGTTAAGTGGCAAATATACCGCCGACACTAAGTTTGCGCCAGAAGACCACCGGACTAACAACCGCAATGGCCAACATTTTGACAAAGGCGAAACGTTCTCCGGCGTGGATTATCTGACCGGTGTGAAAGCCGCCGATGAACTCAAAAAACGCTTGGGGACTGACCAATTAGCTGCCACGGCATTACGGTATATCTTAATGTATGATGCCGTTTCCGCCGTTATCCCGGGCGCCAGCAACCCCACGCAAATTGAACGTAACACGGCGGCCGCTGAATTAGCGCCGTTGACAGCTGACCAAATGGCCGTCGTTCAAGATGTGTATGACCAATATATTAAGAATCCCGTTGAATACTTATGGTAATTGCCAACTAGTTATTTGTATATCACAAGTTGCCAAATTATCACAACCGGTCAAAAAGCGTGTTAACGAATTTCATCTTCGTTAGCACGCTTTTTCGCATTATTTAATTGGCACTAGTATCTCACAGCGGCCCCTGTTAACTAAGTCCGGTTGGTAGCGTTCAATAATCGGTGCTGGGCGCCGGTGCCACTGACTAGTTGGCTCGGTCGTGGTTAACTGCTGATAAAACTGGCCGATTGCCGACGCCGTATGTTCGATTTCAAAAATCACGTACCGCCCGCCCACCAATTCACGTTGCGCAATCGGCGCTTTAAACGTCAAATTGCTGGGGACAACAATTCCAACTTCATACCGACACTGTGCGGCCGGCGTGGTCGCTGGATTATCACATGCCAACGCTAAAATGGCCGCTTGACCACCCAAATTCTCACGGGTTAGCCACGCCTTAAATGTTTGCATTAACTGTCGATTGACTGGTCCATACGGTCCGATCCGCTGCATATATGCAAAAATCGCACTATCAAAAGATTCAATTTTCATTTTCATTACCTCATCAATTATGACTCGGGCGCCCGGTAAGTTCACTATAACCTGGCTTAAAATGAAATGCACCAATTCTTTTTAAAATACTTTAAGCACGGGCCCAATCTCAATTTTTGAAATGCGCCTGATTAATTTTAGGTGTCGAGGATAGGTGCTGTAAAATCCGCAGGGCCAATGCTTGTAACTCCGCGGTCGTGGGTGCGGTTTCCGACCGCAACGACCCCATCAATAAATTCCACAATCCCCCGGCAATAAAATCATAAATGTCGGTTTCCGCGAGGTGGCCAATGAGCCGGTCACGCAATTGTGGCATGAATACTTGTAACAACCGATATTCCAAATTATTTTGTTGGAGTAGCTTCAAAAACTCGCGGCGTTCATTCCAAAACGTGAAGAACCGGATGATTAACGTTTCAAAATCCAATTCGGTTAAATCGGCTAACTCATCAATAAAGTCCTGACAAATTCCCGTTAAGTCATAAGCCAAAACTTCATCGACCGTCGCAAAATGCCGATAAAATGTCCGACGAGCCAAGTCGGCTTCCGCCGTTATGGCCGTAATCGTAATATCTTGATACGGCATCGTGGCGAGCAACCGGACCAAGGCATCCGCCAACCATTGTTTGGATAACGCCTTTTGCGGATTAGCTTGGCGCTTACGTGTCACGGAATCACTCCTTTTGTAGCACTTAGCCTAATACCATTGACCAAGCGATTTATCCCCGATTATAATGCTTTTCGTTAGGTAGCACAACTGTGACACCTAACGATAAAAATCGGAGGTCCGCTTATGAAAAAATTTTTAGATTACTTCACCCGCTTGCACGTCTATGTTGATATTGTCAGTTTTATCTTGGTCGTCAGCTTGTTACTCATCCGGTGGTCAACGTTACCGTCATTCGCGCGGCTGGCCTATGCCTTGATGGCCGCCATGTGTCTGCACCAACTAGAAGAATATCGCTTTCCCGGGGGCTTTTTGTGGGGGTTCAACACCGTTATCGGCTCAACCAACGCATTGCGCTATCCCGGTAACCGCTTGTCGGCTTCGACCGTTGACATTGTTTCCATGATTTTAACGATCCCACCACTCCTGATTCATTGCACGCCCCGGTTAGCCGCCATCTTTGCAATTTTTGCCCTGATTGAAGCAGTGATGCATTGTTATTTTGGCGCCTTCATGTTGCATAAGTTTTACCGCGCCGGTAAAGACACCATTTACTTTCCTGGTAACGCCACAGCTTGGTTCTTATTCGCCCCCCTGGCCATTGCCTTAATGACTGAACTGATTCAACAACACTTATTAACTAGCAGTGGCTGGTTACAAGCAGTCGGCTTAATTCTTGGATTTATGCTTTTAATTATGGCGCCGCTCACGTATGGTTTGAAAGATGCCACCAGCCCTTACACTTATCGAACGACTCCTAAAACCGGATACTTCCACAAATTTCTGGATTGATTTTCTATCGCCAGTAACACTGATGCTTCCCGATATTGCTATACACAAAATCTTATTCCATCTCAAAAAGTCGCATTTCAGTGTGAGACTTTTTAGGCGTTCAATTTTCAACGATTATTTTGCCAAAATACATTGATTTTCAAATAGCATCCGGGTTAACTTCTTCATCAACCAATGTCGCATCAAAGCCCGACATTTTAGTAAACGGTAGATTGTAAAATTAATCCGAACGCTGTTCGGACAAAAAAGATCAGCTT
>NZ_AYGX02000100.1:30938-51519 GCF_000498955.2 Lactiplantibacillus fabifermentans DSM 21115 | reverse complement strand
GGTTATGCTGAACAATTTGTCCAAAAATTCGGATTAAATTTGCAATCTACCATAAAGGTATATTTAGTTTTAAAGAATTCACTCAAAAGCTTGAGTATTAATTCAAGGTCATAAAATTATTCCGACCTAAGTATGACTTTCCAGCTGTTAAGTCATATTGAACAAGTTTGTAGTCTTCGTATATTTTCCGTTGACTTGCTGTCAAATTACGTAAATAAGTTTGTTGATTGTTTTGATTAACTAGTAAGGCGTCAGTTGAATTTTGGCTATCAGATGCCATAGCCGGCAGTTCTTTTAACACCTTTGTAATCAGTGCATAGTAGGGACTGACTTTCTGATGCATTTGTTCTAATACTAGGGCTGAGAGCGCGTTAGAACCAACGACATTCGCATTTGCTTTGATTTTCTTTGTGCCGTAGCCATGTTGACGCGCGTACTTATTGCTGTAGATGAAGTAATCAGGTTCATGCAATTGTACGTTATAAGTAGCCATGCTGTCGCCATTGTACAAACTTGCAAGATGATCGCCGTACCAAAGAACCGTGATCGGTTTTTTCATTTTATCTAGCTTATCAATAAAAGCTTTGGTTGAATTGTCAGTCAGGTGTAAGCCTTCGGTATAGTTAGTGATTTCGGCGTTGTTGTACTTACCAGCGACACCGGTAATTGTATAATCATTGTGATAATACTTATTTGTGAATGGCATATGATTTTGCATGGTTGCTAGGCTGATAAATTGGCCGCCTTGTTTTTGCTTCACTTGCCACAAGGCATTGTTATACGACGCATCATCGCCAATATATTCACTGTTTTGAATTTTTTTAGTATAATGCAACTTTAGTTTGCCTTTAGAATCGGTATTTCTAAAGGTTTGAAAGCCGAATTTTTTATAAACATCGATTCGTCGATAAAAAGTACCGGTATTTGTATGAATTGCATTCTTAGTGTTAAATAAGTCAGTAATAGCGTAGGCTTTTTTCTGATTAGGAACTAGTTGTGTAAAAGGCGTCGTTAATGTTTTCGAGAAGAAATTCAAGGTTAGACTAGTATCAACCATATATTCCATGTTAGCAGTTCCGCCACCGTATCCTGAACTTAACATAACGCCTGAAGTCGTCGTTTGTTTAATCTTACGAATCTTTGGAATTGGATCAGCACTGACTTTTAAGTTTGGAACTCGCGTCGGATCAGAAAAACTTTCGCTTAGGATATAAATCAGAGTCTGTTTATTAATGTTGCTTTGAGTTCGGTGTTGATTGATGGTATTGGCAACTTTTTGATAACGTTTGGCAATAGTCTGCATCCGTGCCTGTGAATAGCCGGCAGGTTCGTCCATAACGGTAATATCAATCGAATTGATAAAGGCAATGACGGGGCCGTTGTTATTAGCAGAGTCTTCCAAACTCCAGGTGTATGATTGAATGCCGAGCTTAGCGAATGTTTTGGCGACGATACCATTGGTGTGATTGATGCGAAAAAACGAAAAAATCATTAAAGTCGTAATGATGACACCGGCGATACGAGTCGGAATTTTAAACGTTTTTTTACGCAATTGAAGTCGTCGTAAGCCCCAAAAATTGATGACAATGACGAGTAAACAAACAATGACGGTAATGATGATACTGCTAAGACTAATCATTGAAGATAATTCATTCGCATTGGTCACCATAGTCAAATCACTCGGTAGTAGTGGTTCTTGCCTGAAAGTCATTTTTTGACTATTGACGAATCCGAAAATAATCATGAGGTCGATGAATAAACTATTACTAATCCATAAGCGATTAATTAAACTAGTTAACCCCCAAGCAATAATAGAGAGAATAATTGTGCTAAAAAGATAAATCTTTTTATGTAAAACAACCCAATATAAAGCGCTTTTAATATTTCCTGATTGAAGTGCTTGAATTACTATGAGCAACACCATGGATTCGATTACAAAACCAATCATAATTAACCATGGACTCCATTTTTTAAAATTTTCTTGATGCGACAAGATATAATTCCCCTTTGTTAAATTTATAAATATAATAATATGTTTAACTAACTAAGCTTGTCAACTTAATTCAATAGAGAAATCATAATGATAGTATTAAAAGAGGGTCAGCATTCAGATGAATGCTGACCCTCTTTTAATTGATTGTATAAATTTAGTAAGCACCGTTAGGTCTAATAAAGACCATCACAGTCTTGAATAATACGTAAACATCAAATGCGACACTACTTTTTGAAATATATAGTAAATCAAGTTTGACCATTTCATCAAAGCCAACGCTGTTACGAACTGTTGCCTGCCATAAACCAGTACAGCCAGGTTTAACACTCAAACGTTGTTTGTCATAGGCTGAGTATTCGGCGACTTCACGTGGTAACGGTGGCCGCGGCCCAACTAAACTCATTTGCCCAATTAATACATTCAAAAGCTGTGGTAATTCATCGATACTATATTTGCGAATGAAGCGACCAGTTTTAGTTACACGTGGATCGTCATGCATTTTGAACATGGCACCGTCAACTTCATTTTGTTTAAGCAGTTTTTCTAATAGCTCATCAGCGTTTGAAACCATTGATCGAAACTTAAACATCTTAAATGGAACTTCATTTTTACCTAAGCGTGTCTGTGAGTAGAAGACGCTTCCCTTTGGATCTTCTACCTTAATTGCAATTGCAACAATTAAAAAAAGTGGCGAAAGCACAATTAAGCCGACAAAACTAGCTACAAAGTCAAAAAGACGTTTGATGGAGCGATAGACGTAACGATGTCGTTGTCGTTCGACATTAATTGTAATCGGCCGTATTTCCCGTTCATTGTATTCCATTTGTAACACCCTATACTCTTCCTTTTGATATTCCCCTCAAATGCTTCTTCTTAAGAAGGGGGCATGGGTAAAAATACCATGCATAAGTCGTCATTAAACAAACGACTAGTATGTAATTTACTATACATGGTGCCGTAAATAATAATGTATGTAACCAGAAAATTATAGTACAATTTTTGGTCCAAGTAAACATTATCCAAGTTTCAGCACGATACACCAACTACATTATACCAAAGATGGTTCTTAAAAATAAAACTATCTGACATTGGAAATAGCTAATATGAAGAATTTTGAATGTTTATAATTCGGTAATTCTAAGTACAATTTAGCATGAATCCGTGATTTGTCAATGTTTCGTGTATTAGTTTGTTCACATTGTAATTCTGTTCTTATCATTAACTAATCTATGCTTGTTGGTTGTTATGAAAACCCACTTGAAAGTCGTACCGTATTCTCAATTGGACCGTCCCAAAACGCCTATTTACCGCGGATGCCTATTATTTCCAATCCAATAACGGTACAATTAACTCAGCTATCAAACTCGTAAATTTAAGTGAAAAGGATGTCACGCACATGAATGATGATGCAATCAACGTTTTTCCCGCTGATTATAATTCTTCATACCATTTAGTTTTAAAACGAGGCACAGACCACTATGCCTACTACTATTTCAAAATTGATAAACTGGATCAACGGGTCATCTTTTACGATGATGTTGATCGGAGTGGGATTTCGATTAAAACGCAAATTACACGAACATTTATGCGTAGCCTGATTAAGGCCATTGATTGGCATCCAGTCGGCAATAGCATTATTGTCGAGATATATAATGTCCAACGTGAAACCGGTAAAGCCACGCGTTTGGCGTGTGATATTTAATCGGAGGGGCCATATGCAAGCAGAACAGATACAACATATTATTTATGCTGGGATTGTTGGCGATGCTTTGGGAGTTCCCATCGAATTTCAAGAACGTGATACTTATCAGGTCACCGCAATGTCTGTCGGTGGCTATTGGGACCAACCATTGGGGACTTGGTCAGATGATTCCGCAATGACGTTGGCGCTCATGGATAATCTAACGACGGATGCCAGCTATGATGAGCTATTCGACAAGTTTCAGGCGTTTGTAATGTGGGGCGATTATATGCCGGCGCATCATACGTTCGACGTGGGGAAGACTTGTATGCATGCTATTCGTAATCATTTTACGAATCAGGTTCCAGCGGTCGCCAGCGGGGACGCCGCAGATTTTGCTAATGGTAACGGCGCGCTAATGCGTCTCGCACCACTAGCTATCGTCTTACAAACCGAAACCAACCTAACCACGCGTCTAAAATTGTATCGTGATTACACCAGCATGACACATCGCCATCCGCGGGCCATTCTGGGCAGTTATTTATATTTGGAAAGTCTACACGCCATCCTAAATGGCGCGACGTTAAAACAGTCATTAGCTCTGCTGGCCGTCAAGTTACCATCAGCGCTACAAGCCGAACCAGAAGTCTTGGCTGAATGGGATTACTATACGGCATACTTATCACCAGATTTCGCCAAGACGCCGCGTGACCAAGTTAAATCGACGGCATATGTCGTCGATACGTTTGCGGCGGCGCTTTGGTGTAACTTGCAAACCAAGACGGTCGCTGACGCCATCCTGTTAGCGGCTAACTTAGGTGGTGATACTGACACGATTGCCAGTATTGCGGCCAGCTGGGCGGCTTGTCAGCGTCCTGATACAGTTTTAGCTTGGCAGGCGCAATTGCGTGAGCCGACGACTTTAAACGCGTTAATTGCGCCGTTTGCGGCCAAATTTGCGATTGACTAAATAGATTATAGGAAAACGGCCGCTCCCAACATCGGGAAGCGGCCGTTTGGTAACAGCAGTTAACCAAAACTAGTCCTTAGGTGCTTCAATAATCGGTGTTTCCACGGTTTCAACATACTTAGCAGCCAATGGTTCGGCAGCTAAGTTAACGCCTTCCTTACTGAACAACTGAGCGGCAGTCAGATCGGCCATCGCTTTGGCCACGACTTCTTTGGACAAGTCATCGCTGGCGTAGCGTAACTTTAAGTGGTGGACCTTGTGGGCACTAGTCTTGAAACTCATATCTAAAGTTTTCATGAATGATTCCTCCTATTATTAAGCGTGGTATTGGTAGTAGTTGGTGACATTAGCGGCGATGAAATGGTTACCGGTCAAGGTTTCCATGACGTGGCCTAAGGTGGTGAGCTGTTCATTGGTCACTGCTTGGGCGACTGCGTTGAGCGTTTGCTTACGTTTCACATCCGTGTCGGTGTGCATTTCGATAGCGACACTCGCTTTTTGCCAAGTCTTTTCCATAATGACGTCCTCCTTTGAAATTAGTGTTGGCTGGCCAGCTAACAACTTACTAACGGTTGAGCCGGCTCAAAAGTGCAACTACATGACGAAATTGTGGACCGTTTTGAGGGTCGCTTGTTTGACGGGGCTGGCGGTCAAATCCGCGACTAATTGACTGACTTGATCGACTTGGGCATCGGTGATGGTTTCCGTAATGTCCATAAAGTTGTGCTTGGCGCCTTTTTTATCGTCGCTGGCAACTTCGACGTTGAGGGTGTTCTTGAACCAGTTTTGCATGGGTGATACCTCCAGTTTATGATTTGTAGGGCCCTACATTAATACCAACGGGTGAGGGTGCCCAATAGTGCAACTTAATTTTTTGAGTAGAGCGCGTGGGCTTTCTTGAGCAAACTGGTGCGCCAGTTATAAACGGTGCGGCGACTGACGCCATGGGTGCGCATGATGTCGGCAACACTTTGATCAGCTAAGAAAAATTCCGTCAAATAAATTCGTTCACCGGGGCGACATTGTGTGAGGAGGGTCGTCAATAAGTCGGTGAGCTCCCATTGTTTTTCTTGGTCAGCCATCGGCGCAATCACCAAGTTTTCAGCGGCAGTCAAGTCGACTTGCGATTGGCTTCGTAACGTTTGTTTTCGTAAATAATCGACCGTCCGCCACTTGATACGGCGAAAGGCGAACTTACGAAAGTCCGGTAAGTTTGCCGGTAATTCAGGTTCGTAGTTTTGATACGCTGACAGCCACGTTAAATGGGCGACCGTCACACAGTCTTCAAAGTAGGGATGGCCTTTGGTGACGTTGGCGGCCTTAAGGGCACCGTAGAGCAGTTTTTGATGGGCCGGTTGGGCGAGTAAGTCGAAAGCTTGTCGATTTTCTAAACGGTCAGTGCGCATATTGGTAACCTCTTTTTGCGTAAATTACCTTGGCCAAGGTTGAGGTCAGTTTAACGAGGAACGTTAAATTTTACGATACGTAAAAAATGACCAAAAATACGTAAATATCCCTGAAAATCGGTGAATCAGCTTGTTTTTTAACAGTGCCATGAGAATCAAGAAGTTCGCAAACTTATCGTTTTGATTGCTTGTGTATTACCGGTATAGTTGGGGTTATACAATGAACGATTCCTATAATTCATAGTTAATTGATATGATTCATTGTTGTGAGAACCCCGTTATATCAATCTAAAGGAGGCATCATGAATGCACAATCAGCAACGATTTGAACTCAATCAACAGATTTGGCAGGCTTTACCGACTCATTTTGATACCATCAATCCATTATCAATCGTCAAACATGCTCGGCGGGTCGAAGGGTTGAAACTAACGGCTTTGAACACTTTTTTATTGCTTGACTTGCACAAAGAAGCGTGTGATGCCAATACGGTAGTTTTTGACACGCAGCGCGGGTTATTAAGTACGACAAAAACGAGTCGCCAGTTGCTTAAACGGTCATGGCAATCATCGATGGACTTTGCGGTTGATCTTCAAAATCGGCATATTGCGACTGAATTAGGCCATACATGCCATCGTCTGCCGATTGTCTTTAAGGATTTACAGTATATTCCGCTGGGGGCCCGTAGTCGGGAAAATACGAGTTGGGTCGGGGCTCATCAATTAATGGATTACTATCCCGATGGTAAGGTTTGCGAGTTGTTATTCGGGAACAATATTACGGTGACGATTAAACGCAGTGCCAATAGTTTTGAGAAGCAACTAGCTACGGCTAATGCCATTAAGCAGGAACGGCGGGCTTGTGAACAACGGCAATCGCAGTTAACATTTGTTGGTGATTCAGCTGAAGCGGCGACCGCTAATTTACATCATCATGATTATCAGCGGGAGGTGTTTGTTGAGCTACTAATCTTCGGATTGAAACAAAACGGTTACGTGGTCAACCGTGGCGATGTTCACGAGGTGGTGACCGACTTTTTTGGTAATAGCTCGATTTTCTGTTAAATTATAAGGGCAAGGTAATTTAATACTGGGAGCCTGAATTAATGACAAAAAAGATTACCAAAATCATGGCGCAAAGACGCGCCGGCCGTTATAACATTTATTTAGATGACAAGTACGCGTTTCCGATTAGTGAATCGGTAATGATTAAGTATCGCGTCTTTAAGGGGATGGAAGTTGATGCCGCGCTGCAAGCTGAGATGGTGGCCGCCGATGACGTGGCCAAAGCGTACGCCCGCGCGTTAGATTATTTATCCCATCAACTCCGCACGGAAAAAGAAGTCCATGACAAATTGCGTGATGAAGACCTGGATGAAGGCGTCATTACGGCCACGATGGTCCAGTTACGTGAATTGCATTTATTAGATGACCAACAATACGCGGACGCCTATGTTCGTACGGCTAAACGCACGTCTGACAAAGGGCCGCGGGTGATTCGGCAAAAATTACGGCTCAAAGGCGTCGGGGAACAATTGATTGACGATGCCTTAGCGGGGCAATTTTCCAGTGATGACCGCTTAGAAAATGCGACCGAAGCCGCGCAAAAATTGGCGAAACGCTATGGCAAACTCGCATTTAAGACCATGCAACAAAAAGTCCGCCAAGGGCTGATGACCAAAGGCTTTGAACCGGATATTATTAGCGCTGCAATTGAAAATTTAGATTTACAACCGGACGCCGACGAACAGTGGGATGCCTTAGTGACGCAAGGCGATAAATTGTGGCGGCGCAATCGCAAGTACGGCTTTTCAGAACGGGCCTTACGCACGAAGCGCAGTCTCTATCAAAAAGGTTTTTTGATGGACGATATTAATCGATTTATCGACGAACAAGTTAAGGAAGACTGAATTCGGTGAAATAGATACACGCACGCTATTAAAATCTGGTATAATGTTTAGTGAAATTCGATGAAATTTTTTTACCCTCGGAGAAAGTGGGCTAAACATGGTGCGCGAAGCTAAAGGACCTAAGGAAGGCGACTTCATTACGATCAAAAGCTATAAGCACGACGGAAGTTTACATCGAACTTGGCGCGATACAATGGTACTCAAAACAAGCGAGAATGTCTTAATTGGTTGTAACGATCACACGCTGGTCACCGAAGATGATGGTCGACGGTGGGTGACCCGGGAACCGGCAATCGTTTATTTTCACAAGCATTATTGGTTTAATATCGTGGCGATGATTCGCGATAATGGCGTGTCCTATTATTGCAACTTGGCCTCACCATACGTGTTAGATAAAGAAGCTTTGAAGTACATCGACTATGACTTGGACGTCAAAGTTTTTCCCGATGGTGAGCGTCGTTT
Organism: Lactiplantibacillus fabifermentans DSM 21115; assembly: GCF_000498955.2. Lineage (GTDB taxonomy): Bacteria > Bacillota > Bacilli > Lactobacillales > Lactobacillaceae > Lactiplantibacillus > Lactiplantibacillus fabifermentans. The sequence continues at coordinate 43,100 of NZ_AYGX02000100.1, read as the reverse complement.
ATTAGATGTTGACGAGTATGAAGAGCATGGTGCGCAATGGCAATATCCCGCTGACACCGACCGCATTTTAAAAGCAAATGTGAAAGTGTTAGTTGATTGGATTAAGCACAAAAAAGGCCCATTCTCACAAGAATACATCGACATCTGGTATAGTCGTTATCAAGAGTTATCACGTCGGCAATAGCCTGCTGGCGGTAGCCAGTGGCGTAATTAAGTTAAATTAAAAGACTGCTCAGTGTGAATAGCATACTGAGCAGTCTTTTTTGCTTGGTTTACTGTGTCGCCGGTCGCCCACCGGATGCGCGCCGTGGGGTAGACCTGGGGCCAAAAAGCGGTCCCCAGGGCGCTTTGGGACCCGGCCATAACCCGTTGCCGGTTACCAAAGGCGACCCCAATAACGTGCCGGAAAAATCGCCGGCACATTATTGCGACACGGCGCCCATCCGGTGGACGACCGGCTTGATGGCAACGCTAATTGTTATATGGATTGTATACGATTTTAGGCAATATTACTGCGCTTTTATTGGGAAACGCCACCTGATTATGGAGGTCGCGTTGGCAAGTAAATCTTATTAGTTTGATTAGTCGGAATGTTTTGTGTTGGCGTGACTGATACGATGCAAATTTGGTTGCGTTTATTGTCAAAAATCAGTGACATTAGCCCAAACTTTATACGTTGATACTGAACAATTATTTCAATATATCTGAACGCTCAAGCCATTGAGATATGGTCGTTTACATATTTACTACTAAGTTCAATATTAGCTGGTCGTCACGCGGTCGTTCGCCGTGTCGCAATTAATCGTCGATGGTTTGCCGACGATTAATTGGGGCCGACTTTGAAGACTGACAGCGGGTTATCGTCAGGCTTCAAAGCGCCCTGGGGACCGCCCTTTGGCCCCAGGTCTGCCCCACGGCGAACGACCGCGTGACGACCAGCGGAAAACCAATTCAAAAAGGACAAATTGCGCAAATAATCTCGATATGATAAGCTTAACCGCAAGAAAACAAAGAGGTGAAGTTGATGAGTGCGCTTAATTGTCGAGCAATGTCCGGCACAGTCATGTGCAAGGTTTAGCAACAGCACGGACCGACAATTCAAAATAGGTCATTCTCCGTTGCTGTTTGCTGCAAGGAGAATCATGAACAATACAATTAAACAAATTACCCAACTCGATGAAATTTTAACAACGGTGGCCAGTTTCACGCATAGTCAGATTGCGGCGGCGGCTTTACAGGCTCGCCCGCGCTTGACGACATTGCCCGCAGTTGAAGCGCAACTAACGCTGACGGCGGAAGCCCATCAGTTATTAGCGGCGTCCGTCACGTTAACTTTTTTCGATTTGGACCAACTAACGGCCGTTAAGACCAAACTTGATCAAGGGCTATTATTAACCGCTACGCAATTAGGCACCCTGGGCACGTTTTTAACGAGTAGTCGGCGGTTAACGGCCACGATGCAACAACACGCCGACATCGCGCCTAAGTTAGCCGCTAAGGCGCTGACTGGTGATGGCCTGGGGCATTTAGCTCGTGAATTGGCAACAATGATTCAGCATGGGCAAATTGCCGATGCGGCTAGCCCTGAATTGGCGAAAGTCCGGCAACAGATTAGCCAGCAGCGCCAACAAGTTCAAGCGGCCGTGACACAGTTTGTCCAAAAGCATCCGCAAGCCGTGACCAATCGGCGGCTGATTACGCGTGATGCCCATATCTGTGTACAACTGAAGGCCCAATATAAAAATCGGTTTGCGGGGCAGGTGATTGACCAGTCCGCTACTGGCGCAACCGTGTTCTTTGAACCGCAAGCGGCGCGGCAACGTGCAGACCAGTTGGCGGTGTTATTGACGACGGAAGCTGCCATTGTCTATCAGTTATTGGCCACGTTGACTGGGGATGTCCAAACGCATTGGCCGACCATCGTTACGCAACAAGCGTGGATGGCAGAATTAGACCAAATTATGGCTTGTGGACAATATGGGTTAGACCAGCAAGCCCGAATGCCACAATTGACGGCAGACCAGCACATCAAGATTGTGGCTGGGCGCCATCCGCTCCTCACTGATGCCGTCCCGCTCAATTTGGAACTAACGAGTCAGCAGGGGTTAATGATTACCGGCGCTAATTCTGGTGGGAAAACGGTCGTCTTAAAAACGATTGCGTTATTTGCCTTGATGATTCAAGTCGGCTTGGAACTACCGGTAGCGGCGGCAACGACGATGCCGGTCTTCAGTCAGATTTGGATTGATATTGGCGATAACCAGAGCCTGAATGCGCAACTGAGCACGTTTGCCGCGGAATTAACGACTTTAGTGACGATGACCAATGCCATCAAACCGCATGCGCTCGTGTTACTTGACGAAATTGGCAGCGGCACGGATCCGGAAGAGGGGTCTGCGCTAAGCATTGCGATTATTGAAGCCTTGCAGGCGCAACATGCCACCATTATTGCGACGACGCATTTCAGTGCAATTAAGGAGTTTGCTGTCATTTGTCCAAGCTTCATGACAGCGACGATGGCCTTTGACCCGCAGACGTTACGGCCGACGTATCACCTGCTATTAAATCAAGTTGGCGCTAGTGAAGCCATTTGGTTAGCGCAACGGCTGGGATTACAGTCGCAAATCATTGCTGCGGCAAAACGGCGATTAACGACTAAATAAAACCAAAAAAGAACCCGTCAGCGTATTTGCTGGCGGGTTTTCGTGTAAACAAAAAGCCTAGCTCGGCGCTAGACTCGATTGATTGTTTTAGTTATAGATTAAGCGGAGAAGTTAACGGGGCGAGAATAGCCAACCGCATGCCACCAAGAAACGTAAACCTTTTCGTTTTTAACACCGTTATCTTGCGCATCGATCATCTTGCCACCACCAACGTAAATCCCAACGTGGGTAATTGAACCAGTTGAATTACCAAAGAAGATTAAATCACCTTTTTTAGCACTGGCGCGTGAAATCTTAGAATATGAGTTGTATTGTGATTGGGCAACTCGTGGTAAGGTCTTGTTAGCGGCTTTCTTGAAAACGTACTTCGTGTAGCCAGAACAGTCAAAGACGGTTGGACCAGTTGCACCGTAAACGTAACGGGCACCTAATTTTGACTTAGCGACGTTGTACATGTTCGTAAATGACTTAGGGTTTTTCTTTAAGTTGTTCTTGTTAACCCAGCCGGTAGCAGTTTTATTTGTATTAGTAACGTAATAATATGTGTAACGTTTGCCGTTTTTTTGTTGAACGGTGCGTTGCTTAGTTGCGAACCAAGTCGTGTTACCAAAGTCGCGTAACCAATGAGTCCGATGTAATTTGTAATTATTGGCAGCGCCCGTGAAGTTGTTCAATGGGGCGCTGTTATTTTTCCGGAGATAACCAGTTTTTGTCATACTTGTGGTCGTTAAAATCCGGTTGGTTGAAGCCGCATAAGCGGTGTCCGTTTTGCCGAAGCAAAGTAACAACCCGGCTACTAGTAAGAGTAAAGCGATTAATCTTGATTTCATTATATGTAAGTTCCTCCCCGAATTTATCTATATATATACATCTATCGCAATCAACGTATCTAATCATAAGGCAGAAATGTTTCAAAACGGTTTCAATGCTATTGCGGTTACATTAATAAATCATGGTTTCCGGGTTACGGACAAATTACGGACTTGCATTTTTGCTCATTTTTGATATATTTTTGGGAAAAGCCCAAATTGAAACGGAGGAATGATCGTGGCCTTCATGAAGTTAGATAACGGGGAGTTGTTAAAAAACATTCGTCGTTTTGCTAAAAAGAACGGATTAACGTTAGCGGAAGTGGCCACTTTAGCTGGATTAAGTGCGAGTGCCATTTATAGTTGGAAAAAGCACACCCCTTCAAAAGGAACGTTGAAAGAAGTGGCGCAAGTGTTAGGCACGAGTTACTCAAAGTTAGTTGGTAAAGAAGATAAGCCGGAGCCGACGCAGCCGGATGTGACGGCGGTCGATTTAAAAAAAGTCATTGAAAATAAAAAGAATCATTTCGAATATGACGGTCAACCGGTGTCACCCGAACAGCTCAAAATCATTCGCAACGTGCTCAAGACGATGTTCAAACAAGCGCACGGTTAACTTTTATATAATTTCAATCATATTAAGTGCAACGCCGGGATGAATCGTGTAAAATATGGGCTAGTCATTCAAGTTATTTTCAATTCGCCAACCGCTTGCGAAAATGCTTGACGTACCGCCCACAAAGGGGCACAATATCATCAATCGTTCAACAAGTTGGGAGATGGCGTTTATGAAAAAAGTCACCAGTTCGCTGGCAAAGAAAAATATCAATCAGTTATTAACAATCGTCAACCAAGGCCACGAATCTATTGAGGTTGAAAATCCCAATACCCAAGATTCCGCAGTGATGATCAGTATGAAAGACTGGTTACAACTCGTAGCATCCTTACCGAAAAATAAACATCATGACATGGAATTCAGTTAATATTGCGACCCTCACGATTTGGTGAGGGTCCTTTTTTTAGCGGAAGTTGCCGCTGCCGGCTGACCGTAATTCCAGCTGCCATGGGGACCAGTCCAAGCCTGAGAAACGGTCTTGGACCTCGCTTTTGAGCCTGAAAAGCAAGTTTCAAAAGACGTCCGTGGGGTAAACGGGCCAACAACGCCCGTTAACGCCACTCGCATGGCGGCTTCCATTACGGTCAGTCGCAGCTAAATTGATTTTTCGATATTAATAGTGCGATGATGATTTGGTGCTGATACCGTTGATGTTAGTTGCAATTCTCGCTCATCGTAGTACGTACTTTAAATGCAATCGGTAACTGGAGATGTGAGTAAGTATTAATTGGGGACATAAGCAGCATTAATTATCGCCGGGACCTTTTTCTAGTTCGCAAAGTGTCTTTATTTGGCGTAAAATGTAATCGATTACAGAAACGGGGGGTGACCAAGATGGTCCTATTCAAAGAACGCTGGCAACATTGGCTCAGTATTTTTGGGATATATGGCGTTAATATGGTAGTGCTTATTTTTGGTTTCAAAGGTGGCATCGAGGTCATTTTTGGGACCGGTTATGCGTTAGTGGCTTATTGCTATTTGTGGCTCAAGACTTTGCTAATCGGCTTTCTCGGTTGTCTAGGATTGGCAGTATTAGACTACTTGGTGGCGCGGCATCGTCAACGGCTGCGCTAGCTTGATGCCCGTGGGTAATTCTTGGGCGCAGTTTTTGTTACATAACCGTTGATATATTTTGACAAAGGTGACATTTGGGTTTGCGTTTATAACGTTTATGAATATTTTAATAATTAGGCCATCCTGCTGGTAAACTAGAGTCATTCAAAGCCAATGGTGGAGGTGCTAATATGAGTAATAAGTTAATTTACGTCTTGGGGACGATCATGTTAGTAATGGGGGCCTATACCAGTAAGTTCTGGCAAATACCTACTGAGAAAATCATCCGAATCTTGCTAGTGACGGCGTTAATCATAGGAGTTGCTTATGGCTTGAAGCAACTATTTGTCAAACGGGCTTAACAATCAGAAAAGGACTTAACGTGATTACCTTGATCACGCTAAGTCCTTTTTCGTGTCGATTGGTTAACCGCAGTTGGCTGACCGTAATTCCATCGTCCTGGGACCGGTCCAAGCCTGAGAAGCGGTCTTGGACCTCGCTTTTGAGCCTGAAGCCCAAGTCTCAAAAGACGTCCATGGTGTAAACGAGCCAACAACACCCGTTAACGCCACTTTCAGGACGATTCCATTACGGTCAGCCAACTGCTAAATGGGGTTAATAATCAAAATTGCTTAGTCTGTGGAATGATGATTGAAAGTTTTTGATTACATTACACAAATAACGCCGCTACGTATTTTGGTAGTGGCGTTATTTGCTGAGTAACTGGTTGAATACAATATTAACTAAAACTACTGCTTGTCATCAGCGTTACTCTTATAATTTATAAAGGAGTCATTACTGACATAAAACGTTACTTAGCAGTACTCTCAGCGAACTTTGTTTTGATATAATCCGCTGAAATTTGTAATTTCTTCAATTCTTCGTCGGTTAAGTCTAATTGAACTTGTTCGACGATACCATCGCGGCCGACAACCGCTGGGTATGATAAATAAACGCCGTATTCTTCACGGTAGTTAGAAACGGGGAGTTCCGTTAATGCGTCGTTTAACACGATGTTGGCTAAGCGGACCGCTGCGGTGGCCACGCCATAGCTGGTGTATTTCTTGCCATGGAAGACGGTGAAACCGCCTCGACGTGCTTCTTGGTCGAGTTCGGCTAAGTCTAAGTCGCGTTCATCGGCGATTTTGCTGATGGGTTGGCCTAAGACGCGGACTGTTGACCAAGCCGTGAATTGGGAGTTACCGTGTTCACCTAAGTTGTAACCGGCCACGGAACGGGAGTCGATATGTAACTTGTCGGCGACCGCGCGTTTCATCCGCGCAGAGTCCAATAAGGTCCCCGTGCCAATGACGTGGTTTTTAGGCAAACCAGTCACGGCTTGATAAATCGACGTGATGACATCGACGGGATTGGTGATGGCGACAATGATGCCGTCAAAGCCACTCGCTTTAATTTTTGCGGCGACGTCTTTAACTTGCGTACTCGTGAATGGGAGTTCCGCGAACCGGTCGTCGTTGGGATTATCTTGTAATTTGATATTGCCTAACGCCGAGATGATGACATCAGCATCTTTTAAGGCACTGTAATCATTGACCGTGATGTTCGTATGGAATGGTAAGTTGGGCATGGCGTCTTTGAAATCTAACGCATCGGCCTCAACTTTACCGGTATTTGGATCGATTAAAACTAAATCATCGGCGAAGCCATTCGCCACGATATAATGGGCGGCCGTAGAACCAACGTGGCCCATCCCGATAACAGCAATTTTTCTTGACATGCGGAAACACTCCTTTGTTTATTTATGCTTTCCTAACTAAATTACCATTTTTCTCATCATTTTTAAATAGTTTTTATGACAAACTTCACGATTGTACCGATAGCTTATGAAATAGGTTATAATTAATCCATTACTGAAGCCTAAAAAAGGGGTTAGCGACTTGTTTAAACGTTTAAAAGAATCTTCATTACTGTTTTGGTCGCTCGAAATTTTAATTGTTGCCAGTTTGATTTGGGTCTGCACGAATATCGGCTTTTTATTTCAGCCAATTGGGACCTTTTTAAATGTGGTCTTTATGCCGATTGTGATTTCGGGCTTCCTATTTTACATGTTGAACCCATTAGTCAAAGTACTAATGAAGGTTCATTATAAAAAATTTCGTATCAACCGGACGGGGGCTGTCGCCATTGTCTTCGTCTTGTTAATCGGAATCTTAGCCTGGGGTTCCGTTTCCTTGATTCCGCGCTTGATTAATCAGGTTTCACAATTAGTCAGCAACTTGCCGAGCTTGGCGTCGGAATTACAAAAAGAGGCGACGAAGCTTGTTAGCAACAGTACCGTGTTGAAAAAGGTCGATGTCAGCACGTACATGAAGCAGTTTAACGGCGAGATTAGCAAATACGCCCAAAACTTCTTGTCTTCATTATCGACGAGTATCGTCACCGTCATCACCACGATTACGAGTGTCACGATTATGGCCATCACGATTCCAGTTATTTTATTTTATATGCTCAAAGATAGTGAGAAATTCATTCCAGCTATCAGTCGTTTCTTACCACGCAAGCAACGGCCAGAAATTGTTGGCCTGATTCAAAAAATGGGCGACACGATTTCCAGTTATATTAGTGGTCAAGTTATCGAGTGTTTATTTGTCGGGACGTTTACGGCGATTGGGTACATGTTGATTTCACAACCATACGGCTTATTGCTCGGGGTCGTGGCCGGGATTGCCAACATTATTCCGTACTTAGGACCGTATATCGGGATTGCACCGTCACTCATTGTTGCGTTCACACAGTCGCCGATGCAAGTGGTCTACGTCGTAATTGTGGTCGTCATCGTCCAACAAGTGGATGGAAACTTGATTTACCCGAACATCATTGGGCGGACGCTTAAAATTCACCCGTTGACGATTATCATCTTGTTATTAGCAGCCGGCAATATTGCGGGGTTACTCGGAATGGTCTTAGCGATTCCGTTTTACGCAGTCGTTCGGACGGTCGTGATTTACTTGTTTAACATCGTTGAGTTGCGGAATGAAGAAGAATTACGCATGCAAACGACCGTTTATCAGCCGCAACCAGCCAAAGCCAGCAAAGCCACGGTGAAAAATAAGAAGAAGTCATAAGTCGAATATTAGCTGTGTTATAATGGGGAAAATAAACCGACCGGTGGTGTCGTGAGGAGTGATTTTTTGACCAAAGTAATTACGTACGGCACATTTGATTTGCTGCACAAAGGCCACATCCGGTTATTAAAACGGGCGCGCGCCCTCGGTGACCATCTCACGGTTTGTGTTTCGACAGATGAGTTCAATGCGGAAAAGGGCAAACATGCGTATACTTCATACGAGGATCGCAAGTACATCTTAGAAGCGATTCGGTATGTCGATGAAGTGTTACCTGAAAAAAGTTGGGACCAAAAAATTAAAGATGTCGTGGATAACGATATTGATATTTTTGTCATGGGTGACGACTGGCAAGGCAAGTTTGATTTCTTAAAGGACTACTGTGAAGTCATCTACTTGCCCCGCACCGAAGGCATCTCAACCTCTAAAATTAAAAAAGATCTCGGCGTTCCTGATTGAGCGTCCCTTAAAAAACCGGTGCGCTTGCATCGGTTTTTTTGTATTTGTACTAGTGGCCCTCCAGCTCGGTGGTTAGCGTTTCACGTGCTGGGACCGGTTGGCGCCAAAGTGCGGTCGCCAACCTCACTTTCAAGCTGAGAAAAACACTCAGCTAAGAGAAATTTCAGCACGTTCACACTAACCACCGAACTTCTGGGACGGCAACTGACAAAGTTGGCACGTGTGAGTTCTAATTAGTGTCAGTAAGCGTGGTTTTAGTTAGGATGGTTGGTGACATTAAGGCAATCTGGTGAGTAACGTATTTTGTTAAAAAATGACTGGTACTAGCTTTTTTTGCCAAAAATCAGTAAAATATGTAAGGTTATGCAAATCATTTTGACTTAAGTATGCTAGTAGTACCGACGATGTATTCTTGCTACTATAAAGTTGTTGCTTTGTGTATTTTGAAATAGATGATGACAACTGATAGTCATCTAAGTAGTGGTTGTCAGAGCTGACTCAAACTAAGTTACGTCAATTTGAGCCGGAAGCCAGTGGCAATGGCGCCGTGAAAAAGCTGTTAGCGAGCGTCTTTTGCTCGGTTACAGCTTGGGTCGTGTTGATAGACTGGTGGGTTGTGCCAGGCTGTCAACCGCCTGGGGAGACCGCTTTTTGGCTCACCGGGGTTGCCCCACGGCGTTGTTGCCACAGGCTGGAGGCGGCCACAACCACCAAAAAAGTCGTAAATAAACGTTTTTTAATGAAAGGGATTTTTATGAATAAAGCAGAATTACAGGCCGCCGTGGCTACGCGTCGGACCTTTGCAATTATTTCTCACCCGGATGCTGGGAAAACGACCATTACCGAACAAATGTTATTGTTCGGGGGCGTGGTGCGGCAAGCTGGGACGGTTAAGGCGCGGAAGAGCGGTAACTTTGCCAAGTCTGACTGGATGGAAATTGAAAAGAAACGTGGGATTTCGGTTACGAGTTCCGTGATGCAGTTTGACTATGATGGCAAACGCATCAATATTTTGGATACCCCCGGGCATGAGGATTTCTCTGAAGATACGTACCGGACGTTGATGGCCGTCGATTCAGCGGTCATGGTCATTGACTCGGCCAAAGGGATCGAACCCCAAACCAAGAAATTATTCCAAATTTGTAAAATGCGCGGGATTCCGATTTTTACGTTCATGAACAAGTTGGACCGCGATGGTCGTGAACCGCTTGATTTGTTGAACGAAGTTGAAGAAGTTTTGGGTATCGAAACGTATCCGATGAATTGGCCAATTGGGATGGGTAAAGGTTTGAAAGGGTTATACGACCGTTATAACCACCGCATTGAACTTTACCATAATGAAGCTAAGGGCCAAACGTTCTTACCATTAGATGATGAAGGCCATTTGGACCCTAGTAATGAATTAACAAAAGACAGCATTTATGATGATGTCTTGGAAGAGATGGAACTCATTGAAGAAGCCGGGAACGACTTTGATGAAAACAAAATTTTAGCTGGGGACATGACGCCAGTCTTCTTCGGGTCAGCTTTGACGAACTTTGGGGTCGAAACTTTCTTGAAGACTTACTTGAAATACGCGCCGAAGCCAACGGCGCACAAGACGCAAGCCGACGAATCCATCCAACCAACCGATGACGAATTCTCTGGGTTTATCTTCAAGATTCAAGCGAACATGAATCCTAATCACCGTGACCGGATTGCCTTTGTCCGCATCTGTTCTGGTGAATTCGACCGCGGGATGGATGTCACCTTACAACGGACTGGCAAGAAGATGCGCTTGAACAACTCGACGCAATTCATGGCCGATACGCGTGAAACGGTGGAAACGGCCGTGGCTGGCGATATCGTTGGGTTATATGATACTGGGAACTTCCAAATCGGCGATACCATTTTTGGTGGCAAACACGCCGTTCAATTTGAAAAGTTACCACAATTTACGCCGGAACTCTTCATGCGCGTGACCGCCAAAAACGTCATGAAACAAAAGTCATTCCACAAAGGGATTGAACAACTGGTGCAAGAAGGGGCCGTGCAATTGTACACGTCTTACTCAACCGGCGACTACATTTTAGGGGCCGTGGGGCAACTTCAATTTGAAGTCTTCAAATTCCGGATGCAAAACGAATACAACTCGGAAGTGGTCATGGAACCAATGGGTAGCAAGACGGCCCGCTGGATTGACCCTGAACAACTGGATGAAAGTATGTCCAGTTCCCGGAACTTACTCGTTAAAGACCGCAATGGCGATCCATTGTTCTTATTTGAAAATGCGTTTGCTGAACGCTGGTTTGCTGATAAGTATCCCGATGTTAAATTAACGTCTAAATTATAATAAAAAAGTTGATGGTGGCGGTAATCGCTTCCATTGACGTTAAATCAATCATCAGTCGTCGTTACCGCGCGGCTGGTGATTTTTTTGTTGGTTAACATTAGTCAAAGAAGTGTTAAAGTATGGATATCGCTTTCAAGCGGACGAAGGCGACATTGAGATGAGGAGTGGTTTTTTGAACATTATGATGGCATTGATTCCAGCGCTCGGCTGGGGATTAAATCCGTTATTGATTTCCAAATTGGGTGGTAAACCCATTAATCAAACGCTCGGCACCGGCTTTGGGGCGCTGGTCGTTGGTTTGATTGTTCAGTTTATTTATCGGCCCAGTGTCGACCAAGGCACTTTCTGGTTGAGCGCGCTGTCGGGAGCCTTTTGGGTACTCGGACAGATTGGCCAGTATACGTCATACGGCCGGATGGGTGTCAGCACCACCATGCCGATTTCGACCGGGGTCCAGTTAGTCGGAACCTCGCTAATTGGCGTGTTGATGTTCGGTGAATGGTCCGGGACGACGGCTAAGTTAGTCGGGTTTGCGGCGATCATCATTATGATTATCGGAGTCGCCATGACAGCGGTTACGGATAATTCCGATAGTCGCGCCGGTTTAGTAAGCGGCTTGGCCGTACTGTTGCCGACAACGATTGGCTACTGGATTTACAGTGCGCTACCAAAGATGGTTGCTGCTTCCGGGGTCGCCATCTTCTTCCCACAAATGCTCGGGATGTGCTTAGCTGCCATCTTGTACGCCATTTGCAGTCATCGGTTAGATGCGTTTAAAGAAAAAACGAGTTGGTTGAATATGTTCGCTGGCGTGATTTTCGGAATTTCTGCCTTAGCATACATTTTCTCAGCCAAAGAAAACGGGGTGGCGACTGCTTATGTGATTACGCAGCTCAGTGTCGTCATTTTCGACGGGTGGCGGGATGCTGTTCTTACATGAACATAAAACGCCGCACGAATTACACCTGACGTTGGTCGGGTTAGCCCTAATTGTGGTCGGTAGTGTGATGACGGCGTTTCTATAAAGTTACGATTTGAAATATTACCCCTTAAACATACTAGGATTAGCTCAAAATGGGTGTCTGATGAAATTTCATTAGGCACCCATTTTGAGCTATTTTGAAGGTTGAAACGTGCGCCAAAA
>NZ_AYGX02000100.1:0-30928 GCF_000498955.2 Lactiplantibacillus fabifermentans DSM 21115 | reverse complement strand
TTGGTGAATTTGGAATTGTCGTTGTGAGTCCGTAGCAATTCCAGTAGCCGTGGCGATCGGTTCGAGCCAAAAAGCGGTCTCGAACCTCACTTTGAAGCTTGGCACAGTCAAAGCTGTCGGTGGCGTAAATCCGGCAAAAAACAGCCGCACTAACGCCACTTGCACGGCAACTTCCATTGTTACGAACTCACAACTGAATTGATTTTCCCTTAAGAAAACGTGGTATCACTTCGAGGTAACCGTCAACGTAAGTGATTAATTGGTCTATCAGTGACTTGGTTGGTCGGGTATGCTAGTTGTAGATTCACCAATGTACGGAAAGACCCGCCAAAAGGCAGTTTGCGCGCATTAACCGCCTTTTGGCACACGCTGGTATTCAGCAACTATCCGAACCAAGCGACTGCAGCGACTAGTCAGTTCCAACCGCTTTAAAATTAAGCTAGTTAGGTTTTAGTGGATTAAAGGGGGCGGTTGGCATGCGTTGGTCAAAAGTGTTGCTCATACTAGTTGGTGGAATCGGGCTCCCAGGTATCGTTGCGCAAGCGCGGACGAATCCGACGACGCGCACAGCCATCAAGACTTTGCCAGCCACCGCCGTCACGGTGCCAGCTAAAGCAAGCTGGTATCAGTTAAAAGGGTCGGCAAAACAGGTGCAGTTACGGCGTATCGGGTCAATCCCCGCGCATGGCGCGACTTTTGAACGGATTGCCCAAACCACGATTCGGCTGCACGGCCGTTCGCAATTATATGTGGAAGTCCAGCACGGCCATCAACGGGGCTGGCTACTAGCGTCACAAGTCAAGCTACGGCGAGTGACCACGGCAACTAAGCTTAAATGGGGGCCGCGGCAATCGGTGGCGGCGACTAATTTTTCAGCCAAAACTTCGGCGGCCCTTTATCGGTGGCACGGTGAAAAAATGACGGTGATTGGTCACTTGCAGCGGGGCCACCGCTATGTTCAAACAGCCAAAATGACGGCAGCCCGGGGCTCGCGGTCACAAACATACGCGTGGGTCACTAGTGCCACGCAACCGCAACATGGTTGGGTCTTGATTTCACAACTCCAGCCGGTGAGCTTTGGGGCCACGTTCAAGTTAAAAGCCAGCCGTGGCTTGACAACTTATGCGACGACCGGGTCGGTTTTGACCAAGTCTGCCCCAGTCTCAACTTGGGTGACCTTGGCGGGCAATGGCCAATTTACGACCAAACACTTGCCATATTTGGCCACCAAAGCCTATCTTAAAAATCCCTTGCAGACGCAACCCGATGAAATCACTTCGGCCAAACATTACGGCCAAAATTATCATTTCAAAACCACGTGGTTCTTACCCGAACAATATCCAGGTCGCAACTTGACGGATCCGCAAAGTGCCGCATTTTCCGCGGATAATCATTATTTATACGTCATGTACGTGGATGGGCGTGAAGCGGGGGATAATCTTCAAACTGGCTGGGTCGTCCGTTACGATTGGCGGCGTTTGAATCAGCTGGGGGTCAGCACGCCGGGCCACATGGCAATGTTGCGCCGCGCAACGCAAGATTTGATTCGGCATCATACTAGTAAGTTGGATAAGCAAGTTTTAGCGGCCATTAAAGTCGGCCCTAAGTTTCGCTCTGGCCACGCGCAAACGATGGCGTTAAATCCGCAAACGGGGGCGCTGTGGTTTATTCAAAGTTATGGCAAATATGCCAAGCCGGATGTGATGGAACGCCTGAATCCGCAAACGTTGACGCCGGATGTGGCCGTTGACTTTACGTTAGGAACGACTTATTTAGGGAGTGTCTTAACGTTTGACGATGCCGGTAATGCTTATATTTGGACGCATCAACACGGTCGCGTCACTTTATACACGGGTCAAGTTAGCCCACAACGGGTCCAATTCAAGGTGGTGCCGCAAGGGCTGGCGTCCGACCCCGGTCATTGGTCACAATCAATCGGGTATGATGATGTCACAGGACGCTTGTACTTAGTGGCGGATGAAAGTATTACGTCGGTGCCAGCCGCCCAGCTCGGCCGGTTAACGACTGGGATGGTTGGTGAGAATGATTTTAATGGTCGGCGGGAATTTGAAGGATTGATTTTTATGCATCACACGAATGCCGGTTTCTTGTTAACGAACCGCGGCGTCGAATTGATGCGGTTGGCTAATAATTGAGACTAATTGGGAGGCCAAAATATTGGTGAATGCGTAATTGCCGCATTTGACTGACCGTAATTCCATCGTCCTGGGACCGACCCAAGCCTGAGAAGCGGTCTTGGCCCTCGCTTTTGAGCCCAAAGGTCGGGTCTCAAAAGACGTCCGTGGTGTAAACGGCCAAAAAACGCCCGTTAACGCCACTTTCAGGACGATTCCATTACGGTCAGCCAATTGCTAATTTCATCACATTTTCAGAGCAACATTAAGGATATGAAAATGTGGTAACTGTTAACGCAGTGAGTAATTGTTTTATCAGTGATTGAGTCGTTAGTTGTAGATTCACCGATGGAAAGACCCATAATTTTGTGATTCAATACTCCGAATACTGGTTCGCTAGTCCGGGGTGATTTGAGTTTAATTGAGAACGTAATCTGATAAAAAATAACGTCGAGACAAGTATTAATTTGTCATGACGTTATTTTTTGTTATTCGATTATTCAAATTAAGGGTGTAACAACAATAAGTAATGAAATTTGTGATTGGCATGATGATTGCCTAGGCAGCGGCACGACCAATATGTCGAAACGTGGTAAAAAAGGCAGGTTGTTCCGCTTAACCCGACATACACAATGATGTCCAAAGACCGGGCATCATTGTGTATGTCACGTTAATGCTCGCAACCTAATCACCGTTTTTACCACTCTTGAATTATTGATGGGGCGGATTCAAATTGGTCAAATAGCGGCCTGGTAAGTAACCTTTATCCTGAATGTGATACCAAACGACACCGTTATCATCAGCGAGGCGTTCAGTAAGTTGCACCGTTTCGCCGTGGGTGACGGTCGTTAAGTAGCGGCCGTATGGGGCGATGTACGTGTGCACGCGCTTATTAGGAACGAAGCTCACGATACCAGTTTGGCGCACTTGGCGTTTGTTTTGAGCAGTGTATCCGGTTGGCAACTTCAACAAGACTTCGTCACCATCAGTCAACTGAACATGACTTTCGGGAATCCATTGGTCATCGCCGACCATGTACCAAGTTTCGCCGTTGGTCAGTTGCACGCGCATGTACGTTTTGAAGACCGTGCCGGCTTGTAATTTAGTTAAATAATTGGTCGTGGTCGCGCCGGCATATGGATAAACTGCCGTTTCGGCATGAATCTTGACGAAACCGGTACTGAGGTCGGTTTGTTGCCAGTTTTGATTGCGGTAAAAAAAGAGAACCGTTTTGGAAGTCGTCGTATATTCACCGGTCAAATCGCCGACCGAGCGTAGCAATTTAAAACCCGCAACCGTGGGCGCCGTGACTTGATAGGGGGTGCCGAGTTTACCGCGCGACATCATCGGAATACCAATCAGTTGGCGTTGGTCGATGTCATAAGCATATACCCAGACCGGTTGACCTGCTTGGCGTTCATAGGTCAAGACGATGCGGGCTTGTGGTGCCGTAAACCAGCGCGTCAAGCCGTCAATGTTGACCAGATGATACCCGGCAATACTGACATCGGGGAGGTGGATTTCGTCACCGATTTGGCCGGCAATCATGTCCGGTGCTTGTAATTCGTGACCATCGGCGTCTAAATGATGCACTAAAATTAACGCCGCGGTTTGATTCGTGGTTAGCGTCTGATCCTCACTCGCCGTAACGGCGTCAGGCGCTAAATCATCAGTCGGATCACTTGAATTTAAGTCCGCTAACATGCCTTTCAGCCGATCAAAGAAATGCACAAGATCACTCCTTTCCATAGAAATATAATTATTATTAGTATAACGCATTCACCCCCGTTCGCGCACCGGTTTGCGAAATTGTAAAAAACTTAAATCAGTGTGGCGGGCACTCGTGTATACTATTATTTAATGAGGGGGCGGAAATTGTGAATTTAAAACAATTACGTTATTTTTTGGCGGTCGCTGAAGAAGGCCAGATGACGGCCGCGGCTAAACGGTTGCACGTTGCACAACCACCGTTAAGTTATCAAATTAAACAACTTGAATTAGAGTTAGGGGTGCCGCTGTTTAAGCGGCTACCACAAGGTGTCGTCGTGACGTCAGCCGGGAAGTTATTAGTGGGCTATGCGCAACAACTAACGCAGCTGTCCGCCACGGCGGAAAATAAAATTCGGGCGTTGGCCCATGGGATTACGGGGACTTTGAACTTGGGGACGGTGTCGTCTTCGGCGGGGGTCATGCCGAATCAAGCGTTACTGAAATGGCTACACGCGCATGGGGACGTCCAGCTTGAACTAACCGAAGGCAATACGTATGAATTATTAGATGATTTGCATAAGCGGTTACTCGATGTGGCCATTATGCGGACCCCGTTTAATCGTCAGCACTTGATTTGCCGCTTCTTTCCGGCTGAACGGATGGTGGCGGTCTTACCACAGCGGTTCCACCAATTTGAGAATCGCCGGCAATTACGTTTGAGTGACCTTGACGGCTTGCCGTTGATTAAGTATCGGCGCTTCAACGAATTATTTCATGTGGCTTTTTTGGAGCAACCATTTGACCCGCAATTCGTCATGACGTGTGACGATGCCCGCACCGCAATGCACTGGGCGGACCATCAAATTGGGGTGGCCCTGGTGCCGCGGTCGTTAGCGGCGACTTACGATTCCGGTCAAGTGCTGATTCGCTCGATTGCTGACCGCCGTTTTGAAACCCAACTGGTCTTAGCCACGACGCCAGAGTCATATGCGACACCGTTAGTGGCAGGCTTCATGGATCAATTTCCCCAAGCCCAACCGGTAGACTAATTTAAATAAACAGGTATCTAATTTTTTAATATCACTTTTTGACGAAATCCTATTAAAACAAGATTGTTGTCGGTTACAGGCAATTAGCACTTATTATAAAAATAATTATTCAAAATCATTAAAACCCTTGGGGCCGTAACATTTGGTATTTACATGTTTAATAATTAGGCGGTTGGTAAATTAAATGTTACACTAACGACTGAAATTGAAAAGGTGAGGGTGAGAGATGTGATTTATTCACTACTATTGATGCTCGGCGTCGGCGTGTTAGCGGGCGTGTTTGGGGCAATCTTAGGGATTGGTGGCGGCTTGATTGTCACCCCAGTATTAACGTTAATGCTCGGTTTAGATATCAAATATGCGATTGGGGCCAGTGTCATTGCGGTTATCGCCACGAGTTCTGGCTCGACGATTGCGTATTTAAAAGATGAAATGTTGAATTTGCGGGTGGCCATGTTCTTGGAAATTGCCACGACGGTCGGTGCGATTTTAGGGGCCGTCTTAACGGGGATCGTCCATGCGACGTTCTTGTACTTCCTATTTGGCGCGTTATTAGTCTTCACGACGTATAACATGATTCGCAAATTAATGAATAAAAATAGTGATACGCCGAATGTCAAAGCCGATGCGTTGGCGACCAAGTTAAATTTGAACGGGTCGTATTACGAAAAAACGACCGGTCAAGAAGTCGATTACCAAGTTGAAAATGTGCCCGGTGGGTTTTCGATGATGTTTGGCGCCGGCTTCGCCAGTGGTTTGCTTGGTATCGGGAGTGGGGCGTTTAAAGTGCTCGCGATGGATACCATCATGCATATGCCATTGAAACCATCCTCAGCGACCTCAAACTTAATGATGGGGGTCACGGCCGCCGCCAGTGCGATGGTCTACTTCTTCAACGGGTCGATCAAACCAGGGATTGCCGCGCCATTGGCCATTGGCATTTTAGTTGGGGCCACGATTGGCTCGCGCATTATGCAACGCCTGAAACCCCGCTTCATTCGGATGCTCTTTGTGCCCGTCATGTTTTATTTAGGCATTCAAATGATTCTTAAAGGATTCGGGGTGACCATCTAATGCCAAAAGATAGCAAAGCCAAAGAAATGCATCAAGTCGAAATGATGATTGGTTATATTTTGCGGATTGGGGTCGTCGTTTCCGCCATTGTGATTGTGATTGGCATTATTATGATGCTCGTACAAGGCACGGGCGGTTATCCGAACGGCGTCCAGCCGACCGGTTTTCGGAGCATCTTTAACGGCGTGATGGCCTTGAAACCATATGCGGTGATGATGTTTGGGTTATTTCTGTTGATTTTAACGCCGACGTTACGGGTGGCCGTCTCAATTTACGCCTTTGCGGTTGAACGTGATCGGCTTTACGTTTGGATTACCACGATTGTGTTAATTATTTTAATTGTTGCCTCAGTGATTGGTTACTTAGGTCATTAGTGCGCCGTACTCAGCAATTTACAATTTGCTGGGTATTTTTTTACACTTTTTTGATAGTTGGCCGCTAAATTTTCCGTTAAGCTGAGACATACTTTAATTTGTGGGGGAATCACGGTGTTAAAACGCAAGCAAGGCTGGACCGGAATTTATTTTAGTGATGATGTTAGTCGTTATGTTGAGTGCCAATATTGGTTGGTTAGTTTATCGCTATGGGGGCGAGCATTACTATTTGACGGTTGGCCGCAAAGTGGGGACGCATCCCTTGACATTGGCGGGTGGGGTGGCTGCGAATGGCCCGATTTATCAAGGTGACGCGGTCAGTGCGCAGGGGCGCCATAAATTCATTCGTCTTAAAACAGTTGCGGTTGATCCCGGGCCGTTCAAACGTGGTGAAGTTGTGCGGGTGACTTGGAATCGGCATTTCGGGGTGACCAATTATGAACGGGTCGCGGGGCTCAATCCCGTCAGCAACTTAAGAAAGTCTTAATCTCAAGGAGAAAAGCCCCTATTTGGTCGGTAAGTGTACTAACCTTAGAATAATAAAATAATATTGTTAATTTCTAGGGGGCGCAACATGCCAAAGGTGTGGCGGGCATTTAAGAGTATCGGGTTACCAATCATTGCGGGGTTGTTCATTGCATTTTTAATTAAAACGTTTTTGTTTTCATTCGTGAGTGTCAACGGCTCATCAATGTATCCAAATTTACAAAATAACGAACGGGTCGGCTTGGTCAAAGTCGGGGCCATCAAACGTAATCATGTGATTGTGTTTGAAGCCAACGGCGTGGACCGCGAAAAGACGTTTACGAAAAAAACGTATTACGTCAAACGCGTCATCGCGGTGCCGGGCGATACGGTCAAATATACGGCGACCGGGAAGTTATACATCAACGGGAAATTCCAGTCACAAAGTTACATTACGCAGCAGCAACGGGTCGATGGTACCTTGCAACTGGTCGGCATGATGGGCCAAGGCTTTACGTTAAAAACGTTGAGCAAGGCGGAACATTGGTCGCAAGTGGTGACTAAAGTGCCTAAAAATTACTACTTTGTGATGGGCGATAACCGGGCCAATTCTAATGATGGCCGCTCATACGGGTTAGTGCCACGTAGTAAGATTGAGGGGACGGTTAAGGCCTTTCCTTGGAATCCTAATCATCAATTAATTAATAAATAAGCAAATGGTCGTCCCGAAATGGAGGCGACCATTTTTATTACCAGCCCGTAACGACGATTTTGCCAATCGCGTGATGGTGCGCGACGAGTTGTTGGGCTTGGCGAAGGTTTTCTGCGTTAATTGGGCTGAGGGTCTGGTTTAAAGTCGAGACGAGCTGACCAGTATCCACCAAATGGGCCGCTTGTGTCAAAATTTGATGTTGGGTAATCATATCTGCCGTTTGATAAAACGACTTGGCATACATCCATTCCCAAGCGAAGTGGCCGCGTTTAGCTTTGAGGTCGGTCAACGCGATTGGTTGTGAGCTACCGGTAATGGAAGCAATGTGGCCACCGGGTTTGATTAAGGTTGTAATGCTTTTCCAATGGCGATTCAAATTATGCAGTTCCAAAATGTAATCAACAGTTGGATATCCTAGCGCCTGGACTTGGGGCACTAAGTTGTGATGGTGGTCAACGGTCACGTCAGCCCCGTGGCCACGGCACCATTGTTGCGTTTCCGGACGGGAAGCCGTCGCAATTACGGTGAGACCAGCCAAGTGGGCCAGTTGCGTGGCCATTGAGCCGACTCCCCCGGCACCATTGATAATGAGAATCGTTTGGCCATGATTGGCTGGCGGTGTCTGAAAGTTAATGTTTAGTTGTTCAAACAAGGCTTCCCAAGCGGTCAGGGTAGTTAGTGGTAAAGCCGCTGCCTGGGCCGGGCTGAGGGTCGCGGGAGCTGGGCCGACGAGCCGTTCATCGACGAGTTGAAACTCGGCGTCACAGCCTGGCCGGTCATAAGCGCCGGCATAATAGACGGTATCGCCCGGTTGAAACAAAGTGACTGCCGACCCTACGCTAACGACTTGGCCGGTGGCATCCCAACCGGTAATTTTAGGCGTATGGTCAGGGGACTTTCCCCGGTCATAAACATCGACCGGATTGATAGCGACTGCTTGAATCTGAACAAGCAAGTCATGACCCGTGGCGGTCGGTTGGGGTAATGAGAATTCTTGAATACTAGCCGTATCGCTGAGCTTTAAATGATTAGTGGCACCAAAAGCACGCATAGCAAAGACCTCTTTTCATTGGATAGGTCTATCATAGCGAGTTGAGTTTTGAAGGCAATCGTGAAATTTTTGTAACTATGGCCTAAATGTTTGGCGAGGCAACTAAGACCCGTGAAAGTTCGTATTTTCGGTCGGACCGTTTTATACTGAGAATAGGCATTAGAGGAGGGTGAAACGATGCGCGATTATTCATTTAAATGTGAACAAACGTGTCCCATTACTGGCGTGACACGGTTATTGTCGGGCAAGTGGAATGCGGTCCTGATCTATAATTTATTTCAACATGAAGTATGCCGATTTAGTGATTTTTCCAATAATTTTGATAATTTATCGCCACGGATGTTAGCGCTGAAGCTCGCTGAACTTGAACAGGCCGGCTTGATAGTCAAAAAAGTCTATCCCGTGATGCCACCGAAAACTGAGTATCGGTTGACGGCCTATGGGCAAACGTTGCGACCGGTCATCGATGCGATGGTGGCTTGGAGCGAAGCGGATAATGCGCGTCAAGCTGCTAATCAGGGCGCCTAATACCGATATGATGGTTGCAACAGTATCGTTAATTTGAGCAATTTGCTTGTTCAGATTAACGATTTTTTATTTGGAAGGCCAGCGATAAAACTAGTCCAGCCTAGTGATAAATTTCAAAAAATTAATTTATTGATGAATAGCTGCTACGGTAAGGCTTTCGTCAGTTCACTAATTGTCAAAGTTGAACATTTTGTCTAACTTTGTTGCTTGTTGCCCCAAATTTACGGTGCTAGCATGTTTTTTGAACAAGTTGTTCAAGTCACATTTGGGGAGTGATTACATGTTCAAACATGAATGGCACAAGTTATTACAAAATTACGGGTTGATTTTAGTCCTAGTGATGATTGCCTTAATTCCCGCGATTTATTGCTGGCTGTATTTGTCGTCGATGTGGGACACCTATGGCAAGTTGGACGATATTCCAGTGGCAGTGGTCAATCACGATCAGTTACAACATTATCGAGGCAAGACGATTCGAATTGGGCATAACTTGGTGCAAGCGCTCAAAAAGTCGGATTCATTAGCGTATCACGCTGTATCCGCAGCCAGGGCTAAACGGGGACTCGATGACGGACACTACTATATGATCGTCACGATTCCCAAAAGCTTTTCAAAGGATGCCACGACCTTGCTGAGCGCGCAGCCGAAAAAGTTGCAACTGCATTACCGCTTGAATTCAGGGCGGAACTTCATTGTTTCGAAGATGACTAATGGGGCAGCTACGGCGATTCAAAGTAAAGTAGCGGCACAAGTCACTAAAATGTACGCCGGGGTCTTATTAACTACCGTGCAAAAGGTGGGGACGGGGTTAACCACGGCTGGTCAAGGGAGTACCAGGCTAGCCGCCGGGGCCACCCAGTTACAAGCCGGCGCGAGCAAGTTAACCCAAGGGAGTGCGCAACTAAGCACCGGGTTAAAGACGCTGCAAACCGCGGTACCCAACAGTCCGAGCACGCAACCGTTACAGCAAGGCTTGAGCCGCTTGGCGGTCGGTAATCAACAATTGACCCACGGACTTCAAGCTGAGTCACAGGGGTTAACAGCAATTCAAAGTGGGAGTCAACAATCAGCGCAGCAATTAACGGCGAGTGCGCAGAAGTTAGCGACGATTCATCATCAGGCCATTAATGCGGACGCTTTAGCGAATCCCGTTGCAGCGGTCAAGACTGACGAAGCGACCGTACCGAATAATGGGACGGGCATGGCGCCCTTTGCGATTGCGATTGGCTTATTTGTTGGGGGAATTGCCGTTGGAACAATGTTTGATGCTTATACCCCGAGTGAACGGCCGCGGCACTGGTTCCCATGGTGGAGTGCCAAATTTTCGGTAGTCGGCATCGTCGGCGTGCTGCAAGCAAGCGGTTTGTACTTAGTATTACGTCAAGTCATCGGGCTGACGACGCAATCGAACGCCCAGCTGTACGGCTTACTAGTAGTGGGCGCACTGACCTTTCTAGCATTAATCTTTGCGTTGCGGATTTTATTAGGTGGCTTCGGAACGTGGCTCGTGACCATCGTGTTAGTGTTGCAGCTATCGGCTTCAGCCGGGTTATATCCGGTGCAGCTGACTAGTTCGTTTGCGAGTCAGCTCAATCCGTATTTGCCGATGACGTATTTGATTGATGGCCTCCGCCACGCGATTTCGCTCGGCGGTTCGATTCAATTTGATGTAGTCATTATGGGCGGCGTGATGGTCTTGGCCTGTGGGTTAGTGGCCGTGAAGTTCATGATAAATGTGCATACGGATAAGTTTGGCTTTTTGGATGGTCAAGATTTGGAGGCGACCACACATGAATGATCATAATATTAGAAGTGTAACGACGAAACGCCAGTTAGAACAAGCGTTGTGCAAGTTATTACGTGACCAGTCGTTCAATGAAATTACGGTTGCGCAGCTATTAACAACGGCACACGTCTCACGGGGAACTTTTTATCGTTACTATGCGGATAAATATGAATTGCTGGCGACTTATGAAGACCATTTAACCGGCGCCATTGCGAGTATTTTTACGAGTTTTATGAAGCCGGATGTGACGCAACTGACGACGAAGCGGTCCAACGATGCGTTTTACGCCATGTTAATTTATTTGTACGCGCATCGCCAAGAGGTTGCGGTGTTAATTCAATGCCCGGCGTCCCAATTGGAAACGAAAGTCCGGCAATTGGTGCTGGAAACCGTCAACATTGTGCCCGCCGAAAGTAGTACCCGGCATAATTTATTGCCCACCATTCCTAGTGGGTTAGCCCAGGCGTTAGTTGTCGACAATATTCTGACGGCCTTAACATACTGGTTGACCCAAACGCCAGTCTTACCACCGACGCTGGAGTATCGCATTTTTGTGCAGACCCGTGCGTTGGCCCCGACTGAGTTGGTTAATTATATTCGACCGGATTTACCAGTAGGCGGTGAACAACATGGGAAGACCACCGTTTAAAATTGATATAAATCAGCATTTAAAACCGTCAGCACAGTTGAACCATGCCAAATTACGACTAGCGCGCCGCTTGATTGTTATTAATGGTGTATTTTACGTGGTGCTTGCGAGTGGCGAGTTGGTGCTTGGGCACTTGACCCATGCGGCGGCGTTAATGGCTGATGGTCAGAATAATGTGAGTGGCATCTTTTCAGCCACGTTACTATGGGTTGGCTTGACCTATGCCAATATGCCTAGTGATGCCGTCCACCGCGAAGGGCATTGGCAGTTTGAGTCTTTGGCCGTGTTTTTGTCAGGTCTAGTGATGATTTTAGTCGGACTGAATTGTATGTGGGGGGCGTTGAAACAGACTTGGCAAGTGTTACAGGCGGGTTCAGAGCATTTGACATTAATAGCGGTTGATGCGGCTGCCATTTCTGGCGTGATTTTGTTGATTGAAGCTGGGATTAATGATTATCAAGGGCGTCGGACACACAATTCTGCGCTACTAGCTTCGGCCAAAGATTATTTGAGTGATGCGCTGACGTCATTTACGACGATGCTGGTGATTAGTGTCGCACTAATCACCCATTGGTATTTGGTGGATACGTTAAGTGCTTTGGTTATCGGCGGTTACATTGTGATTTGTGGGGCCCAAATTGTGAGTGCGAGTGCGACCAGACTGTCAAATGGGTTTGAGCCCAAACGACAAGCCGAGCTCGTCAAGCTGGTCACGCAAATACCGGCCGTCCATGCAGTGGCTTATTTGCGTGGTCGTTACGTTGGTGACTTGATTATCATTACAATGGCCGTGCAAGTATTGCCGAATTTAACGGTTGCTGAAACTAGTGAAATTCGGCAGAAAATTATCATGGTATTAACGCGGCGTTATCCTTTGCTGGATTGTTGCGTGGCGTTCGTCCCAACTAGCTAAAAGTGATGATTTTTGAGAATAACTTCACAAATGGTCAGTGGTAGCGGTATACTGCCAGTAAAGGGGGAGATTATTTTGGATCAAAAATTAGTTGCTTTGCAAACCGCCGTTAGCACCGCGATGCATGACGATGAACTCATGGGGGATGCGGAATTAAAGCAAATTCTCACGAAGTTCAGTGCTAAACTTGCAACGGGGAAAAACTACGAACAAGTGGCCGGGGAAATGAACCAAGCGTTACGCTTCTGGGGCATGGGCCACTTATACGGACCTAAGGGGTTAGATCCGTTGTATCAAGCCACGGTTGCGGCTGCGCCAGGTATCTCGGCGCAAAAACCGTATTCGACACCGCAAGCTGATTAAGATTGAAAGTTAAAAATCGTCCGTAGTCGCGCGGTGACTGACGGACGATTTTTTAGTCAATGGAAACGGACATTGCTAGTATTATTAGCCAATTGGAACTAAAATATGGCTAGCATAAAATAATAACGTGTATCTAATGGAGGAGGGCGTTATGAAAAGATTCAATTTGTTCTGTCTAATCG
The DNA here is from genome assembly GCF_000498955.2 of Lactiplantibacillus fabifermentans DSM 21115. GTDB lineage: Bacteria > Bacillota > Bacilli > Lactobacillales > Lactobacillaceae > Lactiplantibacillus > Lactiplantibacillus fabifermentans. Next base: position 17,937 of record NZ_AYGX02000100.1, on the reverse strand, counting down.
CGGTGGTGGTGCTGTATACCATTAGCTTGGGGATGATTGCCATGGCGCCCACAACCATCGTCGTTCATTTTGGCGGCGTGGGTCAGGCAGATAGTTTGGGGAGTCGGTGGTATTTATTATTAGAACCAACGTTGTTTTCGGTGATTGCTCAAGTTATGACGATGGTGTTGAGATATCGCCGCAAACGGCAAGGCTTGCAAGCTATTCCGAATACGTTGCCGGGGGAATATGCCATGATTGGGATATTGGTGGTTTTATTTGTACTTTTTACGGGACTGATGTGGCAACAAATTGCGGTAGGATGAAGGTTGTGTTGATGGAGAGCGTTCGTTCAGCATGACTTTTCTGTTCAATGCGCTACCATCTTGCTAACAAGTAGGTAGTCTTGAAAACAATTAAGCGATTTAGACTTGAAATTATCCCTAATTTGCTCGTAAAATAGGGCTATGAAAAAGACAATAGATGTAACAGACGACCAACAGATTCAGGTTTTTAAGGCGCTAGCTGACCCGGTTCGCTTGGCGGTCTTAAAGTATTTGAAGCATTGTGAAGAACCGGTCTCGTGTGGGGTTGTCGGTAAGGCTCTCGGAATTAGTAAAACTTCTGGTTCATATCACTTTAAGTTGTTAGAGGCGGCGGGCTTAATTACCGCCGAAAAGATTGCCCGTGAAAAATACGTACAATTACAACCAGCAACGTTTGAGCGATATTTGACTAACTTTTATGATCAACTTTAATTGATATCGACAAAAAGACATGCCATCCGGGATGTTTTTTTGTTTGGCGTGGATGTGAATCGTAATTGAATGTTTGCTTGTCATCAAGTTGCCAGTATGGTAGTTTTAAATAGTTCAAAAGTTTTTGAACTATTTAAAACGATATGGGGGCAGATACAGCGATGGAGACGAACGGACAACGAACTATTTGGATTTTGATATTAACGTCACTCGGCTTTTTTATGTCAATGATGGATTCAATGATTGTGACGACTGCTTCAACGGCAATCAGAACGGATTTTCACATTTCGATGACGACCCTCCAATGGGCCATGAATGCCTACAACATTACCATTGCGGCGGTGTTGTTAGTTGGCGTTACGTTAGGGGAGCGCTTTGGTCGCCGGCAAATATACAATTGGGGAATTCTAATTTTTACGGTGGGGTCGATTGGCTGTGCTTTAGCCGGTAACATTCAAGCCTTAGTTGGTGCCCGGATTATTGAAGGCGTTGGGGCTTCTGTGATGACGCCCATGTCGATGGCAATTTTGACCCATGCCTTGCCAGCTAATCGTCGTGGGAAGGCACTGGGAATTTGGAGTGGCATTGGTGGTTTAGCCTTGATTGTGGGCCCGTCACTAGGTGGCCTAATTGTGGCCCGACTTGCTTGGCCATGGATTTTTTGGATTAATGTCCCGATTGGGTTAGTAGCAGTCTGGTTGTCGCGACGGTACTTGCCCGAAAGTACGGGGGTCGCATCGCGGTTGCCATTACTTGATACCGGTCTGATGATGGTGAGTTTGGCCGGGATAATTTGGTCGTTGTCGGCGTTGCCAGGACTCAAACCAATCGTTATCGGCATGGGTAGTTTAGCATTAGGGGGCTGGTTATTATATCGGCAAAGTCGAGTAGCTGAGCCGATGATACCGTTGTCTTATTTTCGTCTTCAAACCTTTACAGCCGGTAATATGGCAACCTTTTTATTGTACGCGGCAATGTATGGGGTGGTCTTTTTCCTGCCACAATTTTTACAAGCTGTTGGCGGGGCTAATGCTTTAGTGGCCGGATTAGAGTTGTTACCTTGGACGGGAACCTTAGTGTTTGTCGCACCGTTTGCCGGTAAGGCGGTAGATCGTTTTGGTGAAAAAAAGATTGCGACGTTGGGCCTTGCGCTGCAAGCACTTGGGTATGCCTTGATTGGTAGTCTTAATAATGGTCATCAAGCCTATTGGTTGATGATAATACCGTTAGCGCTAGCCGGCAGTGGGTTGTCGATGGCCGGGCCGGCATTACAAAAGGCAGTCTTAGGGGCAGTTAAACCAGCGGCAATTGGTCAAGCGTCTGGAATTTATAATGTTTTTCGTTTGTTGGGGGGCGCAGTTGGAACGGCTGTGGCAGTGATTGTATTCAACTGGTTTGGCAATACTAGTAATAGTGCGGCCTTTACAAGTGGTTTTCGCGCCATGATGTTAGTAATGGCATTGTGCTCACTACTAGGTATTGGCTGGTCGTTGCAATTTCGGATTTCCACGGATGACTAATTAAGTCACCGAGTAAATATATAGGTGCATCTATGGTTGCCGTTTAATTGAAACGTTATAAATAGGCAGCACTGGCGGGTCTGAAGATTCACCAGTGCTGCCTATTTTGCTAACTATATCGAGTCAATGTTATTTTGATGCCTTGAATCGGTCACGAATGAGCGGGCTCAGCGCCAATACGAGCGGCGTCAAGGGTGCCCAAATCAGCGCACTCAAACAGGCGATTGCACCGACCACCACGGTATCACGCACGACTTTTATCTCGTGGTGCGCGTGCTGCTGGTCGTTGGCTGACCAGTGGCGCTGGCGATGGAGGTGACTGACGCTGCCAAACAACCACCATAAATAGATATTGAAGACTAAATAAACCAAACCATACATGAAACTACGAAACTTGGAAAACGGGTCCTGGGCGATTAATTGCGTTAGGATGGGCATCAAAGAGATAAAAAACAAGAAATAGAAATTTAAAACAATTAATTTGCCGGTGACGTGTTTGATTTTGCTGAATAACTGTTGATGAAAGTACCAATAAGTGGAAACTAAAGAAAAGCCGGCGACATACGTTAGTAACGCGATGCCAAACGTTTGCCAACTTTTAGACCAGAGATTGCGCCCGGTCGGTAAGCGAATCTCGAGCACTAGCACCGTTAAAATGACGGCAAAGACGCCATCACTGAATGCTAATAGGCGACTACGTGAATTCCGGAACATGATTTCAGCTCTTTTCCTAGTGCAACTCGTTTTTTTAAGCGTGGTCCTGAACGGTTTTTAATTTCAACTTGAAGTTGATCCAAATGAGGCCGTTAAAGATGAGAATAATACTGCTGAAAATTAGAATTTCTGGCCGGATACTATTCCCAATTGACAAGGTACTGCGGAAGGCATCGATTGAGATACTCATTGGCAAGTACGGATGGATGACTTGAAAGAGATGATTGGATAATTCAATCGGATACGTCCCAGCCGAGCCACCGAGTTGAACAATCATGAAGATCAACATCAGCCAAGCGCCAGTTTTGCCAAGAATCAGATTGAAGTAAGTGACAATACTGCCAAAGGTCCACATCGTTAAGACGACCATGCCATAAGTCTGCCATGGTTGCAGTGGTGCCAGGTGATCAATCGCAATCAGGAGGACATACATAATCGTTGATGCCAACCAAGTAAATTCTAAGAGGAACGGGATTTTTTGCGCCCACCAGTGCCAAGCCCCGCGGGGACGCTTGTGTGGTGTCGCCATATCGTAAATAATATTGAAAGTGATACAGCCAACGAATAGTGCGACCGACATTAAGTAAGGCGTCATGCCCGTGCCATTATTTTGAACGTGGGTCGTATCCGTATGAGTGAGCAAAACGGGGGTCACGAGGTGCTGGATTTGTTTGGCCGTCGTCGTGCCCGTTGTGGCTAACTGTTGACCACCCGTTGTGAGGCCGGCGGTGATTTTTTGGTCGGCAGTTTTAATCGTATCAGTCGATGTGGCCAGTCGTTGACTCCCACTAGCTAATTGCCCTGTGGCTGTACTCAAATTGGTCATTCCTTGGTTGAGCTGACCGAGGATGCTGGCGCCTTGGTGGTTCGCTTGCATCACGCCATTCGCGACCGTATTGTCGGTCGTCACTAACTTGCTGAATGCTTGTTGGTTGGCGGTGGCTAACGTTTGCGCGGCGACGTGTTGGGTTTGTAATTGTGCTAAACTTTGCTGTAAGTGTTGGGTCGTGAGTTGGACGGCTGCCAAATTAGGTCGGCCTGATTGGAGTTGTGTTTGAAGTAGTTGCAAAGTCTGAGTCGCGTTATTTAAACTACGCGTCGTTTGTGCCAGGTTATTTTGCGTATTACCGGCTAAGCTTTCCATACGGCGCTGGACCGTTTCATCCGTCGTTGGAATCATTTGTAAGGCTTGGGTTGATTGTTGTTCACCGGTCGTCAGCGCGGCTAATCCCTGTTGTGCTTGACGCAGGCCGGTCGTTAGTCCAGTTAGGTGTTCATTGAGATTAGTATCGCCATTGGCTACTTGGTCAAGACCGGTCGTGGTCGTCTTCAAAGCATGGCCGGTAGCGACTAACTGGTTACCAGTATGTTGCAACGTATGGGCCATCACGGTCAGATAACTTGTCGTTAATTGTTGGTTGATTTTAGCCTGGACTTTTTCAGCGGTGGTGGTATTCATTTTCATGGCGATAAAACTAAAGCCCGCGTTCGTATGATAATTCAAATAAATGGCCTGCGTAGCGGTAGTACCAAGCACCGTGGCCCGTTTTGAAAAATTATGGGGAATCGTGATGGCCATATAGAGTTGCCCATTTTTTAGTCGTTTAGCAGCGGTGTGAGCGGAAAGCTGATGAAAGTCAGCTTGATGGTTAGTCACGAGTTCGTGGGTCAACTGCTTGCCTAATTGATAGCGGGTATGTTGGCGAGTGACGGCGGTATCTTCATTCACGATTCCGATAGGTAAATTTTTGATATTGCCATAAGGATCCCAGAGTGAGGCTAAAAAAATGACGGCGTAAAATGTTGGCACTAGCAAGATGCCCAAAATAATTTTCAACATCCCATGGGTGTGTAAGACGTATTTCCATTCAGTTAAGAACATGAAAAAGCCCCCTTAATGGCTAGAATGAATCGTTCATTCATTTTTTCGGGTTAATGATGCCGGCAAGCATCATTAGATATAACTGGTGATTAATTGTTTCATGACGCTCGCTTGCATGGTGGTCGCATCATAATTGCGGTCGGCGGGTTCAAATGAGTCGTATTTTTTATGGGCCGACCACCAAAAAATTTCATCAATAATGATCATGGCATCGTTATCGGGAGCGGCTAAATAGCGGACTTCGCCATTCATCACGAGGGTTACTAAAAACGTTGAGATTTCGTGGTATAGCTGTTTACGGTATAGCCGATACAGCTGCATCAACTCGGGATTCATTTGGGGATTGCGTTCTAAAATCATGAAGTAGGCGCCGAACCGATTAAAATTTTTAAATAAATAGGTCAGCATGGCTTCAAAGCGTGCATCCGCTTGAAAGTTAGTGAGCAGGTCGTTTAACGCCTGCGTTTCAAGTTGATAGACTTGCTTCGTATGGGTCAGTAAGTCGGTGTGCGTGGGCAAAGTAAGTGGCAAGTTTTGAACATTGTCGATGTAGTCCGGGTCTAAAGTGGCGGCGAAAACAAATTCGAGTAAGTCGTCTTTACTGGCAAATAAACTGTAAAGCGTCCCGACGGCCAGGTCGGATTGCTTAGCAATGTCGAGCATTTTAGTATCTGAATAGCCGGGTACGATAAACAGGCGCTTCGCACTGTTTAGAATCCGGGTTAATTTTTCATGTAGTTGCATGTCATCACCTCATTTGATGGCGTCAGTATAGCATCACTAATTTTTGAAATGAACCATTCATTCTTGCTTCGGATACTGTCCGAACCATGGGTAAGCCAGCCAATAAAAAAACGGCCAATACTGGCCGCTTTGAGCGTGAATTGCTGGTAAGATATGATACGCTATTATCGAAGTCGCTTAGTTTTTCAGATGTTGTCGGTAATAATAAAGCCCGATACTTAGGACCACGACAATGAAAATCGCGCGGATGATCCAAGTGACAACGAGACCGGTGAAGATTAATTGAACTAAAGTGGTTAATGACATCGTAGAATTCCTTTCTAAAATGGAGGTGGCATCATGGATGAGATGCAAGTTGCACAACAATTGGGGACAGTCCTCAAGCAGCAACGGCGTGCTCGCCATTTAACGCAAGCCCAATTGGCCGATGGTATTTGTACGCAGTCCCTGATTAGTTCTCTGGAAGCGGGGCGCTATTTGCCCAACGTGGTGTTATTTGCGCAGTTGTGCGAACGACTAGACTTGCCGATGCAACAGGCGTTGTTAGCGAATTATCCGGCGATTACGACGACGCAACAAGTGACGGAAAATGTCATTGAGCTGTGCAACCAGCACGCTTACGCAGATTTGTTGGCGTATTTAAATCATATTGAACCGCAGTTGCCGGAATCAGCGGATTTAGCGAGTTTTTACTATTATCGCGGCGTGGCGCGCTTTCAATCCGGACAGCCCCACGCCGATGCGGTCAGTGATTTACAATTAGCACTCAGCTATCCGCATTTGACAGCGGCGGTGAAGTTACTAATCGTGAACGCATTGGGCTTTTATTACATGCAAAGTGGCCAGTTGAAGTTGGGCCGAGCCTACTTTGATCAAGCCTTGGCTTTAATTGCTGCGGCCCCCACCTTTATGGCTAATCAAAGTGCGGTGGCCTACCAGCAAGCGTTATGCGCTTGGCAGCAACAGCAATTTCACCAAGCTATCACCCAGTTGCAAGCGGCGATTGCCGTAGCGACTGACCATGATTCTCACTATATGTTAGGCGACTTGCTCGTATTACTTGCGGCCTGTTTCGACCAAGTGCATGATGACGCGGCCGCCGCGCATTATCGGCAACAGGGCCAAACCTTAGCGCAACTATTTAAGACGCCACTGTATCAATTTTCAGCTGAATAACGCAGTAGAATACGTCCGCGGCCCCCGTGCTGTTGGGCGTTTTGTTGTGCTTGGGCCACTTGGGCGAAATCGTCAATTTCGCGAATAATGGGTTTTAACGTGTCGTCGGCCAACATTTGGAGCAATTGCTGATAACCGCTGGGCATGATGGGGCGGTTAGTGAAATGAAACCGTTGGGTCGGGCGCGTTGGTTGCCAGTGCGGTAAGCTCAGTGACCAGATGTCAATATTGGGAAAGTTTTGAGTCAAGGTGGTTAGCAAGGCGGGTTGACCGACCGCGTCGAGTAGATGGCTGGGAGTCGGGACTTGCGCCAATTGGGCTGTCAAGTCCGCTTGGTAATCGAGTTCATAATCACTTCCGAGATCGTGAATCCAAGCTTGATTGGCGGCACTCGTGACCGCAATGACAGTCAGTTGTTGTTGCTTGAGTAATTGAATTAAGGCCGTCCCGACGCCCCCCGTGGCCCCGGTGACTAAGACGGTAGCGTGGTCGGGGAGTTTAGCGGCTCGCATGACAGCCATGGCCGCATCAGCCCCGCCAATCAAAGTCGTGGCAGCTGCCAGTGAGACTGGGTCCGGGACTTTAAATAAATACGGTAGGCGAGGGACTTGGTTAATCTCGCGGGCACTCCCACGGGGGTTCACCCCTAAGACACGTTGGTTTAACCAATTTGTTGACCGTAATGGTCCGACGGCAGTCACGACTCCCGTAAAGCCATAGCTAATGACGTAAGGTGGACGCTGGTTATTTAGACTTTGCAGTTCACCTAAACCACTGCGCCAATCCCATGGTAAAACTGGGGTATAAGCGGTTTTGACATTGAGACTGATTGGCCCCGGGGGCGTGGTTGGAACATTGGTGAGCTGTAAGCCGGCGGTACCGTGATAGTTTTGTTGGATGATTGCTTGCATTTTGAGACCTCCTCTTGGAATGATTAGAAGTATAGGCGGTCGCAGCTGGAAAAAATAATTAGAATTCTGATATTAGTGGCTAAAAAAATACCGTCACGGCTAAAGCTTGCCGTGGCGGTATTAACTAATGTTAAATCGTAAATAATGAGAGCAACAAGACGATGGCATTAGTCTTGTTAATCAGGTGCCGTTGTTCCGCGCTGATTTCTGTGTGCTTGTTGAGTAAGACTTCACTGGTGACTAATAAAACAATGACGACTGCGCTCAGACCGGCCCGGGTGAAGGCAATCGGATTGCAGGTTAGTAGTTGTGCCCAATTAATCAACGTGCAAATTACCGCTAAAGCACACATCCCAATAGCGCCGAAACGGACATTATTTAATGCTTGCATCGAAACACCTTCTCTGATTGAATTGATGACGAATCCCCAAAAAAGTAGGGTATTTATACCTTTATTATTGAGCGAATCGCTAATCACGTCAAGCAAAGTTGGTACGAAAATTAAGGCACGTAACCCCCGCAATTTTCAGCCTGATTAGGCTTCTTTACGTGAGAAGAAGTAGAGTCCGATACCGAGAAAAATCATGATATAGACGAGATTTCCCCAGAGTAGTTGAGTGGTCGATAACCGCGTCATTTTGCCGACTATTTGCGGAAAGATGAGTTGAGAAGGATAGTTCAGGAAGTTCAGCGGATTCCATTTCAAAAATTCCCATTTTTTTATTAGTTGAAACATTAAGGTGCCGATGATAGTCAGCGAGAAATAGCCGACAATCCCTAGTGAAATAGCGGTACTACTCTTTTTTAAGGCTGCAGCAATTAAAAAGACGAGGCTCAAAATTAGCCACAAGTTCACATAGCCCCCGGCAATGGTAATTAACCATTGTTGCCAAATCGGTATTTTCATACCAGCAATTTTATCAGTTAACGCGAAGGTTTGATTGAAAAAGAGAAATTTATTGAGCAGCGATAAGAGCGAAATCAGTAAATACAGACCTAATGAATAAGTGAGGATGGCGAGCCATTTGCTGATAATAATGGCTTGGCGGGAAGTGGCGTGGGGGACCAGATTTTTTAACGTATCGTATTCAAATTCCGAGGTGATAATGGCCGCGGCGGCCGCAATCATGACCAAGGTCAAATAGGACGAAGTTGAAAAATTGGCAATAAAAAGACGCTTCGGAATGAAGTGGGTGCTATCGACATCGGCGAAGATGGCGAAGACAATGTTTTGCATGACTAATAAAACAACTAAGATCAGCGTGCTCCGCTTTTTGAGCAATTTGAAAACTTCTTGTTTATATAATCTAAGCATGTTGGGCCTCCGGTTGCGCGATTATTTTGAGGATGGATGCTTCTAAATCATCATCGAGGTGTCGAATATCTTGAATGAGGAGTTGCTGGTCGCCCAATAATTGCATGATCTTTTCAACGGATTGCTGGTCGGTAATGTCGACTAGCAGACCATCGCCCATGCTGACATGATAGTTAGCAGCCTGTAAAATCGTCACGGCCAGGTCATCGTCGTTGGTAGTCAATTGCACGCGATGTTGGCTTTGTGCGAGGAGTTCGGCCATGGTGGTTTCTTTAACGACGCTACCGTGGTCAATGACGATTAAATCATCGGCGAGTCGTTGGAGTTCACCTAAAATATGACTGGAAATTAAGAAAGTGGTCCCGGCCGCACTTTGTTTTAAGATTAACGCCCGTAGATCGTGTGTGGCTTGGGGGTCCAGCCCATTCAACGGTTCATCTAAAATGATTAATTGGGGCTGGTTCAAAAAGGCGATGGCGATGCCCAATTTTTGTTTCATGCCTAATGAATATTTTTGGGCCCGTTCATCGATAAAATTCTCCATGTGCAACTGGTTGATGAGGGTCGCAATGCTGGTCGTTGCCTGCGCGTCATCTTTAACGAATAGCTTTAAATGTTCCCGACCGGTCAAATAAGGATAGAGTCCTGGTGATTCAATTAGGGCGCCCACGCGATTCAAGGCGGCATGGTGGTTGAAGGCGACTGGGTCTGGACCAATCGAGATTTGGCCTTGATGACGAGCCAAACTTAAAATTGAGCGCATAATCGTCGTTTTGCCGGCGCCGTTAGCGCCAACCAGACCAATAATATGACCGGGCTGGCATTGAAAATTCACATCGAACAAGGTTTGGTGATGACCGTAGAACTTATTGAGATGTTGAACCGTAAGTGCCGCTGGGGTATTTTCCATTTGCAGGTCCTCCGTTGATTAATGTACATAACAGAAAATGATGGGATGTGTGCTGTTAGAATACTGCAAATAACTTGTTAAAACAATGGATTACCGCAAATTTGGTTGGGCGTTATTTAATCGATTTATATTAATGGTCAATTGTTGCGTTGATTGACAAACATAGAAAATCGGCGGTTGACTGATGAGAACAACTTTTTGACGGTAGTGACATTTTTTGTTTTCTTCACAATATTAATTGGCGTAATCGGAATAAAAATTCGTAGCAACCAAAAAATTTATGTGTAGAAATTCTTGGGTGTGCGTCACGGCCCATTTGTTTTAGCTGGAACTTATCGTTTGATGATATACTGGATTAGTAGGGATAAGTTACTGAGGGGGAATGCAGCATGGCGACCGCTATCGCAAGTATTGCGCAACTGAGCAAAACGATTGGTCAACATCAGATATTGACTGACATTAATTTTGAAATTCCACAAGGGAAAATTGTCGGCCTGATTGGGGCGAATGGTGCTGGTAAGACGACCATTATGAAGGCGATGTTAGGAATCACCGCCTTTACCGGCAACATTCAAATTGACGGTGGGCCAATCACGACGGCCCAGCATCGTACGCTGGCTCATGTGGGGGCGTTAATTGAGTATCCCGGGCTGTACCCGTATTTAACTGCGCGGCAACAACTGCAACTTTATGCGACTGGGCCGTCGACCGCTAGCAAGGCGGCCAAAGTGCAGACCATCATCGAACAGTTTCAAATGACGTCGTATGCGGATACAAAAACTAAGAAATTCTCACTGGGAATGAAACAAAAATTAGGCGTGGCGTTAGCCTTTTTTAATGAACCGGACTTGATTGTTTTAGATGAGCCCCTCAATGGCTTAGATCCACGGGCCACGAAACATTTGCGGGACTTGATTCTTGCAGCTAAGGCGCGTGGTGTCTCGTTCTTGATTTCGAGTCATTTGTTGGTGGAGTTACAAAAGGTCGCCGATGAAGTGGTGATTATTGACCATGGTCGTGTGATTAAAGCGACGACGATGGCTAACTTGTTAGCACAAGCGCAGCCCTATTACGTCATCAAAACGACTGACGATGCCGCGGCCCGCGCGGTATTAACGGCGGGAAAATTTCCCGTTCTGGCTGGTCCGCAACTTAAACTAGCTAAAACGGATGTGCCGTTGAATGCCGCGCTAGCCCAATTATTAGCGGCCGATTGCCAGATTTTGGATATTTCACGACCAACGGGAGATTTAGAAGCATCATTATTGGCCGTGTTGTCGGCGGAACATTAAAGGGGGCTGGGGTATGTTGACACTAATTAAGCAAGAGTTTTATAAATTGATTCATCAACCGAGCACGCGCAATTTGTTAATCGTGCTACCACTAATTCAAATTGGCGCGTTGGGGTATTCGGTTAAGTATCCGGGAATGTTGCCGCCAACCACGGCCGTATTGGATAACTTTTTAGGGTTTATTACGATGACAATCTATCTCATTGCCAAAGCCAGTACGCTAACATCTAGCGAGCTACAGTTTGGCACAATGCGCGCACTACGCTATCGCCAATATTCGGCCAACCAAGTGTTAATTAGCAAATGGCTGATGTTATTCATTTATTCAGTCGGCTTGTTTTTATATAGTAATATCGTGACTTTAATTTTAAAGGCCCTCTTTTTGGCCCACCGGGTTCGCTTTTCAATGCTCAGTAAAACGGGTGAAACTCTTTGGCATAGTTGGGTCTTCACCGATATTAATAAATTTATAACGTTGTGGTTTTTATTGAGTATTGTGTTGTTGATGGGAACCTTGTTTTCCAGTTCAACGCCGGCGATCGTCATCGGAATTATCGGTTATTTCGTTATTAATATTTTCAATCAGTTATTTTTTATGGCGATTGACAAGTATGACTGGTTGAAATGGAATCCGATTAATATGATGAATCTAGGCAGTCAGCTATCAGAGCATGCCTACTCACAAGTCACGCACTTATCGCTGGGTGCGATTAGCTGTGGCTATGTAGTGTATCTCGTATTGTTCTTGTATTTGGCGTTGCTAGTTTTCCGGCGACGTTCAATTTAGGCTCTCAATTAAATAAGTATGAAGCGGCATTGGCTCAATCGGTTATTCGGATTGAGCCTTTTTTCGTTGCTGAAGCTTAAATGTTTAGAAGTGAGTTGTGAGAGTGATGTGGAAACAATTGTGCAATGCTTAATTGTGTGAGTTAAATAGTTTGCTACAAAATTGTAGCAATGCTATCATGAAGTCCAACTTAAATGTGGGGGTTAGGTGCGATGAGGACGAACAATGAGATGATTCGCCGTTTTTTGTTAGCATTTAAAAAAGCTGTTAGCCAAGGAAATTGGGAAATTTTACAGCGTCGAGCGATATATGCTAGCAGCCTCGAACTAAATATTACCCAAATAAAAATTTTGCTGCTGCAATTAACTCCAGATGAGTATTTTTCTGGTCCAACAATTGATCGTAATCGGCGCACAGAACTTCTGTGGGTATTTCATAAAGATGCTGATTCTGGAACGTATTTTTACATAAAACTAAAGTTGGTAGCAGGGCATGCGAAGGTAATTTCCTTCCATAAAACAATTTATTAGAATGAAAGGTGCTCATAATGAAAACAACAATTCAAACAATTGAGGAAACTTATGAGATTCGTGATGAAGCAATCAAAGTTAGTGCTAAAGCCCGCTTTAATTGTGACACGGGTGAGCAAGTATTTGATGAAGATTTAGATAACGTTGCGATCAATTTGGCTTTTGATAAGTACCGTACGCTGCACAATATGATTACGCCACCGCGTATCAAACAGCTACGGCACATTTATGGCTTAAGCCAACGAGACTTTGCCGCGTTACTTGGTTGGTCTGCGACGACGGTAGCAACATATGAAACCGGGGCATTGCCATCGACGGCCAACAGTCAATTATTAACGACCCTTGAACAACGGCCAACGATTGCGCAATCAATGTTGGCGACGGCGATAAAAATGATGACTGACCGCGGAAAGCAGGCTTTTCAAGTGCACATGTCTCAGCTAGACGCGGCCGAAGCGCAAACTTGGATTCAAAGAGGCATTAACAGCCGCTTCGTTAAAACGAATGGCACTGAATTTGCCGGTTATGGCCAGTTTGATTTTGAAAAATTCACGCAATTAGTCTTGTACTTTGTCACGGCCATGCCACTAATCACAACCTCTAAACTCAATAAATTATTGTTTTATACCGATTTCAAATATTTTGCGGAAAATACGGTTTCGATTACTGGTACTGCTTATTTACGATTACCGCATGGCCCAGCGCCCGAAAGCTATCAATTGTTATATGGGGCGTTGGAAAGTGCCCACTGCATTGAAACGATTGAGATGGCCACTCATGAAGATGAATGGACCGGCTTTAAGGCGTTGGTGCCCGTTGATGAACAGCTACTGACGGCTCAAGAACTTGCCGTGATGGCTGATACGGTTGCCCGGTTTTCAACGACGCACGATGCGTCATTGACGGACCTGACGCATCAAGAACCAGCTTGGCAACATTATCAGATGGGCGAACCGATTTCATATTTGACGGCCGCGACGTTGTCGACTTTGAATGGCGATTGGTCGCAAAGTGATGATGTTGAAGAATCATAGTCGGGTAAGCACTGAACGCTTATTTCCATTAATGATTAAATCCCAGCAATGAAGCAGTTTTAGCATGATATGAGTGCTTAAAAGCGTAGCGTTAACTTTGACGGTGATAATTGAAGTTAACGCTACTTTTTAATTAATTGAAAATTGATGAAGCAATGGGAACTTTTGCAGTACAATAGTATTGTAAGGGGATTCATGAGTGACGGAAATCATCATTTGGAGGGGTCAACAGCATGAAAGTCTTTTTTGCAGATTTAGATGGGACCTTGTTGAATCGCGATAAGCACATCTCGGTGGGAAACGTCGCGGCCATTAAACGTTGGCAACAAGCCGGCAATCAATTTGTCATTGCGTCGGGGCGCTATGTGACCGATGTGCAGCAATTGTTGGCGGCAGTTGAATTGTCATTACCGATTATTGGCTTAAATGGCGCGTTAACGATGACGGAAAATGGGCGCGTCGTTAGTACGCTACCCTTGCAGCAAAATTTAGCCACCATTCAAGCGATTCAGGACCAATGTGAGCAGGCCCATTTTATCTATTTGATTTATACACGTCACGGTAGTTTTGTTCGGCAATATCCGGATATGATGACTAATTTAGATCGCCTGGCAGGGGCTAGTACTGCTAGTGGGGCACCACGGCTTAAAAAGATGCAGTTTTATTTTCATCAGTTTTATCAGAAGTTGCAACCTTTGTCCCAAGCGTTTCAGCTCGCTGATGACGATGCGTTACTGAAATTTGAAATCTTCTCAGAACAGCCAGAAAAGTTAGCGACATTGCGGCAAATGTGTGGCGATAACTTTGAAGTGACCCAATCGTCACCGCGTAATACGGAGATTACGGCCGTTGGGGTGAATAAAGGCTTAGCGGTTAAAAATTATTTGCTGCACGGGGATTGTGACGAAAGTATCGCGATTGGCGACGGCTTAAATGATATCAGCATGTTCAAAGTGGTTGATCAAGCGATTGCGATGCACAACGCCGTGCCGGCCAATCAACAAGCTGCGGACTGGCTGACGGGTGATAACGACGCTGACGGAGTTGCCCAGGCGATTGACCGGATATTGGCAGAGTAGTGGCGACGATTAAAAATTCATTAGATAAAAACGTGTTGAACTTGGAATAAAGTCAGCACGTTTTTTCTGATATTGCTAGGCTAATTTAAAAATTATTTTGTGATGAAAAGCCGGTGTATCAATACCTATCAAATAAATTGTTAGTTAAAATAGTCCCGTTATGGTGTACTTGAGTTGTTGCAAAAGGAGGAAATTGGCATGATAGATTCAATCGGGAAACGGATTAAACAACAACGGGAAAGATTAGCGCTCACGCAAGGACAAGTGGCGGAACGGTTGTACGTCACCCAACAAACGGTTGCGCGCTGGGAAAGTGACAAGCATGTGCCGCCAGTTAAAGCCATTCAAGATTTGGCAACCTTATTTGACTGTGACGCGGCGTTCTTTTTCGGGGAAAATCGGATGGTTGCGCGCAAGTTTAACGCGTTGGCTTTTATTGGTAGTATGGTCGTTAATGTCACACTGTTTGTCTTGGCATTTTTAGTGTTGGTCCCATTGCAGCTCACGCTAATTGGGATGACCATCGCGGGGCTAATTGCTCCGATTGCGGTTTTTTGGCAGCATGTCCAAGGGATACAACCGTTAACGGCTAGTCGGGTCGTCGCAAGTTTCGTCATGCTGGGCATCGCACTAGGGGCCTTGCCGCTAATTCGACAACTCGTTCGGTACGCGGGCCGGATATTGCGAGCCTATTATCGCTATAACTTGAATGCGATTGTTTATGAAGTTGTGCCGCCCGTCCAGCGTGAGGAGGATGCAAAATGACGGTTATTTTAGCTGCCCAGCATGTGTGCAAGCAAGTTGATGACCATGGTCGGTCACTGCTACAAGATATCAATCTGACTGCTCAAGCCGGGGAATTCTTGAGTGTGATTGGGCCATCGGGTTCGGGGAAAACAACGTTGTTGCAATGCTTGTCGGGGTTACAATCAGTCACGACCGGCCAAGTCGAGCTATTCGGCAAGCCATTGACACATTTAACGGCGAGCCAACAATCACAACTACGCCGAACGGAGCTTAGTTTTATTTTTCAATCGTATAATTTGTTACCGGCGTTATCAGTGCTGGACAATATTGCGTTACCCTTACGTTTAACCCATCAGGCCGTTGAGCGACAAAAAATTGAAGCGCAATTAGCCGCGTTACAATTTCACGCCGATTTAAAACAGTTGCCAGCCCAACTGTCTGGGGGCGAACAACAAAAAGTCGCCATTGTCCGGGCCTTGATGACACAAGCCAAGCTAATCTTTGCCGATGAACCGACCGGCGCATTGGATTCGGTTTCCCGAGAATTGATTTTTTCACGACTCCGACATTTAGCAGCGCAAGGCGTCGGGATTGTCATGGTGACGCATGATATCGAATTAGCGGCGCAAACCGACCGCGCCGTGGTTTTACGCGATGGTCAATTAGTCGCTGAATATCAGACCCCGAACGAAGCAACTTTGTTGGCAGCCTTGCACGAGAAAGCGGTGCTGACTAATGCTTAAATTAGGATGGTTACAGTTCAAGCATGCCTGGTCATGGTGGGCCTTAACCAGTGGTAGTTTACTAGTTGCTGGCTGGATGGTAGGGACGTGTTTAACTGGCTTATTGGCCTTGCGGGCCGCTTTGCCGACGCTGGTTGCTGCCGGCCATGATCCGCGACCATTATTTTTGATACCGTTAGTGTTAGGTGGGGTGACATTATTTTTAGTTTTGACGGGTATCATTCGAGCAGTTTTAAATGAATTACAAGCTGAATATCGGTTATGGGCCATTCAAGGGGCTAATCCACGTCAAATTGCGAGTCTAGTGGCTGTTCAGCTAGGACTGACCGGTTTTTTCAGCAGTCTGCTGGGGTGGTTATTAGCAATTAGTACGATTAGTTATGCGTATACTCAGCTACAAGGGTGGATTGGAACAGTGTGGCTGCCAAGTGTCCCACTATTGCCAACGCTTTCTGGGGCCTTATTGACAGTTGGCGGCGTGACGTTATTGAGCGTCATCGCTGGTTTTGCCCATACTTGGCGAATCCTTTATCAGGCGAAGGCGGCCAAAATTAGTCGCTGGTTGCGGCTAGTATTTGGTGGTGGCGTATGTGTTGTAGCGATATGGGGCCTGGGGCAAACCATCGTTCAAATTAGGCAAACGACTGGTAATGGCTTGTTGATGGCCATGGCTTGGTGGCTTTTGTTAGTCATTGGGATTGGACCGCTTGGTAGTAATGGCATTTTGACGGCGATTAGATTAAGCGACCACCCGCTGATGTTGAAGCTCGCCGCTTGTCAGTTGCGCCAACGTAGCGAACAACTGAGCAGCGTTGTGCGACCATTATTAGTGTTGCAAACGTTGTTGACCGGAATTTTGCTTGCATTGTATGGGTTTGATAGCGGCACGGTTGATGGTCAAAATGTTATTGTAACGCTACTCATGTATATCGGGGCGCCGGCCTTAGTCGTTATTGTGAATTGTGGGGGCTTGACGACGCTGGAAAGCCATCATCAAATGGTCAATTTGCAGCAGCTAAAGATTGCGGGGCTGACCCCAGTCGAGTTATGGCGCGAACGGTTAGCCGAAAGCGGCGCATATGGCCTAGTCTTTTTGATCCAAGCATTGGTGATTGATGGCTTTTTATACACCTTAGTCGACTTAAGTGGGCAAGCGCGTTTGCGTTTTGCTAGGGCGATTACGATCGGCGTACCACTGATAATTGCTGGTGGGATATGGTTATTAGTGAGTTTGATTAATTTGGCATGGTTGTGCCACTGGCAACGTCAAAAGTCACCAAAAGTGGTTAGTCAGTTGTGATATCGGTGGTAATCAATATTTTCCGGCTTTTGATTGCCGACAGAAAAAGATTTCAAAATATTAAATAAGTATTTGATACCGGTGATAGTGAGTACTGCAATTGTCCTAATTATTGGGATTCACATGTTTTCGTAAACAAATCGGTTGTAGGATGAGTTCAAAGCGCCAACACTCGCTATTACTTTTGAATTTACAAAAAGCCATCCTTAACCCCCCAAGGTGGGGGCTTAAGGATGGCTTTGAAATAGTTATCGGTACTATTTAATAAGCTGGGCCCGCCATTTAGTGACCAACTGCTGCCACCAGCTTTGAACGGCAGCATTGTCTTGCAAATTAAACGCCATAAATAACAGACTTAATCCGGCAATCATCCAAGCAAACACGGCTTGATGGGTTCCGAGGCGCGTCACGAAACTTGGTCGGTAACGGACTGTCAAGACGTTGCGGCCTTTGTGTTGTTTAACGGTAGATTGTAAAATTAATCCGAACGCTGTTCGGACAAAAAAGATCAGCTTC
>NZ_AYGX02000099.1 GCF_000498955.2 Lactiplantibacillus fabifermentans DSM 21115 | reverse complement strand
GAAGCTGATCTTTTTTGTCCGAACAGCGTTCGGATTAATTTTACAATCTACCTTTTCTTTATTATTCCCAATTTGAATCTTCCCAACTTTACTTCCTTTTTTACCAAAAACTTCCGCTTCTTTTTCGGCCGTTTCAATCAAAGCCTTGCCATCATTGATAGCTGCGTTTGAATCCGTGACATACAACCGTTTACCAGTAAAACGAATCGGATCAATCTTAATATCTGCTGCAATAATAACTAAATCCGCCGATTCGATATCTGCTTCAGTCAAAACATTTTCAGCGCCAATCGCACCATTAGTTTCAACCTTGACGTCGTAACCCATTTCTTTTGCGGCATTCTCAATTCCTTCGGCCGCCATATAAGTATGGGCAATCCCGGCTGCACACGCGGTAACAGCTATTACTTTTTTTGACATGTTTACGCCCCCTTGATTTATTTACAACTATGATGTTAAAGAATAAGCCACTATCAGTAAACGCTTTCAGCGGTTATTGGTTAAATTACCATTAGTAATATCAATAGTGAAATAATTTTCATTTGATTAGATAAATTTATTAATCATTGAAAGTATTGCTGACCAAGTCATTCCACACAAAAACACTGCTACCAGCTCACCCAAACAAAGCTAGTAACAGTGATTTTTGACCATTCAGTCACAATCCGAATTCACAAGAGTTGGGACTATGATTAAACGCTATTTTTCGGTACCTTGGCCATCCCATTCGCGTTCGACAATGGCTTTCAATTCGCTAATCAATGGTTCGCGTGGATTAGCGGTCGTGCATTGGTCTTCGTAAGCTAATTCGGCAATCCGATCAACGGCTTCGTCGAAGTGCTTCTTTTCAACGCGGTTGGCTTTCAATGACAAGGTGACATCCATGGAGTGGGCCAAATCGATGAAGGCTTTGACTAAGCTTTCTTTCAATTCTTCATCCGTCTTACCAGGTAAGCCTAAGGCCCGGGCAATATTGGCGTAGTCTTCCAGCGCAGTATTGTGGTTATATTTTGGCCACATTGCTAACTTCGTTGGAATTTCAGCGTTGTAACGAACCACTTGTGGGTACGTGATGGCAATCGCCAAGCCGTGAGGGAGGTTAAATTCCCCACCAAGTTTATGCGCGATGGAGTGGTTGATTCCTAAGAAGGCATTGGCAAAGGCCATCCCTGCTAAGGTCGATGCATTGTGCATCTTTTCACGCGCATACTTGTCGCCGTCATACGATGCTTTCAAGTACTTGAAGGCTAGTTGCAAGGCCTGAATTGACCAGCCCCGAGTAAAGTCAGACGCCATAACTGAGACGTAAGCTTCGGTCGCATGGGTGATGACATCCAAACCGGTCCAAGCAGTCGTCCGTTTTGGTACGGTTTCCACGAATTGTGGGTCGACGATGGCAATGTCTGGTTGCATGGCATAGTCGGTTACCGGGTACTTAACGTGGGTCTTGGAGTCGGTAATAACGGCATATGGCGTTACTTCTGAACCCGTCCCTGACGTGGTTGGAATCCCGATATACGTTACTTTATTCGCAACGGGTACTTTGTAAGTCCGTTTCCGGATGTCTAAGAACTTCTGCTTAGCGCCTAAGAAGGAAGCTTCGGGATGTTCATAGAAGAGCCACATCCCTTTGGCCGCATCCATCGCGGACCCACCACCTAAAGCGATAATAGTGTCTGGTTGGAAGGCCTTCATCCGGGCAACCCCTTTGTAAACCGTATCCGTTGAAGGGTTTGGTTCAACTTCGGAGAAGATGTCGATATCAACCGGTTCCTTACGTTGGTTCAAGACCGCGGTAACCCGATCGGCATAACCGAATTCGACCATCCCAGGGTCACATACTAAGAAGACTTTCTTAATGCCCGCCATGCTCTCTAAATATCGAACGGAGTTGCGTTCGAAGTAGACTTTGGGAGGCATCTTTACCCATTGCATATTATTACGCCGTTTTGCCACTGTTTTGATATTAATCAGATCCGTATCTGTAACGTTATGTGAAATGGAGTTACCACCGTATGAGCCGGTCCCTAAAGTCAATGATGGGGTCATATTGTTGTAGATATTCCCAATCCCACCAACGGATGATGGCGTGTTAACTAAGATCCGGCAAGCTGGCATTTGCAGCCCGAATTCTTTAACGAGTTCGTCATCTTTAGTATGAATCCCGGCAGTATGGCCTAAACCACCATAATGCAGTAATTCGTCAGCAATCTTGAAGGCATCTTCATGCGAAGTTGACTTGTACATCGTCAAAACTGGTGATAATTTTTCGCCTGAAAGTGGGAACTTCAAGCCAACACCATTGATTTCGGCAATTAAGACACGCGCATTCTTGTCGACATCTTTTAAGCCGGCCATTTGGGCAATATCATAAGCGGACTTCCCAGCAACGGGCCCCCGAACGGTGTGCCGGTTAGGATCAATAACGGCTTCAGTTAAAGCATCGACGTCCTTGGCTTTAACGAAGTAGCAGCCTAAGCGCTTGAGTTCCGCTTTAACGTCCGCATAGATTTCTTTATCTACGATGGCACTGTTTTCAGTCGCACAAACCATCCCATTATCAAACGTCTTCGACAATACAATGTCGTTAACGGCTTGCTTGATATCAGCGGTCTTTTCGATGTAAGTTGGGCCATTACCAGGGCCAACACCTAAGGCTGGTTTCCCTGATGAATAAGCGGCCGTAACCATGCTAGGACCACCAGTAGCTAAGATTGTTGCGACATCGTCATGATGCATTAAGTCGTTAGTGGCGTCGATACTGGGGTGTTCAATATAGAGCACGGCGTCGGCAGGGCCACCCGCCGCGGCGATGGCTGTTTGAATCACGCGCGCCGTTTCCGCACAACATTCTTGCGCTTGTGGATGGAAACCGAAGATAATCGTGTTCCGGCCCTTTAAGGAGATCAACGTCTTGAAGACGACCGTTGAAGTTGGGTTCGTAACTGGGGTAACCCCAGCAACGATCCCGACTGGTTCGGCAATTTCCATTAATTGTTTTTCATCATCATCTTTTAAAATCCCCACGGTCTTATCGTGGCGAATGCTATTCCAAATATATTCGCTAGCGTAGATGTTCTTGATGGCTTTATCTTCCACCACACCACGCTTCGTTTCAGCAACGGCCATCTTGGCTAACTTCATATGGTTATCCAAAGCAGCTACCGCAATTTTTTCACATAAATCATCGATTTGAGCTTGTGAATACGTTTTCAATTCTGCTAAAGCTTTTTTGGAACGGGTTACTAATGAATCAACTTCATTGGTTTCGGTAGTCGTTTGGGCTGGTTGGTTTTTCATCATAGTTTGTTTCCTCCGTTCATTTCTCTTGTGAATTAATTTACAAACTTTATTATACACATCGATTTTTTAAATGCAATAATAAATTTAAAATAATTAAAAGTTGTGTAAAAACTAATAGCATCAGTTGTTTAAGAAATCCTTTGTTGTGGGGCCTGATTACAGTTACAAGTATGTTCATCAGTTAACAAGTTTTCTTAAAAAATTAGCCCCGTACTAAAAAGCCGTCGCCAATCAACATAACTGCTGATTTACGACGACTCGTTTCCAATCTAATTTTATTGTGTTTCAATACCGTTCGCCAACTTTATGCTAGTCACCCGCCCATTGCTATCATCCTGACAGGATAATTCCAAAAGCGGATACTGATTTTGAAAACTATTTTAAAAGCGCCACTATCTTCAAAATAGCCGCGCTTTCAAAAAATTATATTCAACTAAATTAACGGACCACAATCACGGATACGGGCGCTTTTTTCGCCAACCGTGGACCAATGGCACCACTGATTTTTGAATGGGCAAATTCGGTATCCGCCCCCGTTACTAATAAATCGGGTTCAAATTCTGGAATAACTTTTTCCAAAATAACGTCGTCGACATCGCCGCCTTCATAGACGAGCGCTTCGACTTTTTTTAGCCCTAATTGTTCGGCCAGCTTAACATAATCTTGAACCACTTGTTTAACATGGTCACGTTTCTCTTGGATTTTGGACGGTGTCAAAGAATCGAAGATATTAATATCATCATTTTCCATGACCGACACAATCCCCAGCGTGACATCATAATCCCGCGCTAACGTGGTGGCATAACGGAAGGCCCGTTCCGAAGACGTATTATCATCTTCATCAACGGTCAACAACACCCGCCGATAAACTAACGGATCATTCATTTTACTGCTTGGCATACACAAGTGCCTCCTTAATTATTTTAAATTCGGTCCATGCAAGCCCATTATAACAGTTTCCACTAGTAAGCGCTGTCGAGATTACACCGTTGGCAAGGCGGCCAGCGTTTGTTGCAACCATTCAACATAATATTGCTCGCGTCCCAGGGCATGTTGCAAGATCAAGTAGTGGCCATAGTGCACTTTTTGCGCGGTAACCGTCGGAAAAACGGTTTTTAGCCGCATCTTTAAATGTGCTAATTTTTCAGTATGCAACTGTAACTGTTCCGTCAACATCTCCGGTAATCGGGGATCTTGGTTCGTTTGAACAAAGTACAGTTTTAAAATGAATTCATCTTTTGAGGCCGTTAATTCCGGCGTCCCGGTCGTGATCCAGTCGCGGACTAACGCTTGGCCCGTGGGGGTGATATGATATAACTTTTTTTCGAGTTTTTCTCCACTGATGGTAATTTCGTGGGTAATGTAGCCTTGGCTCTCTAACCGTTTTAATTGCGGATAAATTTGGCTGTGTTGGGCTTGCCAAAATTCACCGATTTCAGAATCGAACGCTTTTGTCAAGTCGTAGCCGGTTAGCGGCTGCTGATTTAAGAGCCCTAAAATAATAAACTGGAGCTTGTTTTTTTGCGCCATGAGAATTTCCTCCTTGACGAATGATTAAGTTCAGTATACACTAACCTTGTTGTTTAAAACATGTAATTAATAACACGTTTTAAATTACCTAATCTTAATTCAAAGAAGGCTTTTAAAAATGAACAAAACTTTTGAAACTTTAGATGACTTTTTAGGCACACATTTCATTTACACGTACGATAACGGCTGGGAATATGAATGGTACGCTAAGAATGATCACACCGTTGATTACCGTATCCATGGCGGCATGGTCGCCGGTCGCTGGGTCAAAGACCAAGAAGCTAACATTGTCATGTTAACGCCCGGTATTTATAAAGTGGCTTGGACGGAACCAACTGGGACCGACGTGGCATTAGATTTCGTACCCAACGAAAAGAAATTAAACGGGACGATTTTCTTCCCGAAATGGGTCCAAGAACATCCTGAAATTACGGTAACCTTCCAAAATGACCACATCGACTTAATGGAAGAATCTCGCGAAAAATACGCCACTTATCCAAAATTAGTCGTCCCAGAATTCGCCAACATTACTTATATGGGCGACGCTGGTCAAAACAATGAAGATGTCATTAGCGAAGCCCCCTACGAAGGTTTACCTTCAGACATCCGCGCTGGTAAGTACTTCGATGAAAACTATCACCGTATTAATAAGTAAGTTTGTTTCACGTGAAACAATTTAGTTTAATCAATTAACCCGCTGACTCACTACGATTATGGGTCAGCGGGTTTTTGTATCCATTTCTGCCTAATGACATCGATTAACCGTTATTTTTCTAACCATTTCGCTATCAAAAAAGACGCCATGTCTAAAAAGCAACACAGCGTCCATCATCACCACTAGTCTTTACAGCTAGCGTTTATTATTAAATTAATCGTTAGTGACGTTCAATTGTACGTCCCCGAGTTGTTGATCAAAAGTCGCTTGCCAGTGTCCCGCCGTTAATTTTGGTGGTAAAACGAAGGTCCCGGACGAAACGCGTTGTCCAGCCGTTAACGTCTTACCTTGCGCTGCTAGCTTGCCCACTAGCCATTGCAACGACTTCAGTGGATTGCCTAATACTTCACTCGCAACCCCCTGCTTCAAACTAGCCCCATCATGAGTTAATTCACATTTAACGGTCGCCACGGCGTCCACTGAATCAAAACATTTATCCGTATCGCGTTCAGTCCCGTAGACGACTAAACCACCGACGGCCGCATCGGCCACGACGAGGTTCTTTGGTAAATCTGGGAACCAGTCCGCGAACCGTGAATCTGGTAATTCCAGCCCCGGTGCCACCGTAGTCTTATGCCACAAATCGGTCAGTGAGTCGGTCACTTGCAACGCTTCCTTCGCCCGAAAAACGAGTTCAACTTCCACGAGTGGTGCCATTAATTGATTTAGGCGTACCGTAGCGGGTGCCGCCAAGAAGTGGTCGGTAACTTGCGCGCCATACAACGGTGTATGCGCATCAAACATCTGCTGTGTTTCCGCACTCGTTAACGAGACTTTATAGCCCCCAACTGGCTGATTCTTTAAAGTCGTTAGGTAGATTGCAAATTTAATCCGAATTTTTGGACAAATTGTTCAGCATAACCT
>NZ_AYGX02000098.1 GCF_000498955.2 Lactiplantibacillus fabifermentans DSM 21115 | reverse complement strand
GCTGATCTTTTTTGTCCGAACAGCGTTCGGATTAATTTTACAATCTACCATATACTCAGCCATCACTGGTGACGCCTGGGCATCTTCAACAAATTGATAATGATTCCCGTTAATACCACTTAACTTGTGACCACGTTGCGCTTGCCGATTTAACCATTTAATTTCGGCCGCCGAGCCTTTTAAAAAGAACCGTGTTTTTTGCATGTAAACGACCTCCGATTCATTGATTTTATAATTTAAATCCTAATTATATTCAGATTGGTCTACATTGCAAACTTTACTGTAACTTAATTTAATATCGTTACAAACAGCAATTTGTTAGTGATACATATAAATCAAAAATGATAACCCTTTCCATAAGCTTTAATTGGTATATATTTTTAAAGCCCTTTCAAAAATTAAAACCGCTTTAGGTGGCGATTGGTTTATCAGTTATTAAGAATTTTATACAAATTCACAAAACGGCCAAAGCATGCTACTATCAGAAATGATGTTAACGATTACAACCCGAAAATAAATAACAGAGAAGGAAACTAGTATGCCTGCAGAATACATTATGGCGATTGATGAAGGCACCACCAGCACCCGGGCGATTATTTTTAATCATGCCGGTGAAAAGATTGCGGACTCGCAACGGGAATTTCCGCAATACTTTCCCCAACCGGGGTGGGTCGAACATAACGCCAACGAGATTTGGAACGCCGTCTCTTCAACGATTGCCAATGTCTTAATTGAATCTGGCATTCGGCCCAGTCAGATTAAAGCCATTGGGATTACTAATCAACGCGAAACAACCGTCGTTTGGGACCAAGCCACCGGTCTCCCGATTTATAACGCCATCGTCTGGCAGTCCCGCCAAACCGCCCCGATTGCGGACCAACTAATTGCGGATGGCGCCGGCGAACTCATTCATAATCACACCGGCTTAGTGACCGACGCCTATTTTTCGGCCACGAAGATTCGCTGGATTTTAGATCACGTGGACGGGGCCCAAGCCCGGGCCGAACGCGGCGAATTACTCTTTGGGACCATCGATACGTGGCTCGTTTGGAAGCTGACTGGTGGTAAAGCTCACGTCACCGATTATTCCAATGCTAGTCGGACGATGTTGTTCAACATCCACGACTTACAATGGGATACCGAAATTTTAGATTTATTGAATATTCCGGCCGCGATGTTGCCGACTGTGCGCTCTAATTCTGAAATTTATGGCACCACCAAAGACTATTTATTTTATGGCAGCGCGGTCCCCATTAGTGGGATGGCTGGTGACCAACAAGCCGCCCTCTTCGGTCAGATGGCGTTTGAACCCGGAATGGTCAAAAACACCTATGGAACCGGCGCGTTTACTGTCATGAACATTGGCGAACAGCCGCAATTATCTGATCACAATTTACTGACGACGATTGCCTATGGTATCGACGGCCACGTCACCTATGCGCTGGAAGGCTCGATTTTTGTCGCCGGCTCAGCGATTCAATGGTTACGTGATGGCATGCAATTGGTGAAATCGGCGCCGGAATCGGAGGCGCTCGCTAAGTCCTCGACGAATCACAACGAAGTTTACGTGGTACCGGCCTTCACCGGACTAGGCGCCCCCTACTGGGATTCTGAAGCCCGTGGTGCGGTATTTGGGTTGACTCGTGGTACGAACAAGGCCGACTTCGTCAAAGCCACCTTGCAATCCTTAGCCTATCAATCGCGTGATGTCATTGATACGATGAAACACGATGCACAAATTCCAATTCCTACCTTAAAAGTCGATGGCGGGGCGGCGCGCAACGACTGGCTAATGCAATTCCAAGCGGACATTTCCAACGTCACGATTCAACGGGCGGCTAATTTGGAAACCACCGCATTAGGAGCGGCCTTTTTAGCCGGCTTAGCGGTCGGTTACTGGGATAGTTTGGCTGAAATCAAAGCCGTTCATCAAACCGGCGATGAATTCAGTCCCAAAATGTCTATTGCCGAGCGTGATAACTTATATAACGGCTGGCAAACCGCCGTTAAAGCCGCTCAGCTTTTCAAGCACACGCCTTATGAAGGTTAATAAAAACCACTTATCCGCATTGGGTAAGTGGTTTTTCATTAGGCTTCCGGTAAAAAGCCTTGGCGTGTCGCAATCTTGAAAAAGTCGCGCCGTTTGGCAGCTGATCCGAGCGCTTCTTTGGTCATATCACGCAAATGTTCATCACGCGCATGACTGCTACGGTTGGCATAATAGGCATGCAAGCGTTGGTCAAAGTTAGTCAGTTCAGTTTGATAACTAGTTGGTTCAACATATTGATTTTTAAATAGAATAGCGTCTAAGCCTAACCGGGGCTTGGTCTCTGGCTGACTGCTTGGATAGCCAATCTGAAAACCAAACACCGGTAAAGTTAATTTCGGTAAGTGTAACAGGTCAATGACCGCTTGCGTATCGTTATTAATTGAGCCCAGCACCACGCTCCCGAGTCCTAAACTCTCGGTGACCATGACCATGGCTTCCGTCATCAAGGTGGCGTCTTCCACACTACCTAAGAAACGGTCCAATTCTGTTAAAGCTTGTTGTGCCGCGGGTGTATCCGCTAACTGGACGTTGCGATGTTGGTCCGCGATCACGACTAATAACCGGCCTTGCGTGGCGACCGTCGCGCGGGTCGTTAATTTGGCAAGCGCTTGACGAATGGCAGGATCAGTCACTTCAATCAGGCTATACGCTTGTAAATACTGGCTCGATGGCGCATGTTGCGCCGTGGTAATAATTTTAGCTAACGTTTCGTCACTGACAACTTGGTCAGTAAAATCACGTTGGGTGCAATGGTGCTGTAACGTTTCAATAACTGAGTTTGACAAAATACTCCTCCTAATCAGCAACGAGTTCTTGTGACCATTGCGTCAGTTGTGGCAAGACCGCCACGTTTAAATTAAACACAATGCGTTCACACACTTGGTCAATTTGAATACTCTGAAACAACGGGTAACGGACGCGCCCTTCTGGATGTTGGACGATGACGCTTAACATGCTCAGCTCATCTAAGGCCGTTTCTAGCAGCGTAATCGACCGTTGGGGGAAAATACTCCCGTTGTAGTTGCGGATCGTCTAAGGAGCATCCCAGCATCGTTTCCACGTCTTGCTTCGTTAATAATAAACTCTCCGGGTGTTCATTGATTAACCGCAATAATATTTTTAAAGTCAAAGCTGATTCAAACGCATTGCGAAAACGAAAATGCGTCTGAAAACGACTTTGAATAAATTGCAATAATACTTTTCTCAAGCGAACAATCCTCTCTTCAAATGTTGCTTGGTCTACGATACCACTTATTCATCATCCTGACTGTTTTCCCGTTTCAAGATGTAATCAGCCCACTGAGACATAACTCAAAAAACGGGCGCCTGATAAAGTGTTAAAGCTTCATCAGACGCCCATTCAGTTTTTGGCTATTCTTGTGGCCGAAACGTGAGGGGAAAGTCAGTTTGTTCCCTCACGCTTGTTCATTTAACCGATATGATTTTCTTTTAAAATTAAGTCGACTTCCGTTTGCATTTCGGGTGTTTTCGTCCACTCTTCCCAGTGATCCATCGATTCATCCGGAATTTCGAACGTTTCGTTGATATATGCTTCGTATTTTTGCACGTGGGTTGAATGTGGAATATTCAGTTGCAAAATCCGCACTTGTTTAATAAAACCGCGTTCCGCTGCTAGTTCCGCCCGGCCGTTCATGACCATATTACCAATTTCCATATAAGCGGTACCGTCTTCACGGGTAATTTCTTGAATTAAGTCTAATACTTCATGATTTTTCAATGATAATCCCTCGCTTCAGATTTTAGTATAGCGGGCAAGGGAAAAGGTGTCAAAAATAACCCGATCACTAGTACAGTTACCGCTTAGCACTCATCACCAAGTCATCATAAAAATGGGCGTTAGTCGCTAACCTATAAGCCATCAACCAAAATTCACCCAGTCCAGCAGTCAAAATTGCCAAAATCTGCCAACCAATAAAACTTAATTGCAACACAAAATAGTCAAATTTGCGCCCTTTCATTAACGCTCGACTCCGGGTAATGGCCGCCCGATAAGTCGGTCGCGGTTGCCCCGCTGGCGTGGCCGCTAACATATCCTTATACACAAAATAAGTTTGCGTATACGCATAGGCCTTAATAATCCCCGGAACAATCAGTAATAAACTCCATAAAAAGACGAGTAACGCTTTAAAGATAATTAAGCCGACGATGGACCAGCGATACTGCTTAGCAAAGCCCACAGTGGCCGCCGTAATCGTAGGCAGTTGTCGCTTGGGAGCACGTGATGCGTCCAATAAAGCATAACTAGCGCCAACGATAAAAACCTCTTGAACGAAATAAACGATCACGCCAAAAATAGTGCTGATCAGTAATGCCGCGGTCGTTTCTGAAGTATCCCAATCAAGCCATCCGACCCAATCAAAACCCGTGATGCCCCAACTATTAATGAACTTATACATTCCTGAAGCATCTCGATAAAATATACTTAAGCTAGCGACTAAACACAATAATGCCGCTCGCCACCATGCCCCGCTGAATAATTGCTTAACTTCCGCCTTCAATGCTGCCCGTGTTTTCATTCATCATTCCGCCTCTCTTAGTTAACAATTTAATTGTACACTATTTAATTAGTTTGAAATACTTAAACTTTTTTACCATGTCAATGAAATAATTGGGACTAATTGGCAAATCACCGAAAGGCTTCATCAGTTCAACCACACTCCATCCGGCTAATTACTGATTGGGTTGTAAAAATATCGGCAATAAAAAACACAAAACGGTTATTCCAACAATATCGGAATAACCGTTTTGTGTTAATCAATACTAAATATTACTGGACTTACGATTACTGAAGAACTGATAAAACGTAAGCGTTGCCGATAGAACATCTAATATTGAGCTACCTTGGCCTGGCAATACAAATCCCAATATAAGTGCGATATATAGAAACCCTAACGCGATAACCAAGTTGTATCGTAATACACTCGGTTTCTGCATTGCTCTAATAGTAAGTACAATCAAACCGATTGACAATATCGGGCTTAACCCCATTATTATTATCATTGGTTTTCTCCCTTCATTTAGATTTTGATATTAAGATACATATCAATAATCTAAATACTATCATCATTCGATTTTATGTTTTGGGCCAAATTTCAGCACCCAGTATCCGATATATCCTCACAGAAACAACAAGTATCGAAACAGACGCTAATCGCTACTTTGGTAGTACTATTTAGCTGCTAACTTAGCATTGGCGACCAAGTTTTCATAATAATTGGCTTCCGTGGCTAGCGTGTATGGCACGAGCCACAATTGGCCAATTCCCGCTGTTAAGCTCGCTAAAATCCGCCAACCAAGAAAACTTAATTGCAACACAAAGTAATCGAATTTGTAGCCGGCCATTAATTCACGACTCCGCGTAATGGCCGCTCGATAAGTTGGCCGCGGTTGGTCTGCCGGCGTGGCCGCTAACATATCCTTATACACAAAATACGATTGTGTATAAGCATACGACTTAATAATTCCTGGAACAATCAGCAGCAAGCTCCACAAAAAGACTAAGATAGTTTGCCAGATGATTAAGCCAACTAATGGCCAGCCATATTGTTTACTAAAACCCACCGTAGCATCTGCAACTGGGTGAATTTCTCGTTGGGGGTCGCGTAACCAATCCAACAAAGTGTAACTTGTCCCAATCGTGATAACCTTGACCACTAGTCCCACCACTAGTGAGAAAATCAGTACCACTAATACGATTGTCATAAGCATTGAAATTACTGCCAAGTCCAAATTGAATATTTGACTGAGCACCGATTTATGGATGGACCCATCGGTAAATTTGCTAACCTGCTGCTTCATTTGAACAACACTATTAAAAGCAGTGACGATACTAACGACCAAACATAAAATAACGGCTTGGCGCCAGCGTCCCTTAAATAATTGCTTTACTTCCATTTTTAGATCTGCACGTGTTTTCATCAATAAAATCCCCCTTTTTGTTGACAATTCAATTGTACACTATTTGAATTATCGACAGGAATTTTATTTATTCGTTAGCACATTTTAATTATTGACGAGCCTTGCGTATTTTAACGTGGTGGTGAATCGCGATATCCCACACTGCGTCCTCCGCTTAGCTACGTCATCGGGGCCCATTCGGAAAGTTCCCCGGATAACGCTGGTGACTAGGCTATGCTCGGTGTCTCCTTGTCTTTGGTGCCGAAACGCGAAATTCCAGACTGCGACCTCCGCTTAGCTACGTCACCGATGCCATCCGGAAAGTACACCGGACAACCCTCATGACTAGGCTATGCTCGGTGTGTCTCCTTATCTTTGGTGCCGAAACGCGAGAACTCAGGCAGCGACCTCCACTTAGCTACGTCATCGGGGTCATCCGGAAAGTGCACCGGATAACCCTGATAACTAGGCTATGCTCGGTAGCTAACCGCCTGAGTTCTCGCTCTACAATAAAAAAACCACTATCCAAAGATAGTGGTCGGCATAAGAGAGAAAGAGAATTGATTAGAAGGTAACTAAATACCTTACGCTCTAAGAATAAGCGATATTGTAAGCGTTGTCAACAGCTACTGGAAATAAATAGATAAATTATCGTTGCCTGATAATAATTTTGTTAATTTATTTACATATTCCTCAAATAAATCTACGTATACGCCGTAACATCAACATTCGACGAATACTTGACTTGTTTGTTAATTAATTAGTTCACCTTATTTAGGTATTATATCTAATAAAAAATCGTAATTACAGTTATCTGCAATTACGATTTTTGTTAGTTAAATGGTAGATTGTAAAATTAATCCGAACGCTGTTCGGACAAAAAAGATCAG
>NZ_AYGX02000097.1 GCF_000498955.2 Lactiplantibacillus fabifermentans DSM 21115 | reverse complement strand
AGGTTATGCTGAACAATTTGTCCAAAAATTCGGATTAAATTTGCAATCTACCAAAATACAATTGCAAACAATTATAATTTTATAAATTTTTATTTTGCCAAGGCTAGCTGGAATCCGTCTATTCAAGCACTAACAAAAAGACGCCGAATTTAATCAGCGCCTTCATCAATATTTTTATAAAAAGTGAATGCTCAAGACCCCTAAAAACATCGTAATCAGCCCAATAATCCGGGCCACTGCTACTTTATTAACGAGCGATTCGAACAAACCAAAGTGGTCAATCAAGGCACTAAAGAAGAGTTGGCCGAATAAGGCAATCACAACAACTTGACCGGTCCCGATTTGCGGCACTAACCACGCACTCCCAAAAACATACAACGCACCTAAAAAGCCCCCCAACCAAATCCACCAGTAGGACTGCCCCGCTTGTTGGGCCTTAACTAATCCAGTCAGCGGCACCCGTAATACGACGACTAACACGATTAAAATAAGCGCGCCAACGGTAAAGGAAATCATGGCCGCATGGACTGACGAGCCCAAAACGACGCCTAAATGACCATTGATAGCGGTTTGTGTCGCCATTAACAGGCCGGCGCCAATGCCTAGTAATTGCCATAAGATATTGGGCCGACCGGTCGTCGTAGTTTTTTGATGATGGCTCAACATGCCAGTCGCGATAACCATACCAACCGCCACTAGAACTAAGCCCACCGCCTTAATGACCGTCAAATTCGACTGTGGTGAACTAAAAAGACCGAACTGATCGATAATAATACCCATAATAATCTGCCCAAAGATTGGTAAAACGGCCGTTTGGATACTGCCCAACTTAGGAAATAACAATAAGTTAACCGTCAGCCCAATCACGCCAAGTAAGCCCCCGAGCCAAATCCACCAAGGATTACTCGTCACTGTGCTGAAACTAACCAACGGATTCACGCCACTAAGCAACGTCAAAACAATCAAAAATACGGCCCCCACAGTAAACGACACGGCCGACGCCAAATATGGCGAACCAACATATGACCGTAACTTAGAATTGACCGCCGTCTGCATCGCCAGACCACTACCCATTAACACTGGGATTAACGCTAATAAGAACATGTAACCACTCCTCGAATAAGTTGATGGTGGTTACTTTACTAGCTGTAGTTAGGTATAGGTCAAGGACAAAGTTTCAGAGCGCCGCAGCAGGCGCTTAGAGACCGAGCATAGCCTAGCCAACAAGCTTGCGAAGTAGGCTGCCTTCGTGAGCTTGTTGGCGTAGCTAAGCGGAGGGCTCTGCCGGCTGCGGCGCGTTTCGGCTATTTAGATAGTACGCGCTTGATCACGTAGCTAAGCGGAGGGCCCTGCCAGCTTGACCGCGTTTCGACTATTTAGTAGTACCGCCAACAACACATCATAATTGAACAACCATGCCAGAAACCTTCAAGTTAATTGCGCAACGACGACAATAGTTTGGTCATAATTTACAAACATCGAATAGAAATAGTGCGACCACAAAATTGCAGTCGCACTTTGAATATAAAAATCAATTCAGTTGGTCGTCAGCGATAATGGAAGTCGCCGTGAAAGTGCCGTTAGTTCGGCATGACTTTGGCCGAGCTTACGGCACCGACATCTTTGGAGATTGGCGAACTTTGCCAAGCTTCAAAGTGAGGTTCGAGACCGCTCTTTGGCTCGAACCGGTCGCCACGGCGGCTGGAATTATCGCTGGCGCCCAACGGCAAAAAAA
The DNA here is from genome assembly GCF_000498955.2 of Lactiplantibacillus fabifermentans DSM 21115. Lineage (GTDB taxonomy): Bacteria > Bacillota > Bacilli > Lactobacillales > Lactobacillaceae > Lactiplantibacillus > Lactiplantibacillus fabifermentans. The sequence continues at coordinate 9,997 of NZ_AYGX02000097.1, read as the reverse complement.
ACGGTACAATCCTAGTCCAAACTAGCGATTGCCTAATTCTTTGGCACTGTTCCCAGCGCGGCGCAATTGCTCGTATTCTTGATAAATATTCGGATCAACTTGTTTAGAATCGGGCAACAAATGAATCTTTTCCGTTCCCGCAGCAAAAGCAGTCTTGTAATACCACTTTTTAAACCGCAAATAAGCTAAAGAGTCTTGTAGTTGTTTGATTTGGTCTTCTAAGACCATTTCATGTTGGTCCAAAAACTCATACCGTTGCGCCAACGACTCATCGCCATCCAATCGCCATGAAACAAAGTAGGCGATATCCTTAATCGGCACCCCGGCCCGTTTTAAGTCTAAAATCATCCGCATCAACTGGATATTATCTTCAGTGAACCGGCGGCGACCGCCACTGTCACGTTTCACAAAGGGTAACAAGCCGGCATGGTCATAATAGCGAATCGCTTCGACCGACAAGCCCATCATTTTACTGACTTCACCAATCCCATAAGTTTTCATTTTTTGATTCCTTTCAAACTAGCACAATCAAACATCGTATTAGGCCCAATCACAAGTTTTAAGATGGTCATTAATCAGCCCCGCACCTTGTAAATACGAATAAATCGTTGTTGGACCAACGAATTTAAAGCCGCGTTGCTTCATCGCTTTTGAAACTGATTTAGCGAGGTCATTAGTCGCCGGGATTTGACTGACATCAGCCCACGCTTGCCGAATGGGTTGCCCACCCACAAAGGCCCACAACCAGTCGGCGTACGTACTATCGGCCGGCCAGTCACGGATAACTCGGGCATTATTGATAGTGGCCGCTAACTTTTGGCGGTGGCGAATAATGCGGTCATCTTGTAATAATCGGTCCAAATCTTCAGTGGTCATGGCGGCAACCCGGTCAATTTGATACTCATAAAAATCTTCATCAAAGGCTGCCCGCTTATTTAACACCGTTTGCCAACTGAGGCCCGCCTGATACGTTTCTAGCGACAATAGCTCAAACAACTTTTGGGTGTCATGTACCGGCTTTCCCCATTCCGTATCGTGATACTGCTGCATTAGTGGTGACGAATTCGCCCAATCACATCGTGCCATTGATATTCCTCCGTTTCGATAAAAAAAACGGTGCCCGCCGAATTTTCATTCGACCGGCACCGCCAGTTAAGCTAACCATAACACAATGGCGCTTATTTATTCATGATTTTACTTGTGACTACGGCGCGTCTTTTCGTCAGCCGTTGATTCATCTTCCATGCGGTCCGTTAACGGATACGTTAAGCGAATCAAACTTGGGATAATCGTTGGGATGGCGAAGACCAGGATAATTAACCCGATAACCACGACCATCGCCACTTGAATCAAGGTCAAGACACCCGATGGCATCAAGGCGGCAAACGTCCCGCTCAAGATCAAGGCGGCGGATAAGACCACGGCCCCGATAACCCCAGAAGCTTTCACAATCCGAGTACTTGGCGTGGCCGACGTATTGTCGAACTCACGATACTTCATCATCAAGAAGATACTGTAATCGACCCCTAAAGCAATTAACATGATGAACCCGAAGAATGGGGTATTCCAAGTTAACATGCTTTGGCCTAAGATCCAGCTGCTCAACATCCGCGTGATACTCAAGGACATGACATAAGCCAATAATAACGTCCCTAAGATGTAGAACGGTTGTAAGACAGAACGCGTGATAACCATTAAGGCTAACAAGATTCCGACTAACATAATCGCAGCGGTCCGGATAAAGTCACTTGAAGCAATTGATTGGGTATCGTTCATTTCTGAAGTTTCCCCACCAATAGCAATGGTGGAACCATCTAAGGCGGTCCCCTTCAAGGTGTTTTCAGCTTGCGTTTGAATCTTACTAATCCGGTTCATCGCGGTCTTCGAACTTGGATTATCGTTTAAGACAATCGTGATCTTAGTAGCGTGATTGTTACCAGACATGTAGGCCTTCAAGGCAGTCTTATACGTATCACCCTTCAAGACACTCTTTGGTACGTAGTAAGTGTTGGAAGCATCTGAATCTTTCAAACCCGTTGCGTAAGTCTTCAAGGTTCCGACACCCTTGTTAACGGTCTTAACCCCAGTACTTGCGGATTTCAAACCTTTTTGCAAGGTGGCCATTTGCTTAACGGTACTTTGTAATTCGGTATACATCGTTGCGTTCCCGTCAGCAATTTCTGAAGCACCAGAATTCAACGTGTCAGAACTTGAAACTAACTTGTTCGTCCCAGCGTCTAGTTTTTGAATGGCACTGACCAAGGTTGGAATTTGACCTTGTAAGCTCGTCATCCCAGTTGAAACTTGGGAAGCCCCACTCGATAACTTGCTGACACCATTGACTAAGGAAGGCACTTGGCTATTCAAGGTAGCCGTTCCACTAGCTAATTGTGATGTCCCGCTCGTTAACGCACTGGAGTTTGAAACTAATTGGTTAGTCCCAGAAGCTAATGCACTGATGGCACTCGTTAAGGTTGGTACTTGTGAACTCAAGGTCGTAACCCCGTTGTTCAATGTTGAGGCCCCACTATTAACCTTCGTTGCGCCACTGGCAGCTGAAGAAACGCCACTCGTGTACGTCGTAATCCCGCTAGCTAACGTGTTAGCCCCACTTTGAAGTTGTGATAACCCGCTTGAAAGTTGGGTGGCACCGTCAACTAAACCAGTCTGTGAAGACGTCCCATCTAAAGCTGATTCGAGCGTTTGCATTGAAGCAACCGCTGTTTTCAATCCTTCGATAGCTTTAAGTGATTGATTATTAGCCGCAATTTGGTTAGTCGCTAACGTGCTTAAACTAGATAAGTTATCTAATTCAGTACTCAAGCTCGTTAAGGCAGAAGCCGAGTTCTTAATGCTGGTCAATTGTGCTTGCATGTCACTCAAGGCTTTCAAACCATCAGTGGCGGTCGTTGATGACGCGCTGGTAGTAGCGGTTGAACTCGTGCTACTGCTTTGTTGAGCAGCGACAGCGGAGTTAACAGCTGAACTGATGGCAGCTTTTTGTTCCGCCGTTGCCGACGAACCAGCAGCGGCCATGGCAGCTGAAGCGACCGCATTAGCATCGACACTCGTACTCGTTGAACTCGTCTTAGCAGCATCGGCGGTGGCCGCACTACTCAAGGCAGCTTTAATCGTGTTCATGTCAGTAGTCATGCCAGATTCCGCCGTCGTCATCGTCGTGGAGAATGCCGATAAGGATGACTTCGCACTGTCGACTTTGCTAGAAACACTCGTTAACGTATTTAAATTAGTATTTAACGTATTCAAGGCCGTTTCCAGTTCATTCAACTGAGACGTACTTACGGAAGTCGTCCCTGCTTTAACTTGAGCCTGAATCGTCGTTAACGCGCTCGACAAGGTCGCCGCGCCACTTTGAAGCTTGGCAACACTCGACGTTAAGCTGCTTGCGCCTTCCGTCAATGAGCTGTTCTTACTATTTAACGTATCTAACCCGGAAGATAACGATTGGGTCCCGGAGAATAACGTGCTGGTCCCACTACTCAACTGGTTGATCCCAGAAGTTAAGGAACTAGTCTTAGAATTCAACGTGTTGAGGCCCTTATTGACGGTGTAGACACCGTTCGTATAAGTAACGACCCCTTTATTCACGCTGCTGGCACCACTCGCTAACTGACTAGCACCACTGGCCAACGTCCCGGTCTTACCATTTAAGGTATTCAACCCGGTGCTGACTTGACTGGCACCACTCGCTAACTTGTTAACGCCACTAGATAATGTCCCGGTCTTACTATTAAGTTGGTCCAAGCCATTATTAACGGTGTAAACCCCATTAGTATAAGTGGCAATCCCACTTTCAAGGGTTGCAGAACCTTTGGCTAACTTCTTAGCGCCACTAACCCCAGATGACATATCGGAGTCGCTCAGCTTCTTGTTAGCACTATCTAAACCTTTGCTGATTTTAGTTAAGCCTTTACCAGCCGAGGTCATCCCGCTCGTAACAGACTTCAATTGATTGTTAACGTATAAGTCGCTAACTTCGGCCCCCCCTGGTTGGGTGACGGAAGCCACGGTCTTAACACCTTTGACCTTCTTCAATTGACGGGTCAAGTTATCAATTGCTTTTAAATCTTTTTCATTATTCAACGCATGATCAGACTTGATATATAACGTTGATGGTTCGGCCGTCCCTTTTGAGAAATGCTTTTGAACGACTTTGAACCCTTGCTTAGCTGGTACCGTATCACCTAATTCGGCCAAGGTATCGTAATTTAATTGACTGTTATACGTCAAAATAAATGGTAATGATACCCCTAAGACCACGATTAACGCGATGATTGGGTAACGCACGGACTTCGTTGCAATGCCGTGCCACATCTTACTAGTACTCCCACCACCAAAGTTCTTCGTGGGCCAGAACAACTTGTGTCCTAAGACCGCCATAAAGAATGGGTTTAACGTGAGTAATACGAGTAACAAGATAGCAACCGCAACGGCCACGCCGACTGCGGAACGGTAAATCGAGAAGTTCGCTAATCCTAATGAAGTAAACCCAATTAAAATGGAAGAACCACTATATAGGATCGTCCGGCCAGCAATTTTTAACGCTCTCCCAGTCGCGGCGACCGGACTATCGCCATGACTGAGTTCTTCTTTGAATTGATCAAACAGTAAGATATTATAGTCGGTCCCAATCCCAAACAGAACCACGACCATAAAGACTTGCGTAAAGTTCGATAGTGGGAAGTTAAACTTCTCAACTAAGTTCATTACGATACTTAATGAAATGATAAACGATAACCCAACTGATAATAATGAGACAATTGGCGTAATCGGTGACCGGAATACTAACGTCAAGACAATGAAAATAAAGATGACGGTAATGATTTCAGTCTTTTTAATCCCAGCTTCAGTTTCTTGGGTAAAGTCATCATTTAAGATGTCACTCCCAGTCACGTAAGTTTTTACGCCACTCGTTTTGGCACCTTTAGTGATGTTGGTCGTCATATTAGCGACCGTTTGATTTTCCCCAACCATTAACTGCAATAACTCGGTCGACTTATCTTTGGAAATCAATTGTTTCTTCGCGGCGGCATTATCACTCGCGGCGGTCATTGATTTCACATGATATTTCGACTTGTCGTCTTTAAAGCGTTGAATCGTATCGTCGATTGCTTGCTTTTGCTTGGAAGTCAAGGCCTTGTCTCCGTTACTGAAGACCACTACGACTTGGCGGGTGTTATTTTGATTCCGCCCCCAGTGGTTTTGAATAACTTGGGCAACTTGACTCTTAGCGCTACTTGGCAATTCAGTTTGGCCCTTATCACGGACCAGGCTGCTCACGTTTGGCAAGCAGATGATGGCCGCTACCATCACTACTAACCAGACGATTGCCTGAATCGTAAATCGTCTACGGCTCCCTTTCAATCTGTATCCCTTCCCTAAATCAGATTTAAAACAACATCGTGACATTTAATCAACACTGTGTTTAAATAATAACAACATGTTAGTTGAAAATGGTCCAAATATCAACCAACAATTTTCACAATTACGTCATTAAATAGACATTTTACATGACCATTGTTCGAATAATGAGGTGAAATCACAATGGTAGGAACCAAAAATAATCGCCGGTCGCAAATGACTGAACGGCTCATTCAAGATAGCTTGATTGACCTGTTAAAATCACAGACCATCAACGAAATTACCGTTACGGCGGTGTGCAAAGCGGCCGACATCAATCGGGGCACTTTTTATGCCCACTATAATGATGTCAAAGACTGTATGCACACGATGGAACAAGATGCGACTAAAGAACTCTTGGCAGTCATTAATGAACATACCCATCCCCATTCACTCCGGGCAATTTTGACCGGTATTTTTGAGGTAGTTAAAAAACGGCACGCCGTTACGTCATTTATCTTAACGACCGACCAAGACTTCTTAATGCAATTCATCGCCATCACCAAACGTGAGATTGATGAAAATAACCGCATCAAAGGCCCGGCTGTCAGCGCGCGTGAACGGCAATACATGTTTGAGTATTACGTTAACGGCATCGTCGGCGTCGTTCGTTACTGGTTAAAAACTGGCTTGCATGAATCCCCGGAACAACTGGCCAATTTTATTAATGACTGGTGGTATCGTGGTAAACCAGTCCAAGATATGACCGACTTGCCACCCGAAAATTAACTTAATTTACGAAATCACAACCTTCCTAATTAGATATAAAGGAATTAATAACTAAAAAGTCACGACCACCCGGTAAAAACGTTCACATTTTATCAGTACGATAATCATTGTATTATTGACCAAGTCATACTGAAAGCGAAGTGCTCAAAATGTTACTAGATAATAACTTACGTATTAAAAATATCATGCCAGTCCAGATAGTGAAAGTATTGTATCCTCAAATCACCGTCCGCTCTGAAGCCGGTGAATATTTAATTGTTAATATCAGTGAACAGCAACTTGCGGACCCCCTTTTCTGGGCCACGGCCAAAGATATTGCCCACGCTAAATTATGGGTTCCTTTAGGCCACACGTACCACCAATTGCTCGCCGACGATTGGGTCTTACCTCAAAAAGACGAACTCGCTTTATTAAAATAGTTATACTAATTGTGAGTCCGCCTCCAGCCAACTGAACCGCCGCCGTGGTGCACCCCGGAAGCCAAAAAACGGTCTTCCGAGCGGTTTGGTGCCTCGCACACCCCGCAAGTCACCAAACACGGCACAAGTTCTAAGCGGCACAAAAACACCCGCTAAGAACTTCGACACGGCGCCGGTTCAGTTGGCTTCCGGATCACGTTACTTCTTAAATAATGATGTTTTATTGCTTGTTGCATCGTGCTATCTAATCATCTGGATAGGCATGATGCAACTTTTTTATATGATTAAGTGTGGTCACAGATTCTTATGACATTGATTAATTATTCAGGTAGTTTGGCATGTAAGGATTGCTAAATTCACTAATAAGTTGCAATTTCAAATCAAAGAATCGGCACATCTTACTGCAATCCCATTGACTATGACACATCCACATTTACGCTTAATGTTGGCCACACCAATTAGCTCCCATTCATAATTACTCAATGAAAATAACACCATTTAAAACTAAACATCAATTTAGTTGGGCGTCAGCGGTAATGGAAGTCACCGTGAAAGTGGCGTTAGTTCGGCATGCTTTTGGCCGAGCTTACGCCACCGACATCTTTGAAGATTGGCGTTTTTTGCCGAGCTTCAAAGTGAGGTTTGAGACCGCTTTTCAGGCTCAAACCGGTCGCCACAGTGGCTGGAATTACCGCTGACGCCCAACGGCAAATAAAAATCACTCCTAGCCAATTAATAACTAGGAGTGATGCTTTAAACGTCTTTCGGACCGGCATCCGGATCATAAATGCGTTCCTTGATGTCGTCCATTTCTTGATCTAATTCCGTAATCAAACGGGCCTTTTCAGTCAATGACTTTTGCAAGTCAGCTTGATGGGGCACGTTTTTCTTGTAGTTTAACTCGTGTTCTAAGGAAGCCCAGAAATTCATCGCAATGGTGCGAATTTGGAGTTCCACTTCAACGATACTGGGACCGTCGACGGTGTAGACTGGCACGCCCAAGATGAGATGCAAACTCTGATACCCATTTTCTTTTGGATGATGGATATAATCCTTCACCTTTAATACTTTGATATCTGCTTGGGTCGCTAACAAATCTTCGACCGTTTTGACATCACTTAAAAAGCGGACAATCAGCCGGATGCCGGCGATATCGTGTAAATTGTTGAAGACGGCTTCAAACGTTAACGGTAAGTGTTTGCGGCGCATCTTGCCGAGAATGCTTTCCGCGGACTTGATGCGTGATTGCTTACTGTCGATTAAAGCATAGCCATACCGCAATTCATATTCACGACTGATATAATCTAATTTATCCAAGACTAACTTCATGGCGACTTCATAGCGCAGTGAATAAGCCTTGAGCTGATCGACCGCTTGTAATAATTCTGGTGGTGCGGGTAAAAAGCGATCATCGCCCGCGTCTGGTTGGCCCTTTGTTTTACTCAATAATACTTCGCTCCAATGTGCTCTCTGACTCTCTCACGGTCAAACTATTGAATTGTCACGATCCACTCGCGCACAATCTCATGATAATCAATCTGATACTGCTGGTCGCCAGCCCAATAGCTTAGGCGACCATTTTCATCGGCAAAATCACTAGGAATTAACCCATGACCTTCTAAAATGTTCAAGTGGCCTTGAACCATCCGGTCTTCTAAAAAATGCTCGAAACGTTGCCAAAAACGTTGAAAACTCGCAAAGTCAACGACATCAAAAACTTCGTTCCGTAACACTTCTGCATCAAATTCTAAGCGGATATTCGAACTTTTTGGTGTCAATCTGGTTCCCCCCGTATACTTATATGTTCCCATCATAAGCATATTTGTCATTGGGTGCAATAGTTAACTTGCACATCATATTTTAGTGGTCCGTTGATTGCTTGATGATTAATTAATCTTGCGTTTCGGGTTTAGCAAGTTCATCGGGTCAAATAACGCCTTGATTTGATGTTGGATTTGGTCCACATCTTCGCCAAGTTCAGCGTTATTCCATTGGTTCTTTAACATGCCGACCGCGTGTTCACCGGAAATGGTCCCACCGAGTTCCAACGTCTTATGGAACATTTCTTGTAAGGCTTGAATGACGTTATCAGGCACTTCCGTCACTTCTTTAGGCCAAACTAAAGTTGGGTGTACATTCCCGTCACCGGCGTGGCCCGCCGTGTAGATTGAAACACCTAACCGTTCACCTAAGGCTTGAATATAATCCATTAATGGCGCCAGTTGTGACAATGGCACGGCCATATCTTCCATAATGTGGTTTTGACCCGCAAAGACGGCGGGTAACATGTCGCGCCGCAACTTTTCGAGGTCCGCTTGTTCACTTGGTTTCGTCGTAATCGTCACATTTGTCGCCGCATGTTCCGCTAATAACTTTTTAACGACGGCCATGCTAGCATCCCCACCGTTGTCGAGTTTAAAAATCAACATGGCGGCACTTGCTTGCGCATAGTGGGTCTTTTCATAGCGGTCCAAAGCTTCCACGGTATGGCCATCTAAGGCTTCCAGCATCGTTGGGTAAACGCCCGAAATGCGAATCGCCGTCACCGCTTTGGCTAAGGCGGTCATATTTTCAAAGAACGCGACCCCCATCACTGGTGTTCCGAGTGGAATTGGCAACAACTTGACGATGACTTGGGTCACAATCCCCAAGGTCCCTTCTGAACCAACCATTAATTGGGTTAAGTCATAGCCAAATGCTTGCTTCAACGTCCGGCCACCGAATTGGACTTCGCGGCCATCCGCCAAGACGACTTTAACACCTAAGACATTATCCTTAGTCGCGCCGTATTTAACGGTACTCATCCCACCAGCATTAGTGGCGACGTTGCCTCCAATCCCAGAAATCGGTTTAGAACCAGGATCTGGCGCATAAAACATCCCTTGTTCCCGCGCGGCTTTATCCAAATCACCGTTAATGACGCCCGGTTCAACGACCGCTAACGAATCTTCTTTACTGATTTCCAGGATATGATTCATCTTCGCTGTCGACAAAATCAACGCCCCGGTAATCCCATCGGAACCAATCACCGTACTCGTCGTTTGAGCTTGGGGGACAACTGGGATATGATACTTGCGCGCAATTTTGAGCGTCCCTTGAATATCTTTAGTGGACTGCGCTTGCACATACGCTAACGCCAACCCACTGTCGTCGTCACTTAAATTCTTGCTAAAAGAATACTTGTTTAAAGTGGCGGTGTCCGTGAATACTTCGCCATCGGTCACCTGGGCTTTTAAATCTGCTAAAACTTCCTCATCGGAAAAAGCTTTAAAAACTGTCATCTTACTAACCTCACTTTACTTTATTAATCACAGGATCAGTATAAGCCAACATTTTGAAAGTCACACCAAATATGTTCCATGAAATAATTAATAAAATGGTAGATTGTAAAATTAATCCGAACGCTGTTCGGACAAAAAAGATCAGCT
>NZ_AYGX02000096.1 GCF_000498955.2 Lactiplantibacillus fabifermentans DSM 21115 | reverse complement strand
GGTTATGCTGAACAATTTGTCCAAAAATTCGGATTAAATTTGCAATCTACCTTATATATAAATAAATTTATAATTATAGCGGATATAAATTAACTGTTGATCAAAGTTTGGTCAATAAGTCAAAATAAAGGGGATCGACCAATGACAAATCAGTTGCGGGGACTCACACTGACGATGACAGGGATAATTGGCTTAATCGGGGGCCTAGCTGGTTTAACACCAGCCCAAGCGGCGACAACGGCCACGGCGACCAGTAGTGCGGTCAGCACTAGTAGCAGTTCGGTGGTCAGTGCTAGTAGTAGTTCAACGGCTAGCAGTAGTAGTTCGGTTGCTAGTTCTAGTAGTTCCGCCGTCAAGCCAAAACCAAAGACGACGACCAGAACAGCCACGCAAAAGTTAACCGCTAAGGCGTACTTTTCGGTCAAAGCGGGGAATACATATGCATTTAGTGGCGATAATGCGCACGTGACGATGCATGCCAACCATAAGTTAAGCAATTATACCAAAACAACTTGGACCGCAACGGCGCAGACTGATGTGACGACGCCCAAAGGTCAAACGACGCGTTATTTATTAGTGAAAAACGCTAAGAATGGCGCGCAAGGCTGGGTGGTTGCTAGTAATTTAAAAGCGGGTCGTAATTATCAAGTTAGTGCCGTTAAAAAGCTAAAGGCGAAGAACTATGTTTACTTGAAAGCCGGCAAAGTTTATCAAAAGATGAACGGGAAAGCGAGCGCCATGCAGTGGGTCAAAGGTAAATCTTTGACCAAGACGCAGACGTATAAAGCGACCAAGCAACGGACGTATTATCGGCAAGGTAAGGCCTATATTTACTATTATGTGACTAGCACCAAAGGCGTCAAAGGCTGGGTCTGGCACAAGCAACTGAAAGCGGGGACGTATTATGACGTTGCCAAGCGTCAAAAAGCCATCAAGAGTAAGTTACAAAAGTATTTGAATTCCGTCACCAAAGACGGCACCGCGGAAGTGGCCTTTTATAACTTGTCACCAATTGCAGGTAGTCAGGCGGCCAAAGCACCGCACGCGAGTGTTTATCAGGCGGGTAAGTTGGCCGTTAACGCCCGCGGTAATCAGGTTACCACGTCGGCAAGCACGTATAAGCTGTACATTGCGGCTTACGTGTTACATTTGAAGCAACAACACAAGTGGTCATGGAGTAAGGCCAATACTAAAGGCATGCACGATATGATCGTGATTAGCGATAATCACTATCCGGTTAGCATTTTGAACAAATACGGGCGGACTAATATCAATCATTGGTTGGCTTCACAAGGTTATTATGGGGCGCCGTTTAGTTCAACGCGTAATTCAATGACGACGGCCAATAGTTTGATCAAAGTCTTAAAAGATTTGCAAAATGGGCAAAAGGCATTCAGTAATAAGAGTGATCGCGCGAAAGTCTTGAAGCTGATGCATCAACAAATTTATCGTAAAGGCATCCCAACTGGTGCGGCGGCCGCGTTGAAGGGGTCTAGCGTTCAAGATAAAGTGGGCTTCTTGTATGATAATAATGGTGATGCCGGCATCGTGACCTTACCAAATGGCCAACGTTATTTATTAGCCATTTTGACATGGGGGCATCGGCAATCTGGTTTTTCCGGATTTCCGCGGATTGCCAAAATCACCAAACAAGTTCAAAAAATTGTCTATTAAATAAAAAAACTTTGAACGGGGTGCGCCTTACTGGCACCGCGTTTTTTGTATGTCGTCAATGAGTGAACACTCATAAATGTGCTAAAAAGCATTTAACTCCTGAAAAAAGTGTGTTATATTACATCTGGTAATTGAGCACTCGCTCAAATAATGGAGGTGATGACGTGAAGTGGGGAAAACCACGTGTTTATCATTATCAAAATTGGCAAAGTGATGTGGTGACGAGTCGACAACAAAATTATCAATTACCGCCTAATTATCAGTGGCCGACCGCCAAGTATCGGCAATTCATGATACGCCATTTGGCGGGGCACTTGGCCTGGCTGTATGTTAAAGGTTGGTGGCGACCACGAATCATTGGTCGACTACCACCACAAGGTGCGTACGTCTTGTATGCCAACCACACGCAACCAACGGCGGATGTCTTGTTGCCGTTGGTTGTGGGCGGTGCCCAACGTTTCAACGCGCTGATTAGTCCCGCAAACTTAAAAGTACCCATCGTGGGCCCGTGGCTACCATGGGCCGGCGGGCTGGCGTTACCAGCGACTGGTCGCCAATTGGCCCAGTTAACGCAGCTTGTCACGCAACGGTTACAAAATCAACAGTTTTTAATGTTATACCCGGAAAGTCATGTGTGGCCATACTACACGCAAATTCGACCATTCAATGTGAGTGCCTTTCACTTTCCAGTGGCCAGTCACGTCCCAGCATACGTGATGACCACGACTTATCAAGCACCACGGCATCATCGACCGCAAGTGACAGTTTTCATTGATGGCCCGTTTTGGCCGGACGAACAACGACCACGCAAAGTTCAACAACACCAACTGAGCCAACAAGTTCGGACTTGCATGCAGCATCGCGCCGAAGCGAGTACTTATCAATATGTGCAATATGAGCAGCAGAGGTGATTTTATGAATATTTTATATTGTGGTGATATTAACAGTCAGCAAGGGTTGCTAATCTCAATCTTAGCGTTACGGCGACAAACGACGCGGCCGTTACACATTTATGTGTTGACGGCCACGATGCCCGGACTGACGACGCCGACCGCAGCGATTCCGGTCACGACGATGGCTTATTTGAATCAATTAGTCAAACAGACTTGTGACCGAAGTTGGGTTAATCGTTTAGACATTACCGCGTTAGTGGCGAAGAACACGCCCACCGCCAATTTAGCGACAATTTTTACGCCGGCCTGTATGTTGCGCTTGTACGCCGATCAAGTGCCGAGTTTGCCCGACAAGTTGTTGTATTTGGATACGGACGTGTTGGCGCGCCGCCCGATTGACGGTTTTTATGACCAAAGTATTGAAAATTATGAAATTGCCGGGGTGTTAGACCACTACGGTCAGTGGTTGTTTCATCAACATTGGCCGCACCCTGACTATTTGAATTCCGGTGTCTTGTTACTCAATATGTCGCGATTACGTGAAACGCACTTACTCGCCCGCTGTCGGCAACTTTGTCAGCAACAAAAAATGTTTATGCCCGATCAGTCTGCTTTGAATCGGTTGGCAACAGCGAAGTTAATTGTGCCGCGCAAATACAACGAACAGCGGCGGTTACATCGCAATACCGTATTTCAACATTTTACGACCAGCTTTCGGATGTTGCCGTGGCTTCATACGTTAACGGTCAAACCGTGGCAAGTTGAAGCCATGCATACAAAACTAAAATGTCATGCTTATGATCAATTATTAACGGAATACCAACAATTAGTAATTAATTTATGAAATGGATGTGAGCGCTATGCCAACAACAAACCAACCAGTAATTCCGGTCTTTTTTGCCATCGATGATAACTATGCGCCATATTTATCCGTGGCGTTAGTGTCGCTGATTAAAAACGCCAGTCAGCACCGGCAATATGAAATTAATATTTTGTCCGACCAGTTAAATGCCCAGCATCAGGCGGAATTAGCAGCCTTAGCGACTAAAAATGTGCACATTCAAGTCGTTGCCATGAGGCCAAAATTTAAACAAACGATGCAAGCGGCTCACGGCAAATTACGTGGCGACTACGAAACGTTGACCATTTATTTTCGATTATTTATCGCGGATTTATTTCCACAGTACGACCGGGCCGTCTATTTAGATGCCGACGTGGTCTTGAATAGTGATGTGGCCGACTTATATGATCAACCATTAGCTGATAATTTAATTGCGGCGGTCCCCGATACGTTTGCGGCCGACCATGCCGAAACCATCACGTATGTGGAACAAGCGCTGGGGATTCCGATTGGGCAGTACATGAATTCCGGCGTCTTAGTCATTAACATGGCCGCATGGCGTGCCCATGGATTCAGCGACCAATTCTTACATTTACTCAATACGTATAATTTCAACGTGTTAGCGCCGGACCAAGATTATTTGAATTTGATGACGCAAGGACATATCTTGCAATTACCAGCTACTTGGAATGCAATGCCCAGCCACAGCACCGTCGTTAAAAATCCCGCGTTAATTCATTACAGCTTATTCAACAAACCGTGGCATTATGACGATGTTGCTAATGACAACTATTTTTGGTATTACGCTGAACAATCTCCAGATATTGACCAAATTGTCTTAACGCAAGCGGCCTACGATGAAGCTGACAAGGAAAAGGATCGTGCCACCGAGCAAGGCTTACTCAAGGCCGCTTTGGCCGTGGTGATGGCTGGTGAGACCAACCGATTAATTGCGGCTAGCAAGAAGGCGGCGGTACTATGATTATTGGTGGCGATAAAGGCCCCGTAGTCGCAAACATTCAAGCGGCGGTACAGGCGAAACGCTTTAATCAAAAGGTCGAAGTTGACGACCCCAGCTATTCGACCCAAGAGCGTGAGCAAGTTTTAGCAACGTATTTAAAAACTACGTCAACTTGGCGTTATCGGGAACGCAATTTGGTCGCACGGGGGGTCGCAAATATCGCGACGGGCTGGTTTAACCGGCAAACGCAAGTGGTTGGGTTAGACAATTTGGCGTCAGTACACGGTGGCGCGATTATTACGAGCAACCATTTTAATCCACTCGAAAATACGGTCATTCGTCACATGGTTCATCAACGCCATCAGCACCAGCGTCTCTATATTGTTTGTGAAGACACGAATTATGCGATGACGGGACCGATTGGCTTTTTGATGCGTAACTATGACACCATTCCGGTCAGCCCGAATCTTAGGTATATGGGCCGTCAATTTACAACTCAACTTGAAACCGCCTTAGCCCATGGTGATGATGTTTTAATATACCCAGAAGAAGAGATGTGGTTCAACTACCGTAAGCCGCGGCCGCTAAAACGGGGTGCGTATTATTATGCTGCATCATTGCAAGTACCAATCATTTCGTGTTTCGTGGAAATCGTCGATGAACCGCGAGTCGATAATGCCGAATTTAATCAAGTGCGGTGGATTTGCCATGTGTTGCCGGTCATCTATCCAGATCCCAAGCTCAGTGTCCGGGCGAATAGTTTTGCGATGATACGCAAAGATTATGCGCAAAAACAACAGGCTTACGAACAAGCTTATCAGCAAGCGTTAACTTATGATTTTTCACCACAAGATATTGCAGGCTGGCGGGGGCACTAGGTTATTTTTTTGACCACAAACTGAGTAATTACTCAGTTTGTGGTAATAATGCTGGCTAGCGTATAATGGAGAAGAATTTTTAACTAACGAGGAAACGCGGATGACCAAAAGTGCACAACAGAGTGAAAAAATATTAAAGGTGGCGCGCCAATTATTTGCCACTAAAGGATATGAGGCGACCACGACGCGCCAAATTAATCAGGCGGCGGGCACGGCGGAAGGGTTGTTATATTATTACTTTCCGCATGGTAAACGGCAGATTTTAGATACGATCGTCCACATCGGGGTCCAAGAACGCCTAGATGTGTTTGCCGCGCGGCCAATGTCTGACGTTACCGCCAGTAATTTAGCGTCGCGTTTACTCGAGTTATTCGATTTATTATGGACGACGTTTAGTAGTGAGGAGAATTACCAAGCATTTATCATTACGGTGCGCGAGCGGGCGTTGTTGTCTGATGAACAGTCTGCTTGGTTAATGGAGCGGATTGATGAAGTACAGGCACAATTAGCCGATTCCTTACGAATGTTACCGGAATTTTTGACGATTAGTGACGCCCAACTCAACGATTGGGTTGGCATTATTTTCTCAATCTTTCAAAAGACGATTTATGACGAATTATTAATTCGCAATCACCGTCAATTACCTGAGCTAGTTCGTGATGAAGTCATTAACCGGATTGAATTACTAATTCAATTAAGTACAGACTAAAAAAACATCCATTTAAGGATGCTTTTTTAGTCTGTCGTTAAACCGAGCATTTTGTAGGGACTTAAATACCGCGTCTGCATCAAAATTTGGCTAAGTTCAGTTGGTGTAACGGGTTTTGATTGTGATAGCCAAACTTTGAAAACATCGAAAATACCGTCAATTTCTAAATTCCAAGCGAGTTCAGCGGGCAGTTGCGGTGTCAGTTTGGGGGCGCCTTTGCGGTTAGTTAATTGATGTTGGACGGCACTTTTAGTGCGCTGCTTTAAGCGATATTCCAAGCGGGGATCGCCATTTGGTCCTAAGAGCGCTTGGAGCAACGCAAAATTGTTGGCGACTAATTGGACCGCTTGTTGCACGACCGGATAAGGTTCTAAGTGATTTGGCGTCATAGTCTCATCAAAATAGCGCGCAAAAATAGCGGCCAGTGCTTGTTCAAATTGCATTTCTAACTGATTAAGTAAATCATATTTGTCGGTGTAGTGTTGATAAAACGTGCCTCGATTGATATCCGCTTGGGTCACAATGGCGGTAACTGTCACGTGTTCAAAAGTTGTCTGTTTTAATAAGGTAATCAAGGCCGCTTTAATTTTTGCTTCACCCGTTGTCATCGTGCATGAGACCTCCGTGTTATTTATATTGATAATCTCAATTATGAACGTCAGTGACTTAAATGACAAAAAATTGAACAAAATGATTGATTTTGCGGATTGTATCGGCAGTCGGCGCTTTCTAGAATGGACGTAATGATTATTTTAGGAGGTCATATTTTATGACAGCGATTATTGACGTACATACTCATTATTTACCAACGGCGTATACCGCGGCATTGAAACAACACATTGCGGGCGATCCAGACGGGTGGCCGACACCGGCATGGACCCCGGCTACCACCTTAAAATTTATGCAAAAAAATGAAATTAGTTATTCCTTGTTGTCTTTATCATCGCCACATTTCAATTTTGGCGACCGCGCCGAAACGATTAATATTGCCCGTTCGGCCAATACCGATGGCGCCAATTTAGCGCAGACGTATCCGGACCAACTTGGTTACCTGGCGTCATTGCCGTTACCCTACGTCAACGAGAGCGTGGCTGAGATAGACTGGGCCTTGCAGCATCAGGCGCGGGGATTCACGGTACCGACCAATACGCGCGGTATTTATTTTGGCAGTCCGATAATGGAAGAAGTTTATGCGCGGTTGAATCGCGCAAAAGCCGTGGTCGCCTTGCATCCCAACCAACCAGCTGCCTTGCCGCTCAATGTGAATATCGATTTACCAACGCCGTTATTAGGCTTCTTTATGGATACGACGATGACTTTCATGAATTTATTGCAATATCATTTTTTCGACCGGTATCCAGATATTCGGCTGATTGTACCCCATGCCGGGGCCTTTTTGAGCATTTTGGCTGATCGCGATGCGGCGTATGTTAAGGCATCGTATCAATCAGACTTATATGCAGCGATGCAACACGTTTATTTTGATACCGCTGGGGCAGTCTTACCACGGCAATTACCGATGCTGATGACATTAGCTGACCCAACTCATTTGCTGTATGGTAGCGATATTCCATATACCAATCCTAAAATTTCCAGTGAGTTATTAAAGGTGTTGCAACGTGGTAACACCCCGCAAGCCCGACGCCGGTTGCTGACGTTAGGGGTCGCCGAACACTTCGATAACTTCTTTGAAAAGCATGCCCAGTTACGCCAACTGCCAGCAGTTTTAGATTTGGAAGTGAAAATGCTCACTGGTGCCGGTATTTTGACGCCGAGTTTCAAACAAGCGATACTGACAGATAATGCCAAACGTTTATTTGCATTGTAAGTCGAACTTAGCAGTTAACTTTTACGCCCATGATTGTTAAAATGGTTACTATAATCTGGAACAACATGAGGGGTGAACTAAGCATGATCGTCTTAGATTTATTTTTAGCCTATTTGGTCATTCGGAACGTGGTGATTGAATCACGGTTAATGTATCGCGCCAAATATCGCTTTGGTCAAATCATTGTGGCCGCATTGTTAGTGATGTGGGGCGCTACGGGTGGCTTAGCGAACTTTGAAGAATTGTTATTTTATTCGTTATTCATGCTCGTTAGCATCATGATGGGCAACGGTGGTTTGACTAACGATAAATTAGTGATTCCGGGGTCATGGATCAAACGAACGGTCACTTTCAGTGAAATTAGCGGCATTCAAATTTCGGCGATCCCAATGTTGAACGAAAAAGCGCAAGTCATCGTTAAGTTTGTCTTGAACTCGCATCGTGAAATCAATATGATCTTCCAAGGAACGGTCACAACTGTCCAACAAGCCTTACGGGCGCGGGTTGGTCAAAATATTTCAATTGAAGTTTCTAAATTTGAATAGTAAAAAAAGTGATTTCGCCGCGGCTGAAATCACTTTTTTTGTATTAGTTTTTTAATGGTAGATTGCAAATTTAATCCGAATTTTTGGACAAATTGTTCAGCATAAC
>NZ_AYGX02000095.1 GCF_000498955.2 Lactiplantibacillus fabifermentans DSM 21115 | reverse complement strand
TTTTTGTCCGAACAGCGTTCGGATTAATTTTACAATCTACCAATTAACAAAAATTCAGGCCGACTTGGTGGACGTTGCAAACTTAAGAAAATTGTAATTAAGTTGTAATACCAAATTGATAATTTACACTTTAAACAACCCATCTAATCCAGTTGGCGTACACTTACCCAATTGGGCAAAATCACCGGTATCACAGGCACCACTATTTTGTTGATAATTGCAAGGATTTATTTAAAGCACAATTTGTAACATTTCTTTTTTGTAAAAATGATGTAAAGCGAATGCAATCAGTTTGTGGTGTAGTTTCAACATTGTTTCGTTAAGATAGGGAGTGTGAAATCGTTTCACGCATTAACTTTTTATAGAAAGGTGGACCAGGCGTGATCATTAAAAAAGGGTGGCGGTTATTGTTAATGGCATTAGGGTGCTGCATCGCATTAACCGTAACAGTCAAAGCGTCAGCGGCTGTGCCAGATATTTCAGAATGGCAAGGTAAGTTGACCAGCACACAGGTCAAAAGTTTAAAGTCACAAGCAAATTTTGTGATTAATCGGGTGCAATATGGTGCTAGTTATGAGGATTTGTATCATTCAAGCAATGAAAAGTTGTACGTGCAGTACGGCATTCCATTCGGATCTTACGATTACTCAACTTTCACTAGTACCAGCACCGCGGTTACCGATGCGAAGAAGTTTTATGAACGTTCAAACAAGAATACGAGCTTTTACGTTTTAGACTTTGAAACGACATCGATGAGTAGTACTGCAGCCAACGCCGCCGTGAAGGCATGGTACAACGAAATGCGGAAGCTGACGAATAAGAAGTTGATTTTCTATTCATATCAATCATTTGCCACTACATACGCAAATACGGCGCGTCAAAGTTTTGATGCCCAGTGGATTGCTAATTATTCTTCTAAACCGACTATTTCATTTTCACTTTGGCAATATACGGATAGCTATTATTTATCATCACTAAATGAATACGTGGATAACAGCTTGTATACGAGTGGTTCAGTGACCACCTATCATCCGTTGAGTTGGTGGACGAGTACGGCGTCGGTTTCATCATTAAACAGCAGTAGCAGTAGCAGTAGTTCGACGACTTCCTACGCTTACAGTAGTTATACCAAGGGGCAACATGCCTACTTGAATGCATCTTCGTCGAAGTATTATGATGGGACGACCATTCCTAGTTCGGCCAAAAAGCAATACTACGAAATTACTGCGGTCAAATCAGTAACTTCTAGTCGCTCCAAACAAGCGGTTTATTTGAAAGGCTTGAACAAATGGGTCTTATCACAAGATGTCACCGGTTATTGGGTCGGTCAACACGGCAAATACACGTTGAAGACCAAGGCTAATTTGTATAGTGATGTCAACTTAACGAAGAAGACTGGTTCAACGTTAGCTAAGGGTTCAACACATATTGGGACCTTAGTTAAGAGTGGTAATTACTACCGCATCAAGTTTGCCGGTGGTTACGTGACTGGGAAAGTTTCCTTCACCGACCATGCTTACTATGAATCCGTCCCAAGTAGCAAGACCATCACGACTAAGACGGGCTTGTATTCGTATAAGAATACGACCTTTGAAAAGAAGAATCGTAAGACTTATTACCCAGCCGGGACTAAGATTACCGTTACTTCGATTGGTTCGCGGGCTGGCGGCTCACGGTATTTCAAGACGAGTGCGGGGACTTATGTTTCAGCATGGCATACGCAAGTTACAACCAACTAATCTCAAAAGAGTGGGCCAAAAGGTGGTTAGTTTGCGCGCATTAACGCGGAACAAACTGCCTCTTGGCGTACGGTTCGACAATAAAAATGATAAAAACAAAATTGGTGCTCGATGAAACTTAACTTTCATCAGGCACCAATTTTCGCGTTATGGGTTAGTTTCTTTACATTTTTTTAATGAAGCGTTTTTGAGTCTTCGTACAAACATAGCCCAAATGTTCATAAAAAGCATGAGCGGCTTCACGTTGACTGGCAGAGCTGAGCCGAATGGCGTGAATGTGTTGCTGACGAGCCTGAACTTCAATAGCCGTCATTAACTGCTGACCAATCCCGTGGTGTTGCCATGCCGGTAGCACGGCTAATGCCAAGACATTGTACAAGGGTTCAAAGTAAGTCGTGTCATAAGTTTCAACGTGAACGTAACCTTGAACTTGATCATGCTTGTCGGTCGCGACGAGCATGGTGTGTCCAGGGGCACCCAAGATGCGTTTGAGAGCAGCAGTTGTCTTTTCTAAGTCAAATGAATAACCTAATGCATCAGCATTCAATTTTTGAATGGCTGTCGCATCGGAAATTATGGCGGAACGAATCATGAAGTACCACTTCCTCGATAAGATTGAACTGATTATAGCACGACCGGTTGATGACTACAAAAAAAGCTGATTTCCTAAGAAATCAGCTTTTTGTATTAACCAAAATAGTAGTAAGCACCAACAATTGCCAGCCAAATCGTTAACCAAACAATCCCTGCACTCAAGTGATAATAGTACAAATGTGCTTTGAATTTCGTGAATTGGTCGGAACCGTTAATCGTAAATGGCAATTTAGTTGTATCTAGCAATTGCATGTAATCGTAGTTATGTTGTGGCCAAATCGCGCCAACCGTTTCTAAAATAACTAGCGCAATTAGGGCCATGATTGCCGCTGGGAACACCGCACTGGTATCGGTTGAAAACGCCGGCGCCACGATATTGCTATATAAAATCCAAAAAGCGTACAAGCCGAACAAGTATCCAATCACACGGGCAATGTGCGCGGTTAACACCTTTTTCTTTAAATCAGGCTGCTGCTTGAGTAATGCCTGAACAGCGCGATAGTTTAACGTGCCAAATTTATTTTGGCCGCGGCGCGGTTTCAAGTAATGATCATGTTGCAAGTAAACGAGTTGGGCCAGCGCTGATAGTAGGGCAACGACTGGAATCGCTAAGACCGCGACGATAATCAGAAATTCGATAACGTAGACCGGTTCCGTGCTAATGCTGACGGCGCGGCTGACCCAAGCCACGATAATGAATAAATCGAGTGCGAAGGTGCCCCAGATTTGACGAAGCCGATACTTTTTAAAGGTGCGCGTATCGGCTAACGTGAATGGTTGGTCGTTCGTTTTTTTGATGATCCAGTAGTCATAACTTTGACTTGGCCAAACTAACGGATAAATCATGAATAAGACGACACTGATAACCAGCAAGATGATACTGCTGATGACCGCCTTAGTAGGCATGATGAGTAAATCAAGTTTGGTTTCTAATAGGTAACAACTTACTAGCAAACAAATCAAACCAATGACGATGCTGGCCATGCTTAAGTAGTAGAACCACTTCCGCTTTGGCGTTTTGGCGGTAATCGTTTGGTTAGCCTGATGTTGCAACTTGTATTGCAACTGTGGCTTCTTCAAGTTGGTCGTCGCAACTAAGTACGGCTGTTTGAAGTTGGCGTAGGCACACCAACCGATGGCACCCAATAAAAGGGCTAAAAGAATGAGAACAATAATTAACATAGAAGTAAGTCCTTTATAATAAATTATAGTGTAACTTATGTATCCAGTTTAAAACTAATGACGCGGTGACCGCAAATATTACAGAAACCTTGAGATTTTCTTAAATTCTTTGTACATAATCACGAAAACGTTGTCAAAATTAATTTGGCGTGATTGCAAAATGACCGTGCGAACGGCGATCACAATCAGTGATGCGTTGGAAATCCCGATATTACGCGGTTGTGGCTGGAATAAGCAACTAGGTAATTTTAAATAAACGCAACAGTTAAGGCGGGGTGTTCAGGACATGAGTAACATAAGTGAGCGATGTATATCTGGAAAGGTTGAGGGTGAGCGGATAACATGAGGTGCTGGCAGTGTGCGACGAAACTTTGACATGACGATGAATTTTCGGTAAAGTAACGGTTACGAAATGAGGTGATAGCCATGACGATTAGTTATATCGTGGCTTGCTCAGCAGTAGATGGAAAAGGACGTTTTTCCGCAAATTAACAATTATTAGGAGCAGTTAAATGAAAAACGTCCAAAAACAAACACCATCACTATTATTGATTATTACATTAGTCGGTTTTCCACAAATCAGTGAATCGATTATTACGCCCATTTTACCAGCGCTCAGCCACTTGTTACGGGTCTCCGCCAGTCAGATTCAATTGACCATGAGCACGTACTTTGTTGCTTTTGCCATCGGGGTCTTAATTTTTGGCCAGCTCGCCGATCGCTTTGGTCGGCGACCAGCCATGCTTGGTGGCATCCTAGTCTATTTCATCGGCAATATTGGCCTATGGGCTAGTCCCAGTTTTGGCTGGTTGCTAGTCTTCCGACTGGTGCAAGCCTTTGGTGCCAGTGCTGGTTCCGTGGTGACCCAGACGATTATGCGTGAATGCTTTCATGGCGTGCATGGTGCTAAAGTCTTTGCCCAGACTAGTGCGGCATTAGCATTGGCTCCCGCGTTAGGCCCGTTAATTGGTGGCTATGTCCAGTTATGGTTTGGGCCGCGCCCGGTATTTGAAGTTTTGATTGCCATGGCAGTCATGATTGGGCTGTATGCCGGCTGGCGCTTACCAGAAACGCGGCAATTGACGACGGTAACGACGGTCAAGCAGTGGCCAATCATCCGGCAGTTATTGACTGATCGCGTGGTCTGGAGTTATGGCATCTTGATTGGTGGCATCAATGGGTGTTTGTTTAGTTATTATGCTGAAGCGCCGTTTATTTTTGAAACGCACTTTGGTTATACGGCCAGTCAATATGGTTGGTTAGGATTAGTCATGGCGGCGGCTAGCTTGTTAGGCGCGGTCACTGTAAATGCCTTATTAGCTCACAGCACGCCGCGACAATTAATTTTGGGTGGCTTAATATTGAGTTTGGTGGCTGCTGGTGGTATGGCGGTGGCGGCCAACTGCAATACTGCTATCGGTATGCTTGGTGGCATCTTTGTTTTCTTTTATGGGTTGAACATCGTGTTGCCGAATGCGTTAAATCGCGCGTTGAACGGGTATGAAGTCGTGATGGGCAGTGCCAGTGGCTGGTTCAGTCTTGGATATTACTTGCTCGTCAGCGCCCTGACGTATCTGATGAGTTGGTGGCACAATGGTCAGTTGGACTGTTTGCCACAATACATGGCGGTCGTGACGATTGCCATGTTGTTAAGTTATTGGTGGGGATTACGCCGTGAACGCGGTTAAACAAAAGATGCTTGCTTGAAGTTAGTTATTGCCCCAGTTTCCAAAAAATTAAGGCTATGAATTTGTGATGGAACATTTTCGATGGTGGTTGCTAATCCAAAGCTAGTCACTAATGACCGACTTTAAAGAAGAACCAACAAAAAATAATAACACGCGTAAAAGCCACTTGATGAATTTTTTCATCAGGTGGCTTTTATGCGTCGGGTCCGCAGCTAATTTTTTTGATGGGGCACAATTAGGACGTCAGTTTGCATGACACCAAATTCGCGCCACAGGACCTTATTAATCCGTTGACTCAACGTATAAATGGTCGTCGCAGTCATGGTCGGGGCCACCACGATGGTGACATCTAGCAAAATGAGGTTGCCATCGTAATGGGCTTGCAAATATTGGACGCCTTCGACTTGCTTGAAGGTCTCGATGCGCGCTTGATAACGCGCTTCCAAATAAGGGTCAAAATAATCGACTAAGTTCAAGCTGCTTTCGTGGCAAATCTTTAGGCCAGAATTTAAAATGTAAATACCGAGTAGGATACTGGCGATACTATCTAACCAGTAAACTTTTAATAACGTGGTGCCGATAATGGTGATGACGGTGACCAAACTTGTTAACGCATCGCTGAAAGTGTCGCGGCTGGCCGCAATTAAGGCGGCGTTTTTTAGACGACGGCTCCAATAATGATTGGCGCCCCACAAACCTAATAATGCTAAGCACGATACGCCCGCACCAATCGCTGCGGCAAAACTGGGGACGCTGAGTTGATGGGGCGTCAGCAAGGTTTGGAGCCCCTTGAAGATAATATCGGCGGCGATGCTGATCATTAATAGCCCAGCAATCAACGTGTAAATCGTTTCGAAGCGAAATCGTGATTGTTGGATGCGAGGGCCTAACGATTTTTGTTCGGCCGGTGAGATTGGCGCGCCCATCAGATCTTCATCGTGAGTGCGAGCCGCGATAAATAAGCCCATAATGAGCAGTCCGCTACTGAGAATGCCCGATAAGTTGTTGAAGGCATCGGCCCGCAACGTTTCAGAATGGCTGACGGTCGCAAAGTAGTATTCGATTAAAAACAGGAACAAATAAACCACATTATTGCCCCATAAATGATGGCGAGCCGTTTTCAAATTTTGTACGACCGTCGCTTGAATCGTCTGCCAGTCACTCGTTGTTGCTTTGCTCATAATCAGTTTTCTCCGCATTGGTTTATTCTTTATATTATAAAAATAATCGGCGGACGTCCGATGATTAAGCGCTTAGTAGGTTAAGCATTAAACAAACTCAGAATGGCACTATCAAAAAATGGGTCTTTTCAAATATTGGTGAACGTTAGTTGGTTGTAGCCGCAGTTGGCCGACCGTAATTCCATCGTCCTGGGACCGGTCCAAGCCTTTGAGCCTGAAAAGCAAGTCTCAAAAGACGTCCGTGGTGTAAACGGACAAAAAACGCCCGTTAACGCCACTTTCAGGACGATTCCATTACGGTCAGCCAACTGCTAAGTTACTGCTCGGTTTCCAAAAAAAATCGCGTATATGAATTTGTGATTAAACATTTTCGATGGCGGTTGCTAGAATTAAAAACTAACCACGAGTAACTGACTTTAAGATAGAACTTTCAAGTATGTCGTTGCATAGGTCCGGCAAAATACAGCCGAACTAACACCACTTGCACGGCAACTTCTATTGCTACTGACTGACAACTAAATTGATCAGGTAATGAGCCAGTGTGGTTTCATCCCGATGTGTTCGAAAAAAAACGGCGATTAATTTGTTATATTAGTCATACTGTTGTGTTCGGTTCGCAGATGGAAAATGGGATCGCAATTAAAATGCTTCTTTTAGCCGTGATAGTCTACATGACTGATTGTGGTAGCTTCGGTAAGGAGATTCACCGATGTTTAGAAAGAACCCAAAGGATAACCAAAAATGCTTTACTTACAAAAAGTAAGTGATATACTAAATTTACAAACTAAAAGTAAGGAAGTTGATACTCATGGAAAATCAATTCATTAATTTACAAAGCAAACGTCGGACAATTTACGCCTTAGGCAAGGACTTAACTCAAAGTAACGCCGATATCGTGGCCTTGATTGAAGCGGCGATTAAAAATGCGCCGTCTGCTTTCAATAACCAAACGGTCCGTGCCGTGATCTTGTTCAACCAATTTCACGACCAATTGTGGGACATGACCGCTGATCGGTTGAAGTCCGAAGTACCCACGGAAGCTGCTTATCAAAAGACCGTTGAAAAATTAAACGGTTTTAAAGCCGCTTATGGGACGGTGTTATATTTCACGGATACTGACGTTGTAAAACAAAATGAAGCTGATTTTCCATTATATGCGGCTAACTTTGCCGATTGGGCTGAACAAGCCCAAGGGAACGCTCAATTTAGTGTCTGGACAGCCTTAGCTGAAGACCAAATCGGGGCTAACTTACAACATTACAATCCCCTAATCGATGCCAAAGTTGCTGATGCTTACCAAATTCCCGCCAACTGGACGTTGCGCGCGGAAATGCCATTTGGGTCAATTGAAGCTGGCGCTGGTGACAAGGACTTCATGGCCGATGCTGACCGGTTTAAAATTTTTGAATAAATCTTATAATTAACAACTTATAAAAAGGCGTCGACATAACGGTTGGCGCCTTTTCGTATGTGGATTTGTAACTTGATTGTAACTAAGACATCAATATATTTATGTTACATTATTAGGTGGATAATATATTAATTTACTTTTACGCTAATCGAACACTTGAATTAGGTCGGGGAGGGCTAATTACTGCTGAATGCTGTCAGGCTACATAAGTTGCGATTGTAAAGGTACTGTAAAATTAATCCCATCAGTTGATGGCGGGTCTTCAGCAAGGTTGAGTTCGCAAGAGCCGACCCGTTTTGGTATGTTGGAATTGTTTTTTACATATTTTTTTGAATAGAAAGGTGAATGGCGCGTGAGATTAAAAAAGGGATGGGGAGTCGCCCTGGCGACAGCTGGTTTGGTGTGCGGTTTGGGTGCTGCAAAAAACGCTTCAGCAGCTGTGCCAGATATTTCTGAATGGCAAGGTAAGTTAACTAGCACACAAGTTAAGAGCTTAAAGAAGCAAGCGAGCTTTGTCATTAACCGGGTGCAGTATGGTTCCGGTTATATTGATAAGTACCATACTAGTAACGAAAGTTTATACGTAAAGTACGGCGTACCATTTGGTTCGTATGATTATTCAACATTTACGAGTACCGCTACGGCCAAACAAGAAGCGATTAATTTTTATAATCGCTCCAATAAAAATACGCGCTTTTATGTCTTAGACTTTGAAACCACTAACATGAGTTCAAGTGCGGCCAACGCGGCGGTTAAAGCGTGGTATACGGAAATGCGTAAGTTAACAAAGAAGCATTTGATTTTTTATTCCTATCAATCATTTGCGACGCAATACGCTAACAGTGAACGGGGCAAATTTGATGCGCAATGGATCGCTAATTATTCGAACCGGCCAACCGTGCCATTCTCATTGTGGCAATATTCTAGTACTTATTACTTATCATCATTAAATCTATATGTTGATAACAGTTTGTATGACAAAGCGACCGTGACTAATTATCATCCGCTGAGTTGGTGGACAAGCACGTCAAGTTCGACAACTAAGAAGACCACGACTACGACGGCGGCCAAACCAGCGGCCACAACAACTTCGACGAACAAGACGACCACGAGTACGCCGGCTAAAGTTAATTATGCGTTCAGCAAATACAGTGCCGGTCAAGATGCGTATTTAAAGGCGGGTGCCACGAACTATTACGGCGGTGAAGCTATTCCAAGTTCAGTGCGCGGTAAGATGTATGGTATCAGCCAAGTTAAGTCGGTTACCACGGCAGCTTCCAAGCAAGTTGTTTATTTAGTCGGCTTGAACAAATGGGTCTTAGCGCAAGATGTTGACGGCTATTGGCAAGTTGGTAAGCAAGGCACGTTCAAGTTACGTTTTAAAGCGAACATTTTCAACGACGTCAAGTTGAAGAACAAGTCTGGTCGCACGGTTGCCAAAAATGCCAGTGTTACCGGTAAAGTGGTGAAATCTGGGAAGTATTACCGGATCAAGATTGCTAACAACGGTGGTTACATCACCGCGAAAGTTTCGGAATCGGCCTTTACGCCGGTCAACTATGCTTACAGTAGTTATACCAAGGGCCAACACGCCTATTTATTGAAGTCGGCGACACATTATACCGATGGTTCGGCAATTCCAAATTCAGTTAAGCAAAAACATTACACGATTGGGGCCATCAACCATAATGTTGGGAGTCGTTCTAAAGAACAACTTTACTTACCAGCATTGCATAAGACGGTTTGGTCACAAGATGTTAACGGCTATTATGTTGGCCAACACGGTGGCTTTACGCTTAAGTGGCAGACCGCCAATGTCTTTACTGGCGCGGACTTGAAGACTAAAACTGGGAAGACGCTTAAAAAAGGCGAGTTCTTTAGTGGTAAGGTCGTCAAGTATGGGAATGTTTATCGCATCAAGTTAAATTCCGGCGGTTACATCTCAGCATCAGTTCAGGCGGTCGTTAATGCTTACCATGAAACCATGCCTGGTAGTAAGCAAGTCAAAACTAAGAACGCTTTATATGAATACAAATCAACTAGTTTTAAAAAGTCAACGCGTTCTAAGCACCATGCTAAAGGTGCCACGTTGAAAGTTAAAAAAGTTGGTAAGCGTAAAGATGGGACGCGGTACTTCCAGTTGAGTAATGGTCATTACATCACGGCTCGTAAATCATCAATCGCTAAATAATTTTTCACAAAATAAGCAATTGGGCACATGCTCAGTTGCTTATTTTTTTATAATTCAGGTCCGAAAAAGTAAATTTAGTTCGCCTGCGCAACTAGTTAGGCGTATGCTAAAATAGAAGTTAGAATTGGGTATGGAGGCGCGGAAATGCAAAAACAAGTAACGATTATTGGTAGTGGAATTGTGGGAGCGGTGACCGCTTACTACTTAAGTTCAGATCCAACGTTGAATGTCACGATTTACGACGAAGGCATCGGCCAAGCAACCAAAAATTCGGCCGGCATTATCTCGCCATGGCTCTCCAAACGGCGCAATCAGCGCTGGTATAACTTAGCTAAGTCCGGGGCGGCGCTCTATCCTGAAATTGTCGCAGATACCCAAATGGGTTATTCCGTTTATCAACAAGCTGGGACAATTGTCACGCGTGAAAATCCTGATGACTTGCAAGCTTTGTATGACTTAGCGGTGGCCCGCAAGCAACAAGCCCCGCAAATTGGTCAGATTGAGAAGTTGACCGCTGAACAAGTGCAAGACCGCATTCCGTTGTTGACCAATCCGCAACCAGGGGTGTTCGTCAGTGGCGGTGCCCGGGTCGATGGCGACAAATTCGCCCATAATTTATTGAAGTATTGTGAAAAACGCAATTTGGTTCGCCATAAAGGTAAAGTTGCCTTAGGGGACCAAGGACAATTGCTAACACCGCACGGTCAACAAAACTATGATACGTTGATTTTGGCCGTCGGGGCGTGGTTGAAGCCCCTCTTATTGCCGATGAAAATTGTTGCCGATGTACGACCACAAAAAGGGCAACTGATTGAATTACAGTTGCCAGAGTCGTGGGGCGATGATGTACCCGTGTTAATGCCAGAAGGTGAACGCGACTTTATTCCGTTTACTCGCAGTAAACTCGTTGTTGGTGCGACCCATGAAAATGACATGGGCTACGATTTGCAAGTTTCCGACCTCGTGGAAGCCGACTTGTTTGCTAGCGGGCGCAAACTCGATGCGAACTTAACTAAGGACCAAATTACTCAAGTTAAGGTCGGTACCCGGGCCTATACCCGCGACTTTGCGCCGTTCTTCGGCCCGTTACCAGACAACCCGCATATTTTAGTCGCCAGTGGTCTGGGTTCATCGGGGTTGACGACTGGCCCAATGATTGGCAAGTTGTTAGCCGAATACGTGCAAACCGGGCGGCATGACTGGGATGACTATGCGTTATCCGTTGACCATTACTTGTCACCGGCGGAATGATCATTCAAATGCAACCCTTGTTGGGCCAGTTGATGGGCCCCGTGATTGTCACTTTCGGGAATCCACTGCGTAATGACCACTTGGCATTGATCTTGTAAGGCCAATAAGGTCGCGAGCTCGACTGAAAAACTTTTACTGTAAGCTTTATCGACACTTTCTGCAACAATTTGACTGTCGGTGTAAAAAAAGACAGCTTGTTGCGTTCCGAAAGTGTCGATTAGTATTTTAAACCCGGCAATGGCCGCTAAGAATTCCGCGGTATGATTGTCACTAGCGGGCAAAATTTGTTTGAACTGGTGTTGGTGGCCATCGTTAATAATTAAGATTCCAGCACCACTTTGGTCGTTGACGGCCGTGGTCGCCGCATCGGTGTATAATTGCATAATAATTAAGCTCCAAACGAAAGGATTTTGAATCAGTGAATAATTCTAAGCATACCTTTAAGTATCAGCCAAATCTAGTGTCCAGCTTAATCGTTTGGTCGTGGACCTTATTAATCTTGATGGTTGGCATCATCATTTGGCTGGAAGTCATGAAATTTAAATGGCCATTTTTAGTATTAGGACTAGTCTTCATCGCGTTAGTCGCCGTCCAGATTACGATGCGGCGCGTCTCGATTGACCGTAATTTATTGATTTTTAGTACGGTGCTGAATCGGTCGTGGTTAGTCATTCCCCGCGATCAGCTTGAATTGATTGCGCCCATTCGTGGCGGGGTCAAGGTCCAAATCGATGGCAACGAGTATCAATTTTTAATGACTAAAAAGAGCCGGGATGCGTTAGTTGCGTTAGCTCAAGATGGCGAATAGCCGAACTTTATAAGTCAATCTTATTTTATTGTTCATATTTTTAAGAAAACAGGTATAATGAAAGTATCAAAAATAAAGGGGCGTCATTGATGAAGGATATTGAAATCGCACAACAAGTTACGCCAGCACCCATTACCGAAATTGCGGCCAAGGCCGGTTTAACCGCTGACCAGATCGACCAATACGGGAGTGCTAAGGCGAAATTAAAGTTACCATTACCCGTTAAAGACACGCAACGGAAACTAATTTTGGTGACCTCGATTAACCCGACACCAGCTGGTGAAGGTAAATCAACGGTGACGATTGGTCTCGGTGATGCGTTAACGAGTATCGGCAAGTCGACGATGATTGCGTTACGCGAACCTTCGTTAGGTCCCGTTATGGGGATGAAAGGTGGCGCGACCGGAGGCGGTTATTCCCAAGTTATCCCGATGGAAGATATTAACTTACATTTTACCGGTGATATGCACGCCTTGACCGCTGCTAACAACACCTTAGCTGCTTTAATCGATAATCATATCCAACAAGGTAACGCCCTTGGAATCGACCAACGGCGCATTCAATGGAAACGCGCTTTGGATATCAATGACCGGGCCTTGCGCCACACGATTATTGGTTTAGGGGGCCCAACTTCTGGGGTGCCCCGTGAAGATGGTTTTGACATTACGGTGGCCAGTGAATTAATGGCTATTTTATGTTTGTCAGAAAATATTGCTGATTTGAAGCAACGCATTAACCGGATTGTCATTGGTTATACGCATGACCGGCAACCGGTTACCGTGGCTGACTTGCAAGTTGGCGGCGCCATTGCGTTGTTACTCAAAGATGCGTTACGGCCCAACTTAGTCCAGACTTTGGCACACACGCCGGCGTTAGTTCATGGGGGGCCCTTTGCCAATATTGCCCATGGCTGTAACAGTGTGTTAGCCACGCAAGCTGGTTTGAACTTGGCCGATTATACGGTCACTGAAGCCGGTTTCGGTGCCGATCTTGGTGGCGAAAAGTTCATGGATATCAACGTGCCCGCCGTCGGTCAAGCACCGAACGCCGTCGTGATTGTTGCGACGATTCGGGCTTTGAAGATGCATGGTGGGATGGCGTTAGCTGACTTAGGCAATGAAGATGTCGCCGCCTTAGAAAAGGGTGCCGCTAACTTAGGCCACCATATTAAAGCGATGCAACAATACGGTGTGCCCGTTGTGGTGGCGATTAATCAGTTTACAGCAGATACTCCTGCCGAGATTCAAGCCGTCAAAGATTACTGTGCGGGCCTCGGCGTGACCGCGGTCTTAGCGGATGTTTGGGGTCAAGGTGGCGCGGGGGCGACTGAATTAGCGCACGCAGTTGTGAAATTAGCGGACCAACCTAGTGACTTTAAGCCACTCTATCAAAACGATGACGATGTCGAAACGAAAGTGATGGCAATCGTCAAAAAAACATATGGTGGCGCTAATGTTGAATATTCCGGCAAAGCCAAGCGTCAATTACGGACTTTTGCGAAGTATGGCTGGGATAAATTACCAGTCTGCATGGCCAAGACCCAATATTCATTGAGTGATAATCCTAAATTACTCGGTGCACCAACTGGTTTTACGATTAATGTTCGTGAATTCGTGCCGAAGCTTGGTGCGGGCTTCATCGTCGCTTTGACGGGGAACGTATTAACGATGCCGGGATTACCTAAACATCCAGCTGCCTTGGATATGGACATCAGTGATGATGGTAAGATTTCTGGGTTATTCTAAAAATTGAAAGTTTCAGTAAGGGTCGTCAGGAAACTGGCGACTTTTTTGTTACTTTCACCGCTGTTTTTAATAACTGGAAAGCGATATCATTATTATAATATTTATAAACGAGGGGTGCGATAAGATGTATCAAGCAGCAAATGAGCGTTATGACACGATGCAATATCGGCGCGTGGGTCACAGTGGGTTAAAACTATCAGCGATTGGCTTAGGCTTTTGGAATAATTTTGGGTCGGTCGATGCGCTGGCAACACAACGCGATATTGTGCGCCAAGCGTTTGACTTAGGGATTACGTATTTTGATTTGGCCAATAATTATGGGCCCGAACCTGGCAGTGCGGAACGTAACTTCGGCCAGTTGTTTGCCCAAGATTTTCGGCCGTATCGTGATGAACTCGTGATTGCTAGTAAGGCTGGCTTTGAAATGTGGCCCGGACCATATGGTGATTGGGGGTCACGTAAGAGTATTATCGCCAGTGCGGATCAGAGTTTGCGGCGAACGGGCTTAGATTATTTCGATATCTTTTATAGTCACCGTGCTGACCCTGATACGCCCGCCGAAGAGACCGCGCTAGCATTGGATCAGTTGGTTCACCAAGGCAAGGCCTTGTATGTGGGGATTTCTAATTATGATGCTGAACAAACGGCGGCGATTGCGGCGATTTTTAAAGACTTGCATACTCCGTTTATCGTTGAGCAGCCATGTTACAACATGTTTAATCGTAAACCAGAGACCGGTGTTTTTCCGGTCTTAGAAAAGTTGGGCAAAGGGGCCGTTAGTTATAGCTCACTAGCACAAGGCATGTTAACCAATAAGTATTTGCACGGAATTCCGGCCGATTCTCGCGCCCAAAAAGCGACGATTCCGTTCTTACATCCGGGAGTAGTTAAGCAAACTTTAACGACCATTGCGGCCTTAAATGACTTAGCAGCTACTCGAGGGCAAAGCTTGGCACAAATGGCTTTGGCCTGGAATTTACGGCAACCAGCCTTGGCGAGCGTACTCATTGGGGCGAGTCGGCCCGCACAAGTGATCGATAATGTGCAAGCCTTAGCTAACTTAGACTTTACGAGCACGGAGTTAGCGCAGATTGATGCGATTTTAGCGGCCCAACCGAAGATTGATTGGCAGGCCCAATAAGTAGTAACTTAGCAAAATCCGCCAATCTCCAAAGCCATTGCTACTGACTCACAACTGAATTGATTTTGTGATAAGCAAGCGTGTTCTTATTTTGATGTAATCGCGAAAGCCGTGATTAATTGTTATATCGGTGATATGGCTGAGCTCGGTCAGTTGATTGTAAAATAGGGTTGCCGTTAAAGTGTTTTTTCAAAGCTGTGTCAGTTTATATGGATAATCGTGAAAAGCTCAGTTAATCGCGATTCACTGATATTTGGAAAGACCCCGTTTGGATCACGTTGCGGCTACAAAAATAGTGAAAACTAAATGGGTGCCTGATGAAATTTCAACTTTGTCAGGCGCCTATTTTTTTGCTATGTCTCAGTCTTAGGTTTGAATGAAAGTTGTAATTTAGTGGAGGTCAGCAGTAATCGAACTGGTCCCCACACTGGCTGGAGTTACGGTCAGTTGGCAGTGGCAAGTATTAGTAACCAAAAGGATGTTTTTTGACGGTAAACGTTGGTTAAGGAACTTTTTGAGGAACCCGAGCTTACGATGGCGGGATTGTCTGGTATAATTAAACAAGTTTAGCGGATTGTGAGGAAGCTACTATGTGGATCTATTGGGTATTAATGTTTATCTTGGTCGTTGTTGACCAAATCATCAAATCAGCAATTGTGAGTCATATTGCTTTGGGGGCGACTACTACCGTCGTACCTGGACTGTTATCTTTAACGAATTTACATAATAGTGGTGCGGCTTGGAGCATTTTACAAGGTAAGTTGAGTTTCTTCTATTTAATCTCAGTCGTGGCGTTAGGCGTCATGGTATATTTGCTCTGGCGGCTGCGGGATAAACGGCTTTATGAATTCGGTATCGTGTTAATGATTGCTGGGACGCTCGGTAACTTTATCGACCGGATTCGAATTGGCTACGTGGTCGATATGTTCCAACTAGATTTTATTAATTTTCCAATTTTTAACTTTGCGGACGCTTGTTTGACCTTTGGCGTAATTTTAATTCTGATTGCGGTCTTAAAAGATGACTCGTTTGAAAAGTAGTGAAAGGATCGAGAACTTGGCAGGCACAACTAATGAACAACAGTATACAATTACGACTCAAAGCGGCCGTTTAGATAAAGTCTTAGCCGGCTTGCAAACCATCTGGACGCGCTCACAAGTCGATAAATTGATCAAAACTGACCAAGTCACGGTCAACGGCGTCCTTCAGCCGAGCAAATATAAAGTCAAGACGGACGATGTTATCGTGGTCGCGGCACAGACCGTCCAAGCCACGGAATTGGTGCCGGAAGACATCCCGTTAGATATCGTTTATGAAGACGATGACGTGATTGTGGTCAATAAGCCACAAGGGATGGTCGTGCATCCCGCACCGGGGCATCCCGACCACACGTTAGTCAACGCCTTGATGTTCCATAGTCCGTTGTCGACGATTAATGGCGAATTTCGCCCTGGAATCGTTCATCGAATTGATAAAGACACGT
The DNA here is from genome assembly GCF_000498955.2 of Lactiplantibacillus fabifermentans DSM 21115. Taxonomy (GTDB): domain Bacteria; phylum Bacillota; class Bacilli; order Lactobacillales; family Lactobacillaceae; genus Lactiplantibacillus; species Lactiplantibacillus fabifermentans. The sequence goes on along the minus strand of NZ_AYGX02000095.1, from coordinate 10,733 downwards.
CGGGCCTACTAATGGTGGCCAAAAACGACCACGCGCACCGCTCACTAGCGGCGCAACTGAAAGCCAAAACTAATTTGCGTGAATATGTGGCTTTAGTGCATGGGGTTATTAAAGAAGAAACGGGCACCATTAATGCGCCATTAGGTCGGTCACCGAAAGATCGTAAAAAGCAGGCGATCGTCCGCGATGGGCGCCCCGCGGTGACCCATTTTAAAGTCTTGAAACGCTATCAACACTACACGTTGATCAGTTGTCGGTTAGAAACGGGCCGGACGCATCAAATTCGGGTACACTTGCAGTCAATCGGTCATCCATTAGTTGGCGACCCGTTATATGGTCCCAAAAAGACAATTAAAGGGAACGGCCAGTTTTTACACGCCCGTTTACTCGGATTTGAGCATCCCACCACGGGTGAAATGTTAACGTTTGAAGCGCCGTTGCCACCAATTTTTAAAGCGACCTTAGCGAAGCTTGACAAAACTGATTTGAATCATTAATCTAACAGTAATGAGAGTCCTTTAATCCGGCCCAGAGAGACTGAAAGGCATACTGTTAACAATAACTTTCGTCGACGGTCGTGACTATTTGTCCGACCGTCTTTCTTTGTAATGTTGGTGACTCAAAATTAATTTAGTAATACTTGGGAGGCAATCATGCAAAAAGAAGTTGTTGATTCCATGGCGATGAAACGTGCGCTTACACGGATTACGTATGAAATCATTGAGCAAAACAAGGGTATTCGCAATGTCGTCTTAGTGGGCATTAAGACGCGCGGGGTCTACATTGCCCAGCGGATTGCGGAACGGCTAGCCCAGTTAGAAGCGGCGACCATTCCGGTTGGCGAATTAGATATTACGGCCTTTCGCGACGACCAGCCGGAAATGGCTGACCAGGCGCCAACCGATTATCAGTTGACGTTTGACGTGGCCGGCAAGAAAGTTATCTTAGTCGATGATGTCTTATTTACTGGGCGGACGATTCGGGCTGCTCTAGATGCCTTGATGGGTGGTGGCCGCCCGCAAAGTATTTCTTTAGCGGTGTTAGTTGACCGTGGTCATCGCGAATTACCGATTCGGGCCGACTTTATTGGGAAAAACATCCCGACGGCGCGCCAAGAACGTATTAAAGTTTCCGTGACTGAAGTTGATGGTCACGACGGGATTGAAATTATTAATTAGCTTTTATTTTAAAAAGATGAGAAGGGATCGAGATGGCAGACCGCTATTTGATTCTTGAAGACGGCAGTGCCTACTTGGGTGAAGGCTTTGGCTCGCCAGCGGTTTCAACGGGTGAAATCGTGTTTAATACGAGCATGACGGGTTATCAAGAAATCATTACGAATCAAATTTATCATAATCAAATTATCGCCTTTACCCAACCGACGATTGGTAGTTATGGCATTAATCACGATAGCTATGAATCCATCTTACCCACGGTCAAAGGTGTCGTCGTGCGCGATGTGGCTAGTATTTCGACCAATCGTCAGCGTCGTTGGTCACTGGACCAATATTTAAAACAACAAAACATTCCGGGTATCAGTCATATTGATACGCGGCATCTAGCCAAACAATTGCGCGCGAGTGGTCCCATGAAAGCCAGTATCGTCGATGTGGCCGATGCGCATGCGTTTGACCAACTCGGTGCGACCGTTTTAACCAATCAACAGGTCGCCGCGGTGGCCACGCCCAAGCCTTTTCCAAATCCTGGCACTGGCTTGAATGTGGTCGTGGTTGACTTTGGCCTGAAACACGGTATTTTACGCGAGTTAAGTAAACGAGCTTGCAACGTCACCGTTTTACCTTATACGGCGACGACCGAAGAAATTATTAATTTAGACCCAGATGGCGTGATTTTATCGACCGGTCCCGGCAAACCCCAAGATTTGCCGGACAGTGTCTTGACGATGATTCAAAACATCCAAAGCCGAGTGCCATTATTTGCAATCGGCTTAGGTCATGAATTATTTGCAATGGCCAATGGCGCTAAAATCATGAAATTATCACCGGAACACCACGGGGCTAATCACCCGATTCGTGAAGTCATCACGAATCAGATTATTTATGCGTCACAAGGCCAAGGCTTCGCCGTTGATCCGGAAACGGTTGACCGTAATAAATTAATTACCACATTTGTCGATTTGATTGATGGCACCATTCAAGGGTTACGTTATCGTGACTTTCCGGCGTTTTCAGTGCAATTCTTCCCAGATGGTGCCCCCGGTCCAACCAAGGTCCGCGACGTCTTCGATGAGTTCGTGGAATCGATGCAACAAGCAAGGGGGCCAGTCTGGTGAACAATCAAAACTTACAAAAGGTCCTGATTATTGGGGCTGGTCATAATGATATCGGTCGTGAAGGTCAACACGATGCGGCAGTGACCCAAATTGGGGCTGCGATTCGCAAGTTAGGCATTGCGGTGATTTTAGTCGATAACAATGCGTTTTCGATTGCGGCTGAAAATAACTTCGCGGATAAGGTTTATATGGAACCATTAACGGTCGCTTCCTTAAGTAAAATTATCGAAGCCGAACAACCCGATGGTCTGATTCCGACGCTTGGTGGCATTCAAGGGGTTAACTTGATTCAAGCCTTGATTCGCGATAACGTGTTAAAAAATAATCAAGTACGCTTATTACAGTGGGATCAAGATTTGATTGATTTAATTGTTAATCCGGCGTTAATGAGCAATCGCCTTAAAGATTTAGGGGAACCAGTCATTGCCTCACAAGTCGTGGCCAGTGAGGTCGAAGCGCGCGCCGTGGTGCAAAAAGTGGGTTATCCCGTGATTGTCAAATCAGTCGCGCCCCGGATTGAGGCGAGTCGGCAATTATGTGAGGATGATGACGATTTAGCGCGTGCACTGGCGACTGGCTTTAAGGTGTCAGGGACCAAGCAATGTATCGTTGAGCAGAGTATCGGCGGTTATAAGGAACTTGAGTTTGTCGGAATGCGTGATGCCAAAGACACAGCATTGCTCATTGGTGGCATGGAAAATTTTGACCCAGTCGGGATTCACTCGGCAGATTCCATTGTTTTTGCGCCCACCCAAACGATTACCGACCAAGAATATCAACAATTCCGTGCCGCCACGCTCAAGATTATGCGGGCGTTGCACATTATTGGGACGTGCCATGTTCAGTTTGCCTTGGACCAACACACCCAACAATATTTTGTCATTAAAGTGACGCCGTACTTTGACCGGACGATGGCGTTGTCAGCGCGTGCGACCGGGTATCCGATTGCGCGGGTGGTTGCCAGCTTGACAGTCGGTATTAGTTTAGCGGAAGTTAAGTTGCCAAGTACGTATCGGAAGCAAACGGCACTGATTGAACCGGCTTTGGACCATATTGTGTGCCGGATTCCGGTCTGGCCCTTCAACGTTTTAAAGAAGGTCAGCCATCAATTGGATACGGTGACGGAATCAACTGGCTCCGTCATTGGCGTCGGCCGTTCGACCGAAGAAGCGCTTTTAAAAGGGATGCGTGCGACTGACGAATCGCGTTATCACGTCATTGCCAACCAGCCGCAAGCGTACTCGGAAGGTGAATTGATTCAACGGTTAATTCACCCGCAAGCTGGGCGAATGTTAGTTTTATTGGAAGCCTTGAATCGGGGGTATCAAATCGATGAATTGGCCGAATTAACTAAAATTGACGCGTTCTATTTTTATAAATTAAGTCATATTATTGAGATTGAAAAGGCCTTGTGGGCCCATCCCTTTGACGTACATGCGTTAGGGCGGGCGAAATACTTCGGCTTTACGGATGAAGATGCTGCCGATGCTTGGCACACCACGGCTAGTAAGGTGAATCACTTCGCGTTAGAAAATGAAATCCAAGCGACGTTCAAAGAAGTTGAGCCAACTGCGGGTGAATTTACCGAGCAAACAAATACGTACTATTCGACGTATGAATTTGATAACGAAAGTCACCAGTTGGCCGGCCGCCGGGCAGTCGTGATTGGGACGGGGGCCAACCGGATTGGGACCAATCATGGGAATGATTATTTGGTCTCGCAACTGTTGTTCTATTTGAAAAAAGCGGATTATCAACCAATTCTCATCAATGCCAATCCCAACAGTGTCGCGATGACGCCGCAACTCGCGGCTAAGCGCTATATTGAACCTAAGCAAGTTTCCGATATCTTGAATATTTTGGCGATTGAAAAGCCGGAAGTCATCTTTACGACGTATCATGATTATCGTTTGGGCCAACAATTGTCGGCTCTCGGTTATCAAGTGGTCCAGATCAACAACGGCTTGCCACGTGAACAAATTAAGACCAACGATTCACCCGCTGTCGAAGTAATCTCTGACGGAACGGATGTGCAGATCTTCGGAATTAGTGAAATCATTGCTGGTAATAACTTACGCACGAGCGTTCGCGGTTCGATTTCAGTCTTTCCAATTCAAGATAAGGCCGAAAATCAAGCGATTGCGGCGTTAAGTTCGGAAATCAAACAACGCGTCTTGGCGTTTGGGGTGCCGGGACTGTATACGGTTCGGTTGACGATTGTCGATGCCGCCTTGCATTTGGCAACGATTGAACCAATGAGCTTAGCGACGATGGCCTTAATTAGCAAAGCGAGTGGGTCAAGCGTGACGCGACTCTTGTTACACGTTAAGCTTGGCGAACCATTGAGTAAAGTGATGTATGATTATCCTGATATTTCAAAATTAAAACCTATTTTTGTACAAGCCAACACCTTCCCGTATAATCAATTACAAATTTACGATGAAGATGAAGTCACCGGCGAACCGGGTCATGCGACTGGGACCGTGATTGCCCATGGCGACACGCTACGAGATGCCTTGAAGGCGTTGAATGCCGGCAACGAAGATACGGACTTTTAGATATGAAGCAATTTGTTTCCGATTATTACGGAGATGAATTGCTTTTTTTGTTGAATTATTTTGTCGTTGTAATTGGTTGAGTCCACCGATATACTGCATATGTGAACAATTCAGTTGTGTACAAAACATTAGCTTGATGGGGAGATGACGATGCACAGAAAAATTTTGGGAAGCCTAGTACTAGTACTTACTATCTTGACAAGCACACCATTGGTGGCGAACGCTGCTGATACAGTGCCCGAAGGAATAAACTTAGAATCAGTATTTGATGCCAGTTTTACGACATTTGAAGACCAGCAAAAGAATGCCGCGCACGTGCCAGCGGGAAGTCCTAATATGGTCGAGATTACCAACGACAAATCCCAAGTCGGGGCGATTTGGTCCAATGAACAGCATAAATTTAAATTACATGAAGAGAAACATGTTTCAATGTGGATTTATTTTGGCAAAAAAACTAATTATGCCGGCGATGGGATCGCATTCGTATTACATAACGATTCTAATAAAACACGCGCGATTGCGAAAGATGTGCGGAATAATAACGGTCAGTCGTTAGGTGTTTGGGGTAAGAATAGTGCTAATAGTTCTCAAGAAGTGGCCAAGAATGCCATTCAAAATAGTTGGGCGTTAGAGTTTGACACTTATCGAAATGATACCTTATCAGATGGTAGCGGACTCGATTTGAAGGTTCCTAAGGGACAGAGTCATGTTTATGCTGGATTCCCGGGTAAGCCAGAAACTTATTTGCCAATCCCCAAAAAAAGCAAGACTTATTATCTTGCAAATAATGAACATGCCAAGCCGATTTCTAATTTAGTTGATGGTCAATGGCATCATTTATCATTAGATTGGTATCCGCCAGTTGCTAACAGCAATCAGGGAACGATGCATTATAAATTTAATGACAAAATTTATCGTGGGGCTGATTCCGCTGCAGGCAATATTGCTGAAGATACCGTCAAGATTAACTTGGATGAAACTTTTGGGTCCGATGTCCAAGAAGTTTATTGGGGTTTTACTGGTTCCACGGGCAATAATGCAGAAATCGCGCGGGTCGTGTTTGAGAGTGTCCCAGATTTGGTCAACCTAAAATCGACACAGCAGGTCGTCAATTTGACCACGCAACAGGTGTTAGCATCAACCGCCGATGGTTCAATACCGGCAAGTAACCACGTTAACGTCAATGACAAGTTGGAATACACCTTTGCCAGCGAACATGAAGGTGGTCAAGCGTGGAAAAATGTTCATCTGACGTTACCACCGATTGACAATTTAGTTGTTAGCAAGGTTGAAGTGTATCAATATCCAAAAGATACCCAAAATGTGGTGCCAAAGAAAAGTTGGCACAGCTGGCCTAGCAATCAAACGATAATATCAGAATTGGTAAAAACAGGGGAACATTTGGAAGTTAAAGTGACCGGGGAAGTCAAAAAGCCCACTGCTACAAACGCTCAAGTAAAAGTGGTGCAAAAGCAGCCCGTTATTTTTAACGCGCCCAATGGTCAAATCAAATTTGAGGTGCCACCGACTGCGTTAATCGATAATAAACGTTATGCTTACGGTTTCTGGCCGAATAAAAAAAACCATGCCATTAATCGCATTGACGAGAATGATGATATTACTGTTAAAACGACGATCACGTACGCCGGTTCGGTCGATACTCGGGCCTTCAATCAAATTGTGATGGTGGGTGAGGATGACCGAGAAATCTGTCGATTTAAAAATGCGGATAAAAAGGGAGCTAGTCCCGCCGAGCTGTATTTTTTGATGGGCGATGACCATGATAACGTGAATAGCAAGTCGCTTGAATTTACAATTCCGTATCAAGATTATCACGAAAAACTGGCCAATCTTTTTAGGGTAGGAAAGCATCCTTTGGCGTTTTACGTGGCTGATAAAAATAACAGGCAAGTTAGTAATTATATATACTTGGATTTAACGATTCAAGGTCAGCTTAAATTGGTGGTGTCGCCGCAAATGGTTTTCGAGTCAATTACGTTGACCGGTCAAGACCGGGAGCTCGCACCTCAAGAAAAATCAGGTTGGTATTTAAAAATTCTAAACCATGGAAAACAAGATTGGAACCTACAAGCAGACGTTGAGCAGCTAAAGCCGCAAGGAAATTCAAGTGCGAAAGAATCAGTCGGTGAATTGTATTTTCAAGGGGTCGCCGGTGAGCCGATTGCTAGCTCAAATAATACCAAAATGAACAAAAATTTAGAACACGATATCGGTAGCCAACTAAAAGGAAAGCTCAGGTTAAAAATCTTTGGTAGCGCCCCTGCTGGTGAATATAGCGCAAAAATCATCTGGACATTGAAAAGCACACCGGCTTAGCTGTGACAACGCTTTCAAAAAGGCTTATACTGTCATTATAGTGACTTTCAACAGACAAGGGGTTAGTACATATGACAAAAACTTTATATTTAATGCGCCATGGTCAAACACTTTTTAATCAACTTAAACGTATCCAAGGTTCTTCAGATTCGCCACTGACAGACAAAGGTATCGCGGATGCGCGCCAGGTTGGGGCCTATTTTAAAGAAAACGAGATTCACTTTGATCATGCTTATTGTTCAACCCAAGAACGTGCTAGTGATACCTTAGAACTCATTACCAACCAACCATATGAACGGCTAAAAGGCATTAAAGAATGGGGCTTTGGCGTCTTTGAAGGCGAAAGTGAAGTTTTAAATCCCAAGATTGACCCAGTGCGCCAATCGCATGGTGAATTTTTCGTGCAATACGGTGGTGAAAGTGACGTCCAAGTACAAGCACGGATGGTTAGGACGCTCACTGCAATTATGGACCGACCAGATAATCAACAAGTCTTAGCGGTCAGCCATGGTGGCGCGACCTTTATGTTTTTACGCAAATGGTTATCCATGGACGAAATCAAGCGGCAAAAGATTGTCTTAGATAACTGTGCCGTTTTGAAGTTTACTTATGAAGATGGTAAATTCACTTTCCAAAGCATCCGCAACTTGCCAACTAATTAAAAAATCGTAGCTACGGTGGCTACGATTTTTTGCTATCAGGATTTAGTTGGGCTTGTAAAGTGGTTAAAAAGTGGCTGGCAACGGGTGATAATGGTCGTTTTCTTGGCCAGATTAACCCCAGTTTCGTGGTCATTGTTGGCGACAACGGCCGAAAACAGAGTTCGCTATCACCACTCGTGTTAATCAGCCCCGCGATGCCAATGACATAACCGAGACCGGCCTGTGCTAATAGTGAGGCATTATAAATCAGATTATAAGTGGCGACGACTTGTTGATCCGTTAATTGCTGGTTTGACCAGCGGCGTAAACGTTCGATGGCGGTGGTTTGTTGTGAAAAGATTAATGGTTTCCCTAGCAAGTCAGTGGGAGTAATGACCGTGTTTTTTGCCAGTGGGTCACTACTCCTTAGTAGCACGCCCCAACGGTCCAGGCTAGGTAGCGCGAGACTGTCATAGCTACTATTGAGTTGCGGGTCGGTAATTAAGCCGAAGTCTAAAATGCCGTTATCGAGTTTGGTGAAGACATCTTGGGAAGCCCCACTAAACAACTTTAGCTGTACTCCGGGATGGGCACGATGTAAGGTCTCAAACGCGGTGACTAATGGTTGCATCCCGCGCGTTTCACCGGCCCCGATATATAACTTACCACTCAAAACTTGTTGCTGGGTCATGTTGGCCACCGTTTTGTCCGCCAGGGTCAGTAATTCTTCAGCGTGGTTGACTAAGTAATGACCACCGGGCGTCAAGGTGAGTTGCCGATTGGCGCGATTGAACAAAGGTTGGCCAAGTTCAGTTTCTAACGTTTGAACTTGCCGTGATAAAGCCGGCTGGGAAATGTTCAACTGCGCCGCTGCCCGGGTCATGTTGCCGAGCTTAGCAATAACGACAAAGTGGCGTAAGGTTTCTAGTTCCATCCAATCAGCTCCTAATATGCGTTTTAGTTATGTATCGTGATAGATAATTGATATTTCACATTAATCATTAAACAATCTATACTAATTGTCAAACATGACCATCAAAGGAGTAATTTAAATATGACTATTTTTGAAAAAGCGTTAGCTGGAGAAATGTTAGACCGACAAACCGATCCGCGGGTCGCTGAAATTGATGCTGTCCAACAGCAAACCGCACAAGCACTAACTAAATTAAATCAACAAGGTGCTGACCCGGCAGCCGTGCATACCGCGCTCAGCCAAATTACCGGGCATCATATCCCGGACTCGACGACGATTTCATTGCCGTTTGGGAGTGACTTTGGCCACCATATTTGGATTGGTGAACGAGTCTTTATAAACCGTAACTGTACGATGGTCGATGTCGGTGGTATTGAGATTCAAGATGATGTCTTGATTGGCCCGAATGTGCAATTATTGAGTGTCAATCATCCGCTAGATAAAACACCGGCGCTCCGTCATCGTTTTTATGGGCAACGTGTCGTCATCCAGCGCAATGCTTGGCTCGGGGCCGGGGTAACGATTTTGCCCGGCGTGACGGTGGGGGAAAATGCCGTGGTGGCAGCTGGTGCGGTAGTCACGCATGATGTTGCTCCTAATACGATTGTGGGTGGTGTGCCAGCTAAATTTATTAAAGCAATTCCAGATTAGCGATATACTTTGATAAATTAAAGTTATGTAAACCAAGAAGCGTATTTGGGCTGGTCAGTGAAAATGTTACTTGAATTTGTTCCTAATAATAGTAGACTTATAGTTAATTAATACAAGTAGTTAACTGTCTTACTACTTGAAAGGAATGACAGGGCCTATGACAACGGTTATCTCTTGGCAACAAACGGTTAGCAACTTTACTAACATTTATAATTTAAACCAAGCACACCAACAAGTCGTGCAAATTAAACAAGGTTTGACGACTAATAAAGTCCGTTTCAGTATTGCTAATGATTTTGGTAATGAGGCACTAATCATTGAACGGCTAACGGTGCAAATATTTGGGCAAGACTTAGTGACAGTCGTGCCGATTGCCGGAAATGCTCATTTCGGGATTCCCGCGCACCAGCGGGTCTGGAGCGACTGGGTCACCTTAGCGATTCATGCGGGTGACTGGTTGACGCTTAGACTGGAGTCCCAAGCGGATAGTCCGCAATCGCTCATGTAGACTAAAGACCAATCCATGATCAAGTTAGTCGATGAGCGCACGGAACGGTTCTTTGGGGTTAACGCAATTGAAATCAAACGCGACTTACCAGCCAAACAACTCCTGTTTTTTGGTGATTCACTCACGAATCAGGGGTATTACTCGGCAGCGTTGTCGGACTTATGGCAAACTAAATTTCCTGACCGGTGGGGACTAATCAATGCCGGCGTGTCAGGCAATCGCTTATTGCGGGATGCCAACACTAATTCGGTATGGGGGTCGAGTTTTGGTCCGGCGGGTGTCGGCCGGTTAGCACGTATTTTGGCACAACAACCGGTGGATGCGTTGATTTTTATGGAAGGGCTCAATGACCTCTTACATCCGGGTACCACGGCCCCGGCGGCGGAATTACCGACCGCCACCGCCTTAATTGATGGTTTACGCAAAGTGGAATCATTAGCGGCGGATGCCGGCGTCCCGCTGTTACGTTTGACGATTACGCCGTTTAAAACGGCCGTGGTTGATGGCCGTGATGCGTGGACGCCGCAAAAAGAACGGTTGCGGCAAATGGTCAATGATTATTTGAAGGGCTTTAGTACGACGATTGACTTGGCTGGTTATGTGGCTGATCCGCAAGATTCCGCGGTATTAGCGACCCCCTTTGACTGTGGCGACCATATTCATTTTTCGGCTGAAGGTGGGCAACGCATCGCGGAATTTATTGCCGGCCAGTTGTGGTAAGGTAGATTGTAAAATTAATCCGAACGCTGTTCGGACAAAAAAGATCAGCTTC
>NZ_AYGX02000094.1 GCF_000498955.2 Lactiplantibacillus fabifermentans DSM 21115 | reverse complement strand
GATAGCCTGTAGTTCGCTAGCCATCTTGTTTTGATCAGTACCCATGATTAGGGATAGACTGTTCGTTTGATTTTCTGCTTTCGCGATTGCTTCACTCATATCGGTTCCTCCTAGTATTTAAACGTGACCTTCTCAGTTGCTGGTTTTTCAGTAATACCAGCGATAATCTCGCCATCTTCCATGACAAACTTGTCACCAACCATGCGACCAGCTTTTTTCAAATCAACTTTATCAATAGACTCCTTGACCTTGATGTATTGGCTCATACCTTGATTACGAAGTGAGTTTAAAACCATCTTTTCGTCATACGCCAACCCAGCCGGGTT
>NZ_AYGX02000093.1 GCF_000498955.2 Lactiplantibacillus fabifermentans DSM 21115 | reverse complement strand
AAGCTGATCTTTTTTGTCCGAACAGCGTTCGGATTAATTTTACAATCTACCACTTACCGTTTTGGCCGAAGTATTGCGTGCTAGATTTAAAGCCCCGCCAATCCCACAAGTCCGTAGATAACAAGTTACCTTGATTATCCACATATTCTTGATAAAAGACCCGGCCAATCGTTCCTGGAATGAAGCCAACATTTTCAATGATGTCATCTCCATTGGAAATCACACTAAAGTTTGCCCCAACTTGGATCGCATATTCCGTTGGTAAATGTAAATCTTCAGTATGCATCACTTTAGTTGGAACGGTCGCCGTTCCTTGGAAGAAGTCAAACATATTTAAAACTTCGTCACTTTTGACGCCAAAATCGTCAATCGTCCGATGGAGTAGTCGATCGTACATCTTGGTGACAATCTTAGCAGGCGTCTGATACCGGTTAAATAACTTAACGCGGTCAATCGCCGTATGTTCGACACTCGAATTTTTTTGCAAAATCAAAATAACCATAAAAACCATCGTTACTTGGCCAATCGTCAAGGGCGTCATCAGACTGACCACATTGGGGATACTCGAAATCGGCGACGTGCCGAGTCCGGCGAGTTTGGATAAGGCCACCGCCATGGCCATTAACGTCAACCCACATGCCAAGGTCACATAATGTTTAATAAAATTTGCCGTACTAATCAGTTCCTTTCAAACGTTGTTGGAGGGTGTCATAAATAGCGGTCAATTGCGCTCCCATCGTTTCCGCATCGGCAGCCGGAGTGGTTGCAAATAAGTTCTGCCACCAAGCGGCCATGACTTGGCGAATCTCCGTCGCTTGTTGATGGCCCAATGGCGTTAGTGCAATGACGTGGGCGCGCCCATCGTGCGGATCCACCGTCCGAGTAACCAATTGCTTGGCAACTAAATCACGCAAGTCCCGCGCCACTAAGCTCGGATCAAGCACCATTTGTTGGGCAATCACCCGTTGTGAGATGGCGGGATGGTCATCTACGAATAATAACAAGTCCCCTTCAGTGGCACGAATATCTAGGGCCGCAACTTGTTGATTGAATTCATTTTTAGATTGCCGATAAATACTAGCGATATATTTATTGAACAAAAAAGTTTGCGTCATTTAAGGCACCTCGAATTTAGTTGATAAGTCCATTAAAGTCGTAATTGATGGACTTGTCAACTATTTTCCAATGGCGGTCCCACTGTTACCAGTTTTGACATTTATCACAAAAAGGATAATAATCATGGCTACTTCAAAAAGTGAGTTGATAACTATGCGGAAACAAATCATTATCGGTAGTATTGTCGGTGTGCTCGTTCTTGGTGGGGCTTGGGCCTACGTGCAGCACACGCACACGTCGACACCAACCAAGACGACCGTCACCGCAAAAAAGGTCACCAAACCTAAAGCCACCAAAGTTAAACCATTAACCGTGGCGGAATTAAAACGCAAACCAGCTTTGGAATATAGTAGCATCATTTATTACGCCATCTACCACTCAAAAATCCAACGCTGGCAAGAATTGTCGGACTTCAAGCGGGGCTGGCAGGTCGAAATTTATGGGCATGGACCTAAAGCGAAACACTTAGTTCGGCCGGACAAGAATAGTACGGCGGCCGATAAGAACTTAGCCCCTAATTGGTTCCGAATATCAACCGACGATAAAATTTTTTATGACAGTTTAATCGTCCATTCGTTTAAACCCGACATGACTGCGACCACGACTTTAAGCAAGATTGTCACGCAATTAAATCACGATCATGCCGTCAAAAAGGTCCGCGCAATGCCGGATAACATGGTCATCATTCATCATGCGCACCAATGATTTTTAGTAAAAATACCGAATCAAGTCACCTGCAAATTCAAATTGCCATGAATGTGACAATTTGATTACATAATAATTATTTTTATACTCAATAGCACTCAACTTATTCACGGTACAAATCATTATCACGACCAATTAGTCACCGGTCTGTATCCCCGGATTAGCCGAGTTAGCTAAGAAGGTCTAGTCCATAACCTTTTCTTAAAGTTTTAACTCAGATTCACCCAATAATATGGCGGTCTAAACATGTCAAAAGTGACTTTTTCGATAATTTTTATATCCATAATAATATAAGCACTTACTTACCCAAAAGGTGTTGAACCCCGGTCAGTGTCAATAAAATAGCCGAATTCTTTAGTAAAACTCAGGATTCTTAATGACACAGTAATTGCCTGTTAACATAACTGCAACATTTCTCCGTTATAGTACTTGGCATAGGGTCGAAATATACGAACGGGGAAGTTACATACCATGAAAAATTTTAAATTCAAACTTGCAACCATCTTACTTATTGTCAGCTGTGCCTTTGGTTTAATGACCAGTGTTGCCGACAACGTCTTACCACAAACGTCAATCACCGCGGAAGCTTCAACTTTGACTGCCAGCCAAAAGAAGCAAATCGCGAACATCAACAAAGGCTTATCCAAGAAAAATAAAGCCGCTAAAAACTGGATTGCGTTCCGCGAATCTGGCTACAGCTATACCGCTCGCAACGGTAACTGTTACGGTCGTTACCAATTATTGAAGTCATACTTACACGGTAACTTATCACCAGTTAACCAAGAACGTCGCGCGAACGCCTACGTTGCCGGCCGTTACCACTCATGGACCAACGCCAAGAAGTTCTGGCAAAGTCACCACTGGTATTAATCAGTAAATTTGGTCCCGCAAGCCTGAATAAAAGTTACACACACATAGAATTAACCGCAATCACATTGGTTTAGCCAATTGGTTGCGGTTTTTGTTTGGCCACGTTTCGACAATTAAGCGAGAACGAAAAAACCGGTCACACCACAAATGGCTGACCGGTTACTTCATTAGGTACTATTCTTCTTCGCGCGTAATCGTACTTTCAATCCCAGTATCGACCAACGCTTCAATACGATCTAATAACATCAATAACCAACCAAAAGCCAACACGAATGCCACCATTTCAAAGGCCGTCAATGAAAAGTAGCCAATGCCTTGATATAAGATTTCCGCGACCACTAAGGCGCCGCCAATCCCATAGGACAAATATAAGAAGTCTTTCGAGATTTGTGGCAACAACCAGCGAATCCCTACGATTAGTCCAATGATGAAATAAACTAGGAAAATGGCAAATTGATCATGTAGTTCATGTGACCACGTATTGTTCGGAAAGACCCCCACTAACCCCAAATCAATTGCTGCTAACGTTAAGATTAGTCGCAATAAAATTAAGCGGCGCGATTTTGGAAATTCATGTTGTAAACTAACGAATAGATAATCAATCAACGCAATCATCAGTAATGCGGCAAAAATCAAGGTAGCGTTAAATTGCCAACCACTCGACGCATTACTCGTCCCTAAAAAGCTGAGGTTATGTTGCCACCAGTAACGCTGGTTGTTGACGGCCATTGAGATAACCACCCCACTAATAATAACCAGCGTCAGCACGGTAGTTAAAATACTGGCATCGACGATTAACGAAAAATAGACCATCGTAAAGTTAGTCACGATAACAAATACCAATAAAATGATGCTAGCCGTAAAGCGGTCAAAACTCGCACCTTTGAACAGCACGCCCAGTAGCCACATCCCACCAATTAAGATTAGCGCCAAAATCAACGCAAACGACAAGACAATGACCGGAAAGTTTCGCCAATAAATATTTTTAACAAATTGATTGTGGGGGTTATTGCGGTCATGGATGAAGAAGCCCGCAAACAGTAGAATCCCCATCACGACCCCAATCAAGATAATGCTCGTGGCTAATGAGTAATCCCCCGAGAGTTTGACGTAATTTAACCCTTGCGTGCCGCAAAAAATATAAAAGCCAATACTTCCTAGTACCGCCAAAGCAACCGGCCAAATCCAGACGCGCTTCTGAAAAATACTCAAACGTGATTCTTCCAGTTGCACAACCAAGCGCCCCCGTTTGATCACTAATTTGGCATTCGTTTTTTCGTCCAACTGTAACTGATCCCCGATATCAGCCGGAATTTTCAATTGATAATCTTTGTTCTTCATTTGGTCCTCCATATATCTGTTAAGGCTAATTATAGCAAAGTTTGCAGTAACAATATATTTATAACGAAACGTCACACTTGATGATTAGGATAACTAAATAGGCCTAAGTTCCAGCTTATTTTACTGGTAACTTAGACCTATTAAATGGGGAATCACTAATTAATCATGAAACAACTACTCTAACACCTTTTTAGTGGCGACGACGCAACCAAACCAATGTCCCACCAGTCACGGCTAAGAGTACGCCACCGATAACTTTGAGGGCGGATTGCACTTGTTCACCGGTTTGGGGTAACCAGCTGGTTGAGCGACTTGTATTGGTATCACTTGAACCAACATTACCACTTGCGGTATCGCCGCTAGTATTTGAACTACCGTTACCGTTTGAGGTGTTGCTGCTAGTACTTGAACCACCGTTACCATTTGAGGTATTGCCGCTGGTACCTGAACCGCCGTTACCATTTGAGCCTTTGTTACCGACGCTTGAGCCACTGTTTCCGTCAGTTCCGTTTTCACCCGTTTTGCCGTTTTTGCCTGGCTTACCATCAACGCCATCTTTACCCGGATTACCATCTTTTCCTGGCTTACCATCAACACCGTCTTTACCCGTTTTGCCGTCTTTACCCGGTTTGCCATCTTTTCCTGGCTTACCATCAACACCGTCTTTGCCCGGTTTACCATCTTTTCCTGGTGTAGCAGCGACACCGTCTTTACCTGGTTTGCCATCAGCAGCATTATAACTTGGCTTAGTTGCGGACTGTCCAGTACTTTGACCGCTACCAGAATTGGCAGTTAATGTTGAACCACTATCAATGTGACTACCGGGTTTACCATCTTGAGCCAAGTGTGCATCTAGAATACCGTTACCTGGTGTTGCTGTCACTGAATTCGAACCCGTATTTGGTTTTGAGGCTTCATTGGTTGAACTTGAGTTAGGTTCTTGACCAAGCTCAATCCAACTACCAAACCCTTCCGCAGCCGCCATCCGGTCAAATTCCTTTTCAGCAACGGCCTTATCAGCGTTAGTCAAGTCAACCAAGACTTCCGCACCTTGGTCAGTCCCCAACATTGCTTCTTTAATCGTAACTAACTTGTCAGCTTTGACTTTGCTTGGCTTCAAGTTAATTACTGCTAACCCGTTTGTTGGTTGTTTGTCAAAGCTCAACGTTAACTTCAAAATACCCTTTTCAACGCTTTGACGAATAATCTTGGTGCCGTTAGGGGTCTTAATTGAGTCCACTTCACGACCAGCTAAATCTAATTGCATGTCAGCGGCGCGATTTTCGTGTTCGGCCCGGGGATTCGTCACTTGTAAGGCAACCCGATTAGTTGAATGGGTTACCTTAATCGCTTCAACGTCCCGTTTTTTCTTCGCTAATTCCGTTTGTGATAAGAAGGCCGTCTTATCAAAGACTTCACCAGTCATTGAAGCTGGTTGTGGGACTTGCAAAGCATTCAAAACCAATGAACTAATATCGGCATTACTCCCACCGTGCAAACGACGACCACTATCAATGGTTTCGCCACCCATTGCTAAGAAGATATTTTTGTTAGGTTCCGTCGTATCTTGACCATGACCAGTGCCGTGACCACCGTGATCGGCGTTGGCAATCACTAACGTATCGTGGGCGTGGCCAGTTGCTTCTAACTTATCCATGACTTTCTTGAACAAGCCGTCATATTGGGCATACTTGTCCCAATAGTTGTCGTTGTACCAGCCTTTAGAATGGCCTTGACCATCCATATAATCACTTTGCATATAAACTAAGGATGTACTCGTAAATTCAGGTTTACCGATATAGTCAGCGACATCATCGAACGACTTCAGTGAAGCGGATGGTTGCGTCATCACGGCAGCATCTGGTTCCGTAATACCGTTTAAGATTTGTCTCCATTCAGCAAAAGCCGCCGCCCCTTGTTTAGGATTGTGCTTTTGTAACACTTTGAAAACGGATGGGAATTGCGCTTCTGCTTTACCGTAATCGCCAAAATAGTATTGGGCTGCCGTTCCATTAGTCAATTGATACGGCTTGGGTAACGTGCTCCATGGCCGACCGTGCAACATTGAAATATAATTTTGGGCTGAAATTGCGGGTGTCACAGAATGAGCCGTTGTACTCATCGCAAACTTCTTATTGAACAAGTCCATCGTATACGTATTTTTCCGCTTAGCTAAAATGGCGGGATTCATCGTCCATTGCGCTAACTCGCGGTTATCATTAGCATAGTACATTCCTTCTGGATCCCACGGGTTACCGCCACCATCAGTGGTTAACACGATAACGTGTTTATATGGTTTAATTTCTGCATTTTTAGCAATGGCAGCGCGTTGTTCATCCGGGGCCATCGCAATATCACCAACGCCGATAATGCCATCGCCATTGTAATCTTGACCATCTTTGGCATGAATCGTTACTTGCTGGTCGTCACCTAATTGAATATCGTTGTTCTTAGTGACTGCCGCAAACTTAATTGCCGCTTGACCACTGGTTTTGGCCTTTAAATTAACATGTGCTAAACGAGTCTTGTCATAACGATAGATTGGCAAGTCGCTGAGTTCCGCCGTCGTCGTGACTCGTAAGTGACCGGGGGTAGTTTGAACAACTGTAGTTTTATCGCCGCCTAAAGTTTGATTGGCACTAACAAAATCAAACTTAGCCGCATCATAAGTTACGTCGAATTCAACGGGCGTGCTTTCGCCGCGTTTCGTTTGCCGCGCATGCACGTTCAAGGCATATGTATGGCCGGCCGCAACTGCTTTTGGTCCGACTAATTGGGTTTCAACTGCTTGTGTTGCCAATTGTACTTCATGTTGACCAGCAGTCGCCTTTTTATGTAATGCGTCGACTTCACTGAACTTCAATGGTCGGTCATATAACCGGGCCACTTTAACGGCCCCTTTTAAATAAGACTGTGCCGTGTTGTTGCCGGCACTATCGCCACCAACCACAAAGTTCTTCAAGCCATTACCTTTAGGTGCATTCAGTTGCCCCGCAGCAGGCACACTTTCAATCAAATGACCGTCAACATATAAGCGGGCCTTTTGTTCTTGTTGGTCATAAATCCCAACGGCATGTACCCAATGGCCCTTTTTGATGTTAGTTCTGACCGTCTTATAGCCAGTCCCGACATGTACGTAAAAGACAACTTGGCCGTGTTCGACGCCTAAACCTAAGCCGCCGCTTTCTTGATTAGAGAAGACTTCATGTTCGCTGTCTTGCATCTCATCATCTTTGAAGAAGGCTTCAATGGCCATCCCCTTACTCATTTGCGCATACCGATCTTCCAAGTATGGTAATAAATAAGCAGATTGGCCATCAAATTGCGCCACTTGGTCGTCAAAGGCCGCATCTTTGCCAAGTTTAGGCTGGCCCGCCGTCTTGATACCTAAACCAGGGTGTTTCAAATCTTGTAATTGTGGCTTAGAAAAGTCGACATCCACTAAGGTATTCTTGCTAAGATCAACTGCCGGAATCGGCGCACTCTGCGTCGTTGGGGCGGGGGCATTCAATAATGGGGCTGCGGAAACTAACGGCGTCATCGTCGTTGTTAAAATTGCTGAACAAGTCAGGGTCGTTAAAAGGGCTCGAGACTTCATATTAATTTATCACTCCACTTAAATTTTTGTTGGCGCTAAAACAATAAATTCAAGTCTAGTGAATAAATGTAAATTTTCGTTACATAGCTGAGTAAAGAACTTGTATAGTTTGCATATAGTTTCGACAATCACTTATCGCCAATCAGTGTCTAAACCATTGATAAATAAGCATCCGTTTGTAAATAAAAGTGTTTTTATCGGATAAATTGGTTGGATTTATAAACATCGGTTGCATATATTTACATTTTCAACGCATGCCGATTTTCGTTAAATTTATTGTATCAATAACCATGATATGCTAGTCATTTACGTTCAACTAATCGTCACAATAAACTATCAACAGTCGTCACAAACCGCCGAGATACCGGCATTTTACATAACTAACACATTAATTAAGGCCCGCATCACCGTAATATTTCTAATATTAATATCGTAATAAAATGGCTAGTAACCGCATCATCTCGTAGTTGCCAGCTTTATTTTGATTATTACAAGCGTGACGAAGATGTCGAAAACTAATAAAATGCAATATTTTTACCGTCATTTCTTAAAACTAGTGATATTTGCCGGTAATACATATCCGTTAAACTCATGGCATTGATTAAGACATGCACATCGCAGGTCTGTATTTGACACTTAGGATTTCAAAACATAGGAGAGATCATTTGAAAAAATTCATGCGCACCATCTTAACCTCATCTGCCGTTGCCACTGGGTTAGTCTTTGCCGGTGCTATGACTGCTAATGCCGACACGACCTACACCGTAAAATCTGGCGATTGTGTTTGGGCCATCGCTCAAGAATTCGGCTCAACCATCGACAAAATCGAAACGAAAAATAATATTCACGGCCATTTAATTTTACCAGGCCAACAATTAACGATTCCGACGGGCAAGTTAGCTACTACTAGTGCCCCAACACCGGTATATCACGCACCGGCTAGTCAAGCGCCAGTTAGCCAAGCGCCAGTTAGCCAAGCACCCGCTAGTCAAGCACCTGCCAGCCAGGCACCGGTTAGCCAAGCACCCGCTAGTCAAGCGAGTCAAGCGGTTATCAATGAAGCGCCGCAAGCCAGTGCCCCAGTTGCTAGCCAAGCAACGACTAGTAACGAATCATACACTGGCGATAACATGAAATCCTACGTGTTAGGCCAAATGGAAAGCCGCACTGGGGTCTCAGCATCAACTTGGGATCACATCATCAATCGTGAATCCAACTGGCAACCCGGCGTCCGGAACAGTTCATCCGGCGCTTACGGTTTATTCCAAAACATGCACATCAATGGTGGTTCCGTTGAAGAACAAGTCAACGCCGCCGTTAACTTATACAACGTCCAAGGCATGCAAGCTTGGGCCCTCTAATCAAATAACAAAAAACGTGTCAGCCACTTGGTTGACACGTTTTTTTGCACGTATATTCAATTAATAACATCTTTCGATTGTGATTAGACAGCAATACTTTCGGCTTTCATGACAATCATAAATTAGCAAGTTCCGAACTTATGAATAAGCTAATCGACGGTAGTAAAGCCACGTTGAAAGTCGCCGGATAAGTGACGTTGAACTGGTGCCAACGAAAATAGTACTGACATAAATGATGCGACTACCAAATTGTAGTCGCATCATTTTAAATCAATCACCAATTTAGTTGTGCGTCAGTGATAATGGAAGTCGCCGTGTCAGTGCCGTTAGTTCGGCATGATTTCCGCCGAGCTTACGGCACCGGCATCTTTGGAAATTGGCGGGTTTGGCCAAGCTTCAAAGTGAGGTTCGAGACCGCTTTTTGGCTCGAACCGGTCGCCACGGCAGCTGGAATTATCACTGTCGCACAACGACATCCTAATACTTACCCCAGGGAATCTTGGACTAACTTCTTTTGGAAGTTAAGTGAGATACATAAGACCGCTAAGATTAACGCTAAAATACCACTAACGGAAAAGACGTTCATGCCCATACCTTGGACGGCACTCGTCAATGGGTTGATGATGAATGGACTAACCACACCACCAACGGAATAAATCGCAACGTAAACGCCTAAAGCCATCGAAACACTGTTCTTACCAACTGCAATGGAAATTAAATATGGGAATTGTCCCATGGCGATACTCATCGCCGCACCAACGAAGAAACTACCCACGAAGGCTAAGAATAAAGAATGGCCGAAACCAACTAACAAATATGAAAGGCCATATAATAAGAACGAAATTGAGATTGAGGTGTATTTGAACTTCTTACCAATGACCCCCACAATCAGTCCGCACAACATCCCACCAATTAATGAAATCGTGGAAGTTAAGGCGGCTTGAGAAGTGGCGCCCAGTTTTTCGTCCGCAATAAATAAGGAAATGTTGTTATTCAACACGTTGTTCAATAACATCGTGAAAAACGCCCAAGCAGCACAATAGAACACGTATTTGTTCAATTGAATCTTGGCACCGGCATTTTCATCTTCATCGTTAACCGCTTCTGGATGCATTGGCACTAAGGCTAAAACAACCACCAACACGAGTAATGAGAAGATATAAATCCAGTAGTTTGAGACCCAACCACTGGCAGCAGCTAATTGGCCACCACCCATGATGAAGATAATCCCACCGATATTCGTAAAGGTCGTCGTTAACCCCATCGTGGATTGTCGTTCTTTTTCAGGCAACATTTGTGAAATCAAAACTTGTGATAAGTTCGTGCAGGCCCCTTGCCCCAACCCAACTAAACATGAACAGAATAGTAAGAACGCGAAGCTGGTATTAAACGCGAGTGGTAAAAAGCCCCCGATAACGACCAACACAATCGCACTTAACGTTAAGGTCTTCAGATTTATTTTGCTGGCAGTTAACTTCCCAATAATCAAACCAGCTAACATCATAAATAAGTTTGGGAGCGACGTGAGCATTTGCACACTCGTATTACCGAGCGCAAAGTTTTTCGCAATCGCCGCATACGATGGTGTGATGGCTAACGCCGCCATCCCCATCGAGCTAACCGCTAAAACCCCAATCCGGGTTTTAGAAATATAACTTTTGCTAGGTGTTTGAAGTGGTGCGTGACTTGGCGTATCCATTATGGATTCCCCCTTTTAATTTTCACGGCAACGGTGGCTTAATTGGTCACAGTTGCTTCATTTTTAATGTAATCGGCGGCGCTAGTTCCAGCAATGCGGCCAGACGTCCAAGTAAAGCCAGAAGCTAAGCCTTCATAGGCCGGATAACTGTGACCTTCATAATAGCCACCCGCGTTGGCACCACCGGTATAGAGCCCGGGAATTGGCTTGAAGTTATCATCTAAGACGGCTAAGTTTTCATCAACCCGGACACCACCAACCGTACCTAGATAGGCGGCTTGACTGATAAAGGCGTAGAATGGACCGTTTTCAACCGAATATGCCAATGATTTTTCAGACTTGCTATATTCCGTATCGTCCTTGGCATGAATCGCTTCATTGTAGGCTTGGACGGTCTTTTCAAAGGTCGCCGTGTCTAAACCAGCGTTGTGCGCCAATTCAGCTAAGGTGTTACCCTTAAACGCCGTTTCACCTTTAACCGCTTCTTCGGCCAACTTGGTGAAGTCGCCGCGACCAGTCGCCGCGCCGGGACCAGCTTGCGAAACTTCTTCGGAGTTTTGATCCACCGTGAACGTATCTAACGTGGCTTGGTCAACGATAAATAAGTACTTGCCACCTTGTGACCAAGCGGCATTGGCCCATTCGACCGTGTCGTAAACGACATCTTCATTGGTGAACCGCAACCCTTTCATGTTGACCCACAGTTGGGGCGTTAATAATAATTGCGTTAAAGCATTGGATGAAAAGCCCGCTAAATGTTTAGCCGAAGTCTTTTGCGTGACTTTAGATTTGGCTAACTGTGCGGCATGAATTAAGGCATGACTGTCAATGTCGGTCGCCCCGGCTTTGACCATCGCACTCATCCCTTCACCGGCGTTCGGCACGCCTAAAGTCCGCAAGTTTGGCGTGTGCATGGTTTTGGCAACCTTTTTAGCATCGGCGCCATAGCCACCTGTTGCGACGACGACAGCTTGTGCCTTAATGATTAAGTCATCACCATCAGCGGTCGTTGCCGTCGCCCCGGTAACTTTGCCGTCCGCCATCGTTAAATCAGTCAACGTGGTGTTAAACTGGAACTGTACTCCAGCATCTTCCAAGGTCTTTTGGACCCGTTGATAGCTTTCGTCTTTATGTTGATACATGTGATATGAGCCGCCCCGATAGTCATTATCGCGATGCGCAAATTGAGTCGTATTGGCGGTCGGGTTGAGTTTAATTTCCATCCCCATGCCTTCCAACCAGGCCAAAGTATCAGCGGAACTGTTAACGATCCGGGCTAATAACGCGCCGTTAGATAAGTAATGGTTGTAACTGGCTAATTCGGCAATCGCTTCTTTAGTCGACATGTGCATGCCAGCTGCTTGTTGTTCTTTTGAATTAATGGCAAAGAAACCGCTTGAAATTTTAGTATTGCCACCGATTTGTGGTTGCTTTTCAATTACTAATACCTTTAAGCCCTTTTCAACTGCGGCATAGGCGGCGGCTAAGCCAGTCCCACCAGTACCTGCAACTAATACGTCCGTGTTCATTGTTTTCGTTGTCATATTGTTCACTCCTTAACTTGATTTGCAAATTCAGTATAATGCTACGAAATGCACAAGTAGATAGTGTATAATATCTTTATTACTACGGAAATGTATCTTTTTAGGAAAGTGAGGGCTAAAAATGGCCAAAAAAATTACCGTAGCGTCAACGTTAGCGCTTAAAGAAAGCGATTTCGACGAAACTGACAAAAGTTTAAGCAATTATGATGATAATGGTAGCTCACGTTTTCACATTAGATTCGTGGAGAGCTTATCGATTGCCGAAATATTTCTGAACGGGCAATACGTGTCACTATCGCCTTACGACGTCATTATGATCTCTTCCAAACAACCGATGACCATTAAAAACCTCGGGGCCCCGGCCGAATTAAACTTATTCGCGGAGTGTTTGCGAGCCCCAACACCATTGAACATGGTCATTGCTGGTGATAACCCGATGGTCCATGATTTGATGAATGCCGGTGAAAATGACCCGCACTACATCGTTTATCGGTATCGCGACAACGATATCAAGCATCGTTACTTTGAATTGATCGCCGAACTTGAACGCCAAGATTTAAACGACGTCTTCGTCGATTATCAACGCACGATGGCCGTCGGTTTACTATTTACTGAATTATTGCGCAATCATGAGGCGACGATTTCCATCTCGGATTCAGACTTTCCCGGCAAGGACATTCACCATGCCAGCGCTGATACGCAAGCCGGTAGTATTTTTAATTATTTAGTCTTACATAGTCAAACTGCGACCTTGCAAGGCACCGCCGCCCACTTTGGCTACGACAAAAACTATTTTTCGCGCTTGTGTCGCAACTTATTCGACAAGAGTTTTACCGAACAGCTCGCCTTCATTCGCATCGAATTAGCCAAACGGTGGCTGGCACTGTCGAGTAAAACAATTGAAGAAATCGCTTATGAACTCGGCTACAAAAACATTAGTAGCTTCTTTGCCGTCTTCAAAAAAGCCCTCAATATGACGCCCCGTGACTATCGTGAACAGCATGGCTACCAACGGCTCAAGCATTAACGAGTTTGGTGAATTGCACAAACACATCGGTCGCTATCGCGTGTTCTGCCGTTAAATAAGCAAAACCGATTTTAAACTGGGTTACCTTAGTTGGGGCGGCAATCCGCAATGCCCGAATATGTTGCAATTCACTAACCGCGCGCCGCGGAACGACCATATAAGCATCGGCACAAGTCAAGTTCATCAAGGCCGCCGCCATCGAATGGACCGTTAACTGGTTCGTTGGTTGACCTAACAAAGTGGCTTGACGTTGACTGAAATCATCGTGGGGACTACTTGGCAAATTGATCAGCATTTTTTCTTTTAAGGTCGCTAAGTCGATTGAAGTCTGGGTGGCGGCGACATAATCTTCTGACCGCAATACTACCAACTCATCTCCCATTATCGGGACCCAAGTCACATCGGGTTTGGGCGTCACTAAACCTAGGGCAACGTCAATTTCATGGTGGCGTAACGCCGTCAGGGCCGCCCCACCGTAATAAGCATCGGTCATCACTTGGATGCTGGGATACTGGACCGTGAACAGATGGATCAAATCTAAGATAGCGTTTAAAGGCGTAGCAAAATACAGGCCCATTCGCAACGTCGCCGGTTGACCATCGTATTGATCTTGCTTTAGACTCGTCACCGCTAACGTCATTTGGTCAAAACCAGTAATGACTTTTTTGGCGGTCGGTAGTAAGACTTCGCCCGCATACGTTAACTTAACTTCGTGATAACCGCGTTGGAACAACGATACGCCGAGTTCGCGTTCCAGATTAGTAATCTGGGCGCTAACGGCCGGTTGGGTCATAAATAATTGTTGCGCCGCGATTGTGAAATTTTGCGTTTTTGCCACTTGCAAAAAGCAACGTAATTCCCGTTGATTCATGATTAGTCGCCTCTACCATTAGCAAACCCCATGGTATAGGATTTGGTTTCGTTATTTTACACCGGCAATTATATCAATTAAATTTAAGGCGTACTAGTTTGTGACCTAATAACCAAATAACAAATCCGTTACGGGAGGTTTTCATGATGAAAGTTTTAGTTACAGCTTCATTTGGGCGGATTGCCCATCGCTTAATTCCAATGTTGGTCCAAGCAGGTGTCGAAGTGCGCGCGGTTGATCCCGACCCTAAAAATGTAACCGCTTTAAAAAACTTGGGTGCGAGTGAAGTCATCGTGGGCGACTTACGCCGTGATGATATCATCGATCAAGAAGTTGCCGGCATCGATAAGATTTTTCTGATTTTACCGGACATGCTCGACGGGATGCCCAGCATGGGTGAACGGCTAATTAAAGCCGCCGAAAAAGCCCACGTTAAACATTTTGTTTTCAGTTCTTGTTTAGATACGGTCATGCCATTATTGCAACATTGGGAAAAGTATCAAATCGAATCCATGTTGATGGGGTCCACTTTGAACTACACCATCTTAAAGCCCAGTTCCTACATGGAAATGCACTTCCCAGCCGGCCCCGGTTCGGCCTTTGAAACCGGTGAATATACTAGCTTTATCGGCATGGACCAGCCCGGCAATATGATTTCCATTAGTGACATCGCTGCGGCGGGCGCCAAAGTCTTGCTCAGTGACGACGAATACTACTTTGCATCATTTGATTTGTGTGGGAAAATCAATCAATCGATGCGCGCTGATTTTGACTACTTATGTCAACAAATCGGTAAAAAGCCGGTCGTGCATATGATTCCAGTGCCCGTGACCCCCAGTGCCCATGCCAATGAACAACTCGGTCGGATGCAAGCCTATCACAGCAACCATCCATTCGTCGGTAATTCCTTTGACTTTGAACATTTGATGGGACGCGAACCGAAAACCTTCGCCACCTACGTCCAAGAAACGTTAGCCACGATGGCCGCCACTAAATAAGCTCAATCCTAAAAATAATCGCGCTGATTACTGCCTCAGTAACCACCGCGGTTATTTTTTGATTTAACTAGCATTCACCATGCTTAATACAGCGTTGCGTCCGGAAAAGGCGGCATACCCTGCAGTACTACCGGGCAACGTTACGGCATACGTGTCACCGACCAGCATGCCAGCCGCATCATTGCCCACGGCGTATAACCCAGGAACTGGATAACCATGATCGTTCAAGACTGCATTTTGGTTATCAACGCGTAAACCACCGAGGGCACACGCCATGCCGACACCCAGTTCGACGCCGTAAAATGGCCCTTGATGCAAGCCGGTCAAATAGTCAGCGGCCTTGCCGAAATCAGCATCTTGGCCATGCGCCACTATGTCGTTGTAGCGGGCGACTGTGGCTGGCAAAGCGGGTAAGTTTAGTTTTTCTGCTAATTCGGCTAACGTCGCCGCCGACGTCAAATACTTAGCATGTTGCTTCAGCGTATCGTCAATTTCAGACGTTAGTTGGTCAAATTTTTCCGGTGAGATTGGTGAGTTACCCACTTCTTTATACAACCCAACGTTAGTCAGATGGTCAACGGCAGCCTGGTCTAAAATGGAAAACGTTCGGGCTTGCGTCAAGATGGCACTGCCGGCATGGCACATATTATCGTTGACGTCTTCATTAACAAAGCGTTCCCCGCGTTCGTTGACCCACAGAATCGCTTCTTGTGTTGCCGCGGCGGCGAGCTGTGACGCCATATGCACAAACGGCGGTTGGGTTTTGTCATAGATCGCCCCGCCCCCATATTGAATCGCGCCCATCGAATAATGTTTGGCGCCCACTTGCCAAGCGAGTTGCATGCCATCACCGGTCGACTTACCGTCGCTGACGGCCATTAGTCGGTGATTATCCGCCACGCGCGTTTTAACGAGGTCGGGATTGTCGACATAACCGCCCGTTGCCAGTAAGACGTTTTTCGCCGCAATTTCATGCGTTTGACCCGTATTTTCATCCATAATCACCACGCCGGTCACGTGTCCATCGTGTTGCTGTAACCGCTGGGCACTGACACTCGTCACAAATTCAGCGCCAGCTTGTGTAGCGTTTGCGTATAGCGTTTGGACGGCCGCGTGCCCGCCACCGGCAAACGTATGAATCGTTGACCAGCTCTTACCTTGCGGCCCAACTTTAGCGAATTTGACCCCTAAATTATGCAACCAATCAATCACGCCACCACTCGCATCGATATACTTTTTCAAATGCGGGGCATTGGCTTCATAATGTGAATACGCCAGTTCATCTTGTAACAGTTCGGTCGGATTAATGTCGATACCGGCGGCTTTTTGCAAATAACTGTCAACACCCATTGCGCCTTCGACATAGTTGCCGTCACCGCCAATACTGCGGCCTTTTTCTAAGACTAACGTCGACAACTGTTGTTCCCGCGCACTGACTGCCGCGACTAAACCGGACAGGCCACCACCGACAATCACTAAATCATATTGCTTTGCTTTTGGCCACATATGCCTGACCTCCTATTTCAAACCGACGGACACACCGCCGTCACTCAAAATGGTTTGCCCAGTCATAAAGGTCGCTTCACTCGCAACGAAGACAAAGACTTTCGCCACTTCATCAGCCGTTTCGTAACGTTTCATGGGCACGGTCGGTAAAATTTTTTCAAGGAAGACGCCTTCGTTTAACGGCGTCTTCGTTAAGCCCGGTGCCACACAGTTAACGCGAATATTATTTTCAGGGTAGATTGCAAATTTAATCCGAATTTTTGGACAAATTGTTCAGCATAACCTGA
>NZ_AYGX02000092.1 GCF_000498955.2 Lactiplantibacillus fabifermentans DSM 21115 | reverse complement strand
AGCTGATCTTTTTTGTCCGAACAGCGTTCGGATTAATTTTACAATCTACCTTGTTATGGTTGCGGTTTGATTCTGATGAAGGTTTATATGTGGTCAATCATTAACTTTAATCATGAATTGGCGAAGTTTCACAGGAATTGCGATTGATATCCTAATCTCGTTTGAGATGTTCAATTTAGCAGGATGGGAAAATCATCATAAGCGATTTGAGCCACATTGTCGGCCCCCATGGCTTTCAAAACCTTACATAATTCACGGCCGTGCTCATAGTCTCGTTGCAGGACTGCCAGTCGGACTTGACTTAACAAATGTAAATCATAGCGATGGGCGGTTTTTGTCAATGCGATACTTTGTTTTAAATATTCGGCCGTCGTGGCTGGGTCTAAGGTATTTGGATGTTGCATCCCTAAGAAGGCCAAGTTGGCATAGATTGCGTTTTTTAATAAGATATTTTGCAATGAGTAATGTTCAAGTCGGGCGATTACTTTTTTCCCAATGCGTTGGGCGACTTGGGGCGCAAAAATGTATAGTAAATTATTAATTAAAAATAGGTCGGTCCGATTCCATTCTTTAATAGTTGTGAGTTCATTCCAAACCGGCTGAACGAGCTGTGTTAGCTTTTCGTGTGAATATGAATCGAGGTGTAATAGCGCCTCCAGGATTGGAATAAGTTGGTGCGTGTAGCGCAGGGTGGAAGTCGCGACTAATTGGCGGGCCCGGGTCAGTAAGTCATTGAGTTTTTGTGTTTCAGAAGTATCTGAGAGCTGTTCAAATTCAATAACTAGCGCCTGGTCAGCGGGAATTTGATGGTCATGACGATAGTCTTCAAAGTCGTTAGCGGAGACTCCTAAGCGTTCAATTAATTGCATCATGGTTTCATAAGATAGATCACGGTTACCATGTTCAGCGTCAATAATTGCACGGCGGGTCGTAATTCCTGCCGCCAGGTCTGCTTGGGTCAGGCCTTTATTTTTACGTAACATCGTTAATACTTGAGCAGTTTCCATAGTTTCACACCTAATTATAATTTTGTGGCCGTTTTTTGCACATTTCGAGCGATAATGTTATTTCTATTGTAAAATAATATTATATTAATTCAACTCGTGAATAGTCGAGGTGCTGGCCGATTGATGTGGCAGTGATAAGGTTGGTCTTTGCCGGTTAAAGTTCGCACAAAAAGGTAGGTCAAGGACTTGAAATTATTTCTAAAACAAAGGGTATTAATGCTGATATTCTATCTAATTATCCTCGTAACTTTATGCGTCGATGGTGGCTTTTTTTCGCAACTGGGACCGCGTGGCTTATACAATGTAACGCTCGCCGATGTCGTTATTTTAATCTTAATTATTTATGGGATATTATTGCTGCTAGTATTTGGCAACAGTACAGTGATGCGCTATTTTTATCCCGAATTATCACGGCAAATCAGTCGCAATTTTTTCGAACAAAGCAAACGTATCGAGCGAGCAGTAGTCGTGGTATTGCTGCTAGCGTACGGCGGCTGGAATTCATATCGCAATACGTACCAATTGCCGCCTTTTGCTGAGGGGACGGTTAATCAGGCAATTAAGACTAAAGATTGGTCACAGTTGCAGCACGTCACTAATAATCAAGCGCGTTTAATGCGCCAGTTTAAGCGCGGCCGATTGTTTGAAGAATATGATGTTTCATTAAATGAGCCGTATCATTACTTGGGAAAGTTAGCAGGCACGGCCAGCGATACCGAGGTTGTACTTGGTGCTCAAAAAGTTGATCCATTAGGCATTGTTGCTCATTTTAAGGTTACGGCAATCTCGGCAGCCAATTGAGGGACGTACCAGTTTACAGCTCAGTACCTAATTAATGGTGCGGGTGTTTAAATTGTCAGGAGGAAAATAGCATGGCGAAAGTTTTTGATGACTATCTTTTGGGACTGCCCGGCGTACTCTTTAACGTGTATGTGGCGAATAAAGTTGGTAACGTTTGGGGCTGGCTATTAGTCAGTATCTTTTTACTCATATTTTTGGTGGCGTATCCTTATTTAATGCACAAAAGGCCAAAGTTACGAATTGAAAAAGGATTGGACCGTTTTAATAAGCCATATATGGGACAAAAAGCCGCGGCGACGCGTCACCAACAACATGATATCTATGATGTTGATAGTGTGTCGGATTATGCTAATGCGCAAGAGACACGGCAAATAGTTGGCTTGACCGGCTTAGTTGCTTTAATCGGAACTTTTATCAAGCGATGGTTGCTCCAACTGATTGCCTTACCTTGGCTACTAGTTATCTTCAGCCATAAATTGGGCGTGAAAAAGTAAGTCAATCAAGCAGTATCAGCAATCCAATTTTGGAGGGCAATATGATGATGGTAATTAAGAAAAGTGCGGGTGAATTGATTTATTGTTTTGTGAGTATTGTGGTATTTTTCGTTTACGGGAATTTTTATTTTTTGCCAGCGTTGATGGTGGCAAGTTCTGAGGTAACCTCGACCAAGGGTGCAATCTTAACGGGGCTGCTTGCAATTTGTTTATATGTGATGGTGATTTCATTACCGATACTTGCAATTTGTTTATGGTGGTCTGGACGGTCGAAATATCGCGTCTTGTTCAATGTTTGGACAGGCTTAGTATTGGTGGCTAGCTTGATAATATTTTGTTATCAAGTAACTGACGACTATCTATTAATTGATATCGCTTCGCTGATGGGTGTCGTTATATTTTTATCCTTATTATTTTTGACGCAAAACGACAAATTAATATTGAAGTGATCAAGCAATGTCGCTTCTTATCCTTATTGAGTTTGCATGCATCTTTTTCTAAGCAGAACTGATGAATTTATTTGTTCCATTGAGAAGTTTGAATTGGTGGCAACAAGGAATTATATTTATCGCCAGTAGTTTTATGGTGGATTATATTTTTAATAAGTCCAGCATCATAAGCGATAGCATTTCAAGATCAAAAAACAATTTTAACGAGGATTATTGTCAAATTGTCAGTGTAACTACTATTGATTATCTTAAAGACAGTGGTACTAACTATTCTTGAAGAGGTTAGCAGATGTATTTTCTTAAGTTTATTTTTATGTTGGCAATAGGTAGATTGTAAAATTAATCCGAACGCTGTTCGGACAAAAAAGATCAGCTTCCT
>NZ_AYGX02000091.1 GCF_000498955.2 Lactiplantibacillus fabifermentans DSM 21115 | reverse complement strand
GCTGATCTTTTTTGTCCGAACAGCGTTCGGATTAATTTTACAATCTACCATATGAAGAAAAGATTCTGGCAATTGGTGTTATTAATGAGCGTTTTTTTCGGTAACTTAGGGCTAATCGCGCATGCCGAAAACTTGAACTACTCCGTTTCCGCTGAGCTACCGAAAAATCAAATTACCGATTCGGTATCCTATTTTGATTTAAAAGTCACACCGGGGCAAACTCAAGATTTAACGATTCGCATTAAGAACAGTGATAGTCAGGCTCACACGTACATTGTCTCTCCTAATCGTGCGATGACTAACGATAATGGGGTGATTGACTACAGTCAGGCTAAAGCCAAAAGTGATGCCTCATTGAAATTTGACATTAAGTCGGCGCTATCACCCAAACAAACGGTTAAGGTTCCCGCTAAGACGACTAAAAAAGTAACAATCAAATTAACGGTACCTAAAAAAGACTTTAGTGGGATTGCTTTAGGTGGGATTAATGTCATTCAAGAAAAGAACACTGATAGGGTAGATTGTAAAATTAATCCGAACGCTGTTCGGACAAAAAAGATCA
>NZ_AYGX02000090.1 GCF_000498955.2 Lactiplantibacillus fabifermentans DSM 21115 | reverse complement strand
AAGCTGATCTTTTTTGTCCGAACAGCGTTCGGATTAATTTTACAATCTACCATCTATATACAAAAAAACGACCAATACTGAGCCATGTAGCCCATCATTGGTCGATTAATTTTTAGTCAGCACTTGGCGTAAAAGTTTTCGTCAACGCCATCACAATAAAATCGGTTTCCCGCGTAATATCGGTGTCCGGAAAGCCCATAACCAAGCGGGCGAAGTAGCCGACTAACATCGACAACATCGTTTGGATAATTAAATCATTGGGCCAATCAACGATTAGTTGCCGTTGCTTCAAATCCGTAAAGACGGTGCCGATTTGATTCACGACCAAGGGCCCGACCCGTTTCATTAGCGCACTGCGACTATCCGCGTTGAAAAAAATCATCTCAAAAACAACTTTTAGTTCTTTCGCATTGTCCGTCACAAACGCCAAGCGATCACTGAAGATGGCTTGGAAAAAGTCTTCCAGCGTAGCGAAGCTTTGATGTAACTCGGCTTCGGAAAAATCCGCCGCCATCGAAGGGACAATATTATCAATAATCGGGGCGACCACCGCTTCGCGAATCGCATTTTTCGTTTTATACCGCCGATAGACGGTCCCTTCAGCCACCCCGGCGCGCGTCGCAATGTCGCTCGTGCTTGTGTGGTCAAAGCCTTGTTCGGCAAATAAATCTAAACTAGCTTGTAAGATGGCGCGCTGCTTGGGCGTAATCGTCGCATCGGCGGCCATCGTTTGTTCGAAATAATCTCGAATTCCTTTTTCTGTCATCGTCTACACCTTTCGATACCGTTTCATCCCCACGATATTTAAAATCGTTAAGACACTCATAAAGCCTAACAAAACTAAGAGGTTCCCGCCAATCGCGGTAATATCCGCCCCTTTGGTGACCACATCCGTTAAGGCGTTAGCGCCATAATACAGCGGCATGATATGTGCAGTCCACTGTAACCAGGTCGCCATACCACTGACCGGAATCAAGCCGGAGAAGAAGATTTGTGGCACGACCACTAACGGAATAAATTGAATCATTTGGAACTCGGAATTGGCGAACGTCGAAATAAAGATCCCAAACGTTAACGCCACGAGTGCCAATAAAAAGTTGATTAAAAATACCAGCCAAATATTGCCGACCAAGTGAATCTTAAAGACGGTAATGGCAAATGTCACGGTGAGTAACGTTTGGATGACGGCAAAAATACCGTAACCAATCAAATAACCGGTAATAATTTCACCTCGGCGAATCGGCGTCGCTAATAAGCGACTCAAAGTCCCGGTCGTCCGTTCATTCAATAACGAGATCCCCGAAATTAAAAAGACAAAGAAGAACACGAAGAATCCTAAGAAAATCGGTAGGAAACTTTCAAAAAAGGTCGAATCGCTACTGCCGTATAAATAATGGCTCGCTGTCGAGTAAGTCGGGGCTTTTTTAGCAGTTGCCGTCTTAGTCGCGGAACCGGCCGTGACTTTTTTGAGCTGGGCTTGTAATTTGGCGACTTGCGCGGTGTTCCCGCTAGCTTGTGCTTGCGCAATAGCCGCCTTTAACTTCGTGACCGTTTCAGCACTTTGAGCTTTAACCAGTTTTTGCAAGGCCTGCTGTTGAGCCGTCAGCGCCTTTTTTTGCGCCTTGGTCGCTTTGACCAGTGTCTGCATGCGCAACTTGACTAATCCCGCTTGCAAGGACGCTTTGATCAAGCTCGTGTCCGTGGGATTACTGTTCGCATAAGTTATCGTCAGTTTACCATTTTTTTGCGTCAAATACCCGGCTAAATCGTGTTGCCGAATCATCTTCGTCGCCGCCGCACTGTCATAATGCGTAATGTCGACATGCTTCGTGTCAATGGCTTTGACGACGGCATTATCAACGCCATGGACGCCCAACGCCGCGGTTTGCGTCGTATTATTTTGAAATAGAAAATACATCAACGACATAATGAGTAGTGGCGCTAAAAACATCAACGCCAACGTCCGTTTGTCCCGCATCATTTGTTTTAATACGCGTTTAACGATTGCTATGGTCCGCATCTTGCAGCCGCCCCGCTTTCAAAAAGACTTGTTCAATCGAATCAACTTGATACTTCGCTTTCAACTCGGCCGGCGTGCCTTGTGCTAACGCGATGCCCCGGCGAATCAACATCAAATAATCACACCGTTCCGCTTCATCCATCACGTGGGTCGTGATGAGAATCGACTTTCCGGTCGCTTTTAAGTTATTCAATTCTTCCCAAATTTGTTGCCGCAATTCGGGGTCAATCCCGACGGTTGGCTCGTCTAAAATTAACAAATTAGGATTTTGAATCAGCGCGATAGCTAACGACAGCCGGCGCTTCATCCCTCCAGAATAGTCACTGACCCGTAAATCTAAATCTTTGGTCAGATTAACCAAATTCGCCGCATACGCGATCGTTTGTTTGAGTTGCTTAGGCGCTACACTCATCAATTGCCCAAAAAACGTTAAATTTTCGCGCGCCGTTAACGTTTCATATAACGCGTCACTTTGTGCCATGTACCCAATCTTAGCCATGACTTGGCGATTTGGCATCACCGCATCCATGACCGTGACGGTACCGTGGTCGACTTTTTCCATCCCCATGATGCTTTTGACTAAGGTCGTCTTACCCGCCCCCGACGGTCCAATTAGACCGTAAATCGTGCCAGCTGGCAAGGTGAGGTCAATATCGGTTAAGACGTGCTTGGTGCCAAAACTTTTACTGACTTGCTGTGCCGTAATAAAGTTTGTGCCCATATCAGTCCCTGACTTTCTTTCGTGAGTGTTTACTCATTTATTAACAATCTAAGTGTACCGCGGGGTGGTACCGCTGTCAACATCGATATGAGTTTTCACTCATTTTAGGTGATCAAAAAGGATATTGCCAGTTATGACAATATCCTTACAGTCCTAATTACGCTAAATCCGCGCCATTAGTCTTAATCACTTTTTGATACCAGTAGAAAGAATCTTTCTTCGACCGCGCTAAGGTACCGTGGCCTTCATCATCTTTATCCACATAAATGAAACCGTACCGTTTCGACATTTGACCCGTGCCTGCTGAGACGAGGTCAATGCAACCCCAAGGGGTATAACCGATTAAGTCGACGCCATCTTCATTGACCGCTTTGATCATTTGGTCAATGTGAGCTCGTAAGTAATCGATGCGGTAAGGATCATGGATACTGCCGTCCGCTTCAACTTTGTCGCGCGCGCCGAGTCCATTTTCGACGATCATCATTGGTTTGTTATAACGGTCTTGCAACCAGTTCAAGGAATAACGTAAACCGACGGGATCAATTGGCCAATCCCATTCGCTCGTCTTTAAATATGGATTATCGACGGCTTCCGTGCCGACAAAGTGATAGCTTGGGTTATCCGCGTTACCCGCTACCGTGTTGGAGTTGTAATAACTAAAGCCGATATAATCAACGGTCCCTTCACGCAAGACTTCGCGGTCTTCGGCGGTAATATCTGGCCGGAACCCGGTCTGCTTGAAGTAAGCTTCCATGTTATTTGGATAATAACCCCATGATTGAACATCGGCAAACCAGTAACGCCGTTGCATCGCTTTTTCAGCTTGCATGATGTCGGCTGGTTTGGCGGTGGCCGGATAAATCGGCGTCATGTTGATCATGTTCCCAATTTGGAAATCCGGATTGATTTTATGCCCAATCTTAACGGCTAACGCACTCGCCACGACTTCATAATGCGCCGCTTGATACATCAAGGCTTCCGCTTCGGGGTCGTCTGGTTTCAAAACTAACCCGGAGTCGGTGGCCATGAGGAATTGGTTCGTGTAAGTCGTTTGGTTATTGATTTCATTGAAGGTCATCCAGTACTTCACCTTATTGCGGTAACGTTTGAAGACCGTTTCCGCATAGTGGACGAAGAAATCGATGACTTTACGATTACGCCAACCACCGTATTTTTCAACGAGGTGGTACGGCATTTCAAAGTGGGCGAGCGTAATGACGGGTTCGATGCCATATTGACGACAAGTATCAAACATGTCATCGTAAAACTTCAACCCAGCCTCGTTTGGTTCCGTTTCATCCCCATTCGGGAAAATCCGCGTCCACGCGATGGACGTCCGGAAACATTTGAAGCCCATTTCAGCAAATAGCTTGATGTCTTCACGATAATGGCCGTAAAAGTCAATGCCTTCATGGTTCGGGTAGTTTTTACCCGCAATCACACCATCAGTAATTTCACGTGGCACGCCGTTAGCACCGGCCGTCATGACATCCGCCATGCTAACACCTTTGCCACCAGCTTGCCAGCCACCTTCTAATTGGTGCGCGGCGACCGCGCCACCCCATAGAAAGTCTGAACGTAACCCACTTTTAGTTGTTGCCATCAATGAACCATCCTCTCTTATAAGTCTTCACCGTCACTAGCGATAACTTGTTTGTACCAATCGAAGGAATCTTTCTTCGACCGGTCAAATGAGCCTTCGCCATTGTCATCGGCATCGACGTAAATGAAGCCATACCGTTTGGCCATTTCACCCGTGCTAGCTGAAACTAAGTCGATACAGCCCCAAGGGGTATACCCAATCAAGTCCACGCCATCCAAGTTAACAGCTTCTTCCATCGCTTTAATATGGTCACGGAAGTAACTGATGCGGTAATCATCATGGACGCTGCCGTCCGCTTGCTTTTCGTCGTAAGCGCCAAAACCATTTTCAACGATGAATTGTGGTAAATGCCAACGGTCTTGCATCCAGTTCATGGAATAACGCAAGCCCACGGGGTCAATTTGCCAGCCCCAGTCGGATTTTTCCACGTAAGGATTTTCGACGAAGTCTTCGGGTTCTTTGAAGTCGTACTTCGTATCGCCAGTTTGGCCTTTAGTGACAAATGACATATAGTAGCTAAAGCCGACGTAATCCACGGTCCCAGCCTTCAAAGCAGCGAGGTCCGCGGCAGTAATATCCATGTCAAAGCCTTTTTGGTCGAAATACTTTGGCAACCACTTCGGATATTCGCCCCAGCAATGCACGTCGCCGAACCAGTAACGTTTTTGCATCGCGCGTTCGGCCATCATGACATCTTCTGGCTTAGCGGTTAATGGGTAGATGGGGCACATCGCGATCATGCAGCCGATTTGAAAATCAGGGTTGATTTCATGACCCGCTTGCACGGCTAAGGCACTGGCAACTAATTCATAATGAGCCGCTTGATACATCGCTTGTTCCCAGTTGTCGTCTTTATCGAGTTGTAAGCCAGAGTTTTGCAATAACGGATGCGGATCGTCCCAAGCCGTTTGGTTATTGATTTCGTTAAAGGTCATCCAGTACTTAACTTTGTCTTTGTACCGTTTGAATACCGTCTTCGCAAACCGCAAGAAGAAATCAATCATCTTCCGGTTGCTAAAACCACCGTATTCTTTAACTAAATGATAAGGAATTTCAAAGTGAGACAATGTAATGACTGGTTGGATGCCATGCGCTAACAAGTCATCGAATAAATCATCGTAAAACTTCAAGCCGGCTTCGTTAGGTTCATCTTCGTCACCATTCGGGAAAATCCGGGTCCACGCGATTGACGTCCGGAAACACTTAAAGCCCATTTCTTCGAATAATTTCACATCTTCGGGGTAACGATGATAAAAATCATCTCCCCAATGGTTCGGATAGATTTCGCCATCCTTAACCCCATCGGTTACTTTCCGTGGCACGCCATTGCGGCCAGCGGTCATGACATCGGCGATGCTGACGCCTTTGCCACCAGCTTGCCAAGCCCCTTCGAGTTGGTGTGCGGCGACCGCGCCACCCCAGAGAAAATCTTTGGGCATTTTGTATCCAGTTGCCATATCTCAATTCCTCCAATATTTCGTTTGTTTGATTAATTATTGATGATGCCTAGTCGGCGGTTACTATTGCTAGCACTCGCTCTTAAAAAAAGACCCAGTTGACACCTCACAAAAAGGCATCAATCCAGGTCCCCCATTTTCGACTTACTTGTTTTCAGCGTCTAAGCGACGGTAAACGTCAACAACTTCACCGGCTAAATCGCGGAAGGTGATGGCATTCATGATGTGATCTTGTGAGTGTACTAATAATAATGAAACGTGCGTATGTTCACCGTTAGCTTCGGCAGTTAACATCGAAGTTTGTGAATTGTGCGCTTCAACTAAGAAATTGTCAGCTTCTTTTAATTTGGCATCGGCCGTTTCAAAGTCGCCTTCCTTAGCAGCTTTAATTGCTTCAAAAGCGGAACTCTTAGCGTTCCCACCATTAACGATCAAACCCATGATTGTTTCCAAACTTGCTTCTTGTTCTGTGTTGTTTGCTTTTTCTTCAGCCATTAACCCTCATCCTTTTAGCTTTTATAGTGTTGTTGCCGTGTGCCCACACAAGCAAAATGCTGCCAAGCTAGTATGACTACCAGCTCGAAGGCAGCATCTTAGAAATCATTTAATTAGTTTTTAGCCATTGATGCTTCGGCTTCTTTTAAGACCTTTTCGCCGTTCATCATGCCGTAGTCTTGCATGTTGATAACTTCAACAGGAATATCAACGCGTTTTTGGAAATCACTTAACATGTAACGAACTTGTGGTCCAAGCATTAAAATGTCAGGATTCTTTTCAGCTAACTTAGCATCAGCGTCACTGGCAGCGGTTGCAAAAATTTCTGCATCAATACCGTCTGCTTCCGCAGCCTTTTGCATCTTTGATACTAATAATGAAGTTGACATCCCAGCAGCACATACCAACATAATTGTTTTTTCAGCCATAATAAACACGCTCCTAAATAGAATTTAAATTTATTGTGAATCTGCGGTTGCTTTAATAAACCGCTTTCATTACAATATGAATTATAAGTCATGGGTACAAATTTGACAAGTCAAATTATCTATTTTGCAAGAATTTATCAGATTGGTACCCACAAATTTCAATTCAGAAAGAAGGGAACCGATATGTACCGTGACATTGCGGCCAAACTCATCAATGGCATTCAAGATGGCCAATTCGAAATCAAGCTCCCGACTGAAGCCCAATTGATGGAAATGTATCACGCGAGTCGCAATACGATTCGCAAAGCGATTGACTTGGTCTATCAACAAGGCTTGTTACGCCGGGTGCAAGGGAGTGGCTACTTCATCACTTCCATTCAGTTACAACATAAAACCGTCGTGAATTTATCGGCCCGCGGCTTGTTTAGTGACAACATGCATCCCCGCCAACTCGTCTCTAAAGTCTTAACCTTTGATACGATCAAAAGCGACTATGATTTAAGCAAACAAATGGGCGTCCCACAAGATTCCGAACTCTATCGGGTCATTCGGCTACGTTACTGGCACGAACAACTCTACTGCCTCGAAAAAGCGTATTATTTAAAATCGGTGGTCCCCTACTTATCCACCGAAGCGGTCAACACTTCCATCTGGGACTTTTTAAACGAAGCGTACGGCTTAGGGGTCGCCAACAGTGATGATTACTTATCACTCACCAATCTCTCCGAAGAAGATGCCAGTTTAATGCAATTAGGCCATGGGGATACTTATTTAGCCCTTGATTCATGCAATTATTATAAAAATAATGGGCTGTTGGATTTTTCGCATACAGTCTTTGTTTACCCGGACCTAGCGCTATATTTCCACACCACAAATCTGGCAAATAATTAATTTATCACCAAAAAAATGCGATTCGCTACATTTTCGTCACAATTTACGGCTATAATAGTAAAGTATAACAAATTATGATGGAGGAATTAGCGTGTCTGCACCCCTTTTTTCAGTGGTTGTACCAGCGTACAATCAACATAAATTTATCAACAGTTGCTTGACCAGTTTGCTCCACCAAACGTTGACAGATTTTGAAGTCATCGTGGTAGACGACTGTTCCACCGATGATACCAGCGAACAAATTGCGGCCTTAATCAAGGATGATGATCGCTTCAAAGTGATTACTCACGAGCGTAATCGCGGGGTTTCGGCAGCTCGCAACTCAGGTATGGCGGCCGCTAAGGGTCAGTACTTGTGTTTCGTCGACGGGGACGACTGGGTGGAACCAAACTTTTTAGCTTACTTCTTAGAAGCTTACCAGGCCGCACCAGCAGCCCAGATGGTCGTTTGCGGCCATTTTGGTTATTTAGCCGTGCCCAGCCCTGCTAAAACGTATGACCAAAAAGAATTGGTTTCCAATATTAACTTTGGCACAGTCGGTGGCTTTTCGTGGAATAAGTGCTTCATTCGTTCGATTATCACGAGCCACCATTTAACTTTCAATGAAGACATTGACTTTTTAGAAGACCAACTTTTCGCCTTCCGCTACGCCGATTACGTGCAATCCGCGGAATACGTCCCTGAAAAGACGTATCACTATCGTTGGCGCTTCCGCAGCAACCTCGCCCACATCGGGATCCCATTCTTTGCGGCCCGGCGGAAGATGATCAAGATTTTAAAACAGGAAAGTAAACGGACTTTGAGTGAGGATTTAAATAATCAATAGTACTAATTAGGGACCTAACTTGTTGGTAGTCAACAAGTTAGGTCCCTAATTGTACGCATGCAATTTGACCCAGCATATAAGTCAGCCAACGGGCTCGCTCACAAGTTAAAGCGCGCTGAGTCGAGCTTGCCCAGCACCCAAAACCAGCCACACGTTACCTGACTTTCAAGCCAGTATCATTAATTCGGCCGATTATTTAAATATTCTGACAAAAAAGGCGCCCACTGATGGACGCCTTTTTCGATGTTCATTTGAATAAAACAGGTCTTTTAGCAATCAGTCAGCGGGAATCGGGAACATCACAAACGGCCCAATTTAATATCCCTTTATACTTCCCTGGTACGGCATCCGAATTAACTTGCAATAAGATACCGCTATCATTTTGCCAGTTATCACTTATGTCAACTTTACCATCCGCATCGTTACCAACCTTATCAGTAGCAATGACTTGTGGCGTCGCATTAATTTCACGTAGTTGATTGGACTGTTTATATACTAAGCGACCTGACAACGGTTCATTGCGCTCATTTTTTAAGCCCTCCGTATTCGCGACGGTGACTTGCCACGCTTGTAACTGATGACGCGTATCTTCAACTTCAACTTTCACGGCGCCTTGACGCGCGATTTCTTTAGCTTCACCAGTCAAAGTGGTTGCGTCAAACGTGAAGGTCGGGCTGACCGTTGCTAACTTCAAATCGCCATCGGTCACTTCAATGTTAATATCAATGGGAAAACTACCAAATACCCCTTTACAGTGCGCGTGCAAGGTCAAATGATTGGCGCCTAACGCTAAGTCACGGGGCTGGACCGTTAGTTTAAATCGATCCTCATTATCCGGCGTAGCTTGCACTTCAGTACCATCCGCTCGTCGTAGCAGCACGACCACGTCCTCACACCTCAAAGAATCATCATGTGCTAAAAAGCCTTCAATCTGCACGGGTTCATGCGGTTGCGCATTAATCGTCGTCTCTTTAACTTTCATGTGAATATCCCCGATTGGTAAAATCGTATAACGCGGAAACCCTGGACTGTCCCGTGAATGCCAGTTGGGCACTAAAAAACCGGTATTCCACGACATACTCGCATTACCAGCGGGAATCTTATTACGCTTTTTTACCCGCTGAACATAGCCATGTACTTCAATGTCAATCTGATTATGAACATCATCAAAAGGTTGCTGAAATTCATAAGTAACATGCTCACCACTTGCTTTAAGAATCTTAGTGGACATCCCGGTCATCTTGACCGAATAACTTTTTAAAGCCAAGCCCTTTTGGCGAAAATCAAACTTCATCTTATGCGCCGGGGTACCCGGAATATGTTCATAATGAAATTTATAGATGACATCAGTATTACTTGGTACCATGGTGTTTTCGCTAATATGGGCGCCATGACTATCAGTCACGGTGACCCGTTGATGATAAAAAAGGGCATCAAAGCGCGAATCAGCCTGGCGCGCCTCGCTGGACGAATCAGCTGAACTTGCTAACGCGGCTGTCGTATCTGTGGCTGTCGCCGATTCAGCACTACTATCAGACGCCGACCCGCGGCTGCTCGAGCTATCGTTTGACGTCGGTTCCTCGGAATCAGCCGCGTCTTCAGCAACCGATTCATCGGATGCCGTAGTCGTTTCAACATCAGCGGGAGCTTTTATAACTTCAGTAGTCGCTTCCGACAACGCGGCGTCTGGCAAAGTCGCAGTTGCAGCAACATCAGCCTCAGTATTTTGAGCATCAACTGGCAACGGGAGCCCACTGAACGTTGATAACCCGATTACTAGTATGATCGTCCATTTAAACTTTCTCATCGCAATTTACTTAAGCTGGCGTATTTAACAACGACCAAACAATCTTACTATCATGAACACCCGGTTGAACGTCACCAGGGATAACCAATGAAGCATCAGTCTCATCAAAAGTTAAAGTAAACGTCCCCAATCCACTATTTTCACTGGCTGAAATAATATTTTGATCTTCATTACTCAGAGTCATACTATCACGAACGATTTTCGGCATATTAGTATCAGCGGTCACTTTACCCTTATCATCTGGCGAATAATTAATCTTTTCATTCTTAGGCTTTACAGTCAATTGCATTCCTTTGAAATTGTTCAATTTACCGTCCTCCAAGTGGGCTGCAACTCGCCAACCACCAACTGAACCTGGATTAATCACCTTGACAACATCTTTTACACTCTCGGCATCCGTAGTAATGGTTTGACCATTCATCTTTTGTTTACCAAAGTTAAAATCAGGAGCACTGATTAATTGTAATTCACCAGCCGTTAGTTCAACCTGCGCTTCACTTGGCTGTTCAGTAGCAGCACTTACCAGCGTTGTACAAGTACTAACTCCCACACTAACAACCGCGCCAACCACCATTAACTGTTTAACAAATTTTTGCATTCTCGCTTCCTCCAAAAAAATAAAGTGACTAACAACAAATGTGTCTACGTAGAACTTCACGTACGTATCCTAGCAAAAATATCGTCTACCGTCAAACATGTACTTAGCGTTAGCATTCGAACCATCTTATGATTATTTTTATTCAATGTCCCAAAATATTATAATTAGTATCCTTATAATCACCTTTGAAATTAATAAATATCTGTTAGTCATTCATACCCGGCATCACTTACAATCAATTTTGATACCCCTAGTCAATTATTAGCTTGTTCAAACCCGGATCAGGCCGTACAATAAAGTTAATGACTTCAATCAAGGGGGTGCCTCGACATGGCGACGATTCATTTATATTTAGTCCGTCACGGTCAAACCGAGTTGAACGCGGCGGACCGTTTACAGGGCATTTATGATTCACAATTAACCACGAAAGGCGTCCGCTCGGCCCAACGTCTGGCCCGGATGCTTAGCGAGGTCCATTTTGATGCCGCTTACGTGAGCGATTTAGGCCGGGCCCAGCAAACGGCGCGCATTATTATGGCATTACATCCGGAACTAAAAAAGCCGACGGTGGACGTCGGCTTACGGGAATTTAATTTTGGTGGCTTGGAAGGTACGAAGAACGCGTGGGTCGTGCGGCAAGTCCGCAAACAACTCGGCGTGGGTACCTTCGTAAAGCTAATCTTGAGTAAAGAACGCTTCGCCACACTTTTGTGGGTCTTTAATTCATTGGATAAAACGCGCACCGCCGAAAATCTCGTTGGCGTTACGAATCGGATTACCCAAACGTTGCGGCGCATTAGTTTATACGAAGCCCAAACTTCAGACGACGATAAGAACATCTTAATCGTCTCCCACGGCCTCGTTTTAAGCGCCTTTTTGTACCAAATCAGTCCCCGCGAATTGCCCGCCCGTTTGCTCAAAAACACGAGTGTCTCGCGCGTCGATTATCAAGCGGGCCAATTCAATTTAATCGATATTAACGTGACCCCTAAGAAACGGTCTTAGTCGTATTTAAGACTTGCACCGTATCTGAGCTGGTCCGAAACTGTAAGCGTGCTTGAATCCCAAAGTACGCTTTTAATTTACGCTGCAATTCTTGGCCGGTCGCATGCACCATTTCCGTGTCGGCTTGCACCCCACCAATCACGACGAGTACGCGACTGCTTTTGCTGTCTAAATTCGGTACGACAACCTCATCAGCTGCCTTTAACACGACGGGCTGGTCATACGTCGTTTGAATTTGGACCGGCTCAGCTGGCATGACTGCCATATCCCAAGCCTGCATCGTGACATGGTGCCGCGCTTCAATGGCCACCATCAAGTCCGCCAAGGCGTTTTGCGGTTGCGCAGGACTTAACTTGCGTAAGGCTAATTGCTTTTCAATGGCTGGATTCAACTCCCGATTATCCAACCCCGTCATCGATAAAATGGCGACGGGCATGGCCGTAATGGCCGGTAAAACTTCAATTTTCAACAGTGATCACTTCCTAACAACCCATTCCACATTTAAGTGTGCCAAATCTGACGAAAAAGTCAATCAGCCAACCGCTTACAATACCAATTTTTTAATAAAAAAAGCGAGTTATCGACCGTTCAATAAAATTGTTACGACCCCTAACTAATAAAAAGAACTTCACCACTATGATGAAGTTCTTTGTTTTATAAAGGATGTTGTTCGAAATAATCGTCCAAAAACTGAGCTAAACCATCA
Source organism: Lactiplantibacillus fabifermentans DSM 21115 (assembly GCF_000498955.2). Lineage (GTDB taxonomy): Bacteria > Bacillota > Bacilli > Lactobacillales > Lactobacillaceae > Lactiplantibacillus > Lactiplantibacillus fabifermentans. The sequence continues at coordinate 16,588 of NZ_AYGX02000090.1, read as the reverse complement.
TTATAGTTGGTGTCAGTCACATAATTAGCCGTCGCTTTGACTTGTGGGAGCGCATTGCCCATCGCCACGGACAACTCTGCTTCCGCCATCATGCCGACGTCATTTAAGCCATCGCCAAAGACAAACGTATGCGCCGCATCGACCCCTTGTTCGCGTTGAATTTGTTTAACTGCCGTCCCCTTGTCGGTATTTAACGGAATCATTTCAATATTATTCGGATTGGATGAAGATAGGCGTAATAACTTACTATTGGCCAACTTTTCACGGGCGGAATCTAACCGTGACATATCTTCACGGCTTAAAATAACCCCGTTCGTAATTTGATCTTCAATTTTGGCTAATTGGGTAAAGCTTTCCACTTCTTGATAACCGATGGTCGTTTCTTCGGCATCAAAGTTGGCAGCGTTGCGGGCTACGAACCGCGGAATCTGTTCCGTATAGTAAGCCATCTCGGGCGTGAAGAGCATCATGGGTAAGTTATCGCGGCGAGCGATTAAGTAGGCCAGTTCAACGGCAGCCCCGCCGAGTTTCGTAATTTCACGGCCTTGATTACCATCAAAAACCGCCCCGTTAGAAGTGACTAAGTGCACGTCTTGATTAATTTTATTGCGAACAATCTTGGCCAATTCGTACATTCGGCCGGTCGCGATGTAAAACATCACGTCCTGTTTTTGTAACCGTTCGATGGTCGCTTTCGTATGATCAGAAATATATTGATGGTCGGTCAAAAGTGTGCCATCAATGTCCATAAAGACTAAGTATTTTGGCATGCGCAATCCCTCCTGCTTTTTTACAATTATAATTGTACGCTATTTTTGCAAAGAATGGAAATCGCTTTCACAACCGACGTTCCGCTTTCCGTTTGCCCCCAAAACGTTGTATCCTATTACTAACGAAAACTAAACGGAGGCCGGTATTTTGAACAATCAATCCTTACAGCCTTTACTGACCCAAATCAACCAAGTGGTGGTCGGTAAATCACAAATTATCAAGTTAACCGTCACTGCGTTATTAGCTGGTGGTCACGTCTTATTTGAAGATGTTCCGGGCGTTGGTAAAACCACGCTTGCCCGCGCCTTGGCCCGCAGTGTGGCCGGCGACTTTAACCGGGTCCAATTCACCCCCGACTTATTGCCGAACGATATTTTAGGCGTTTCCATTTTAAATCAACAACAAAATCAATTTGAATTTCACGCCGGACCCATCTTTACGACAATGCTGTTAGCCGATGAAATCAATCGTGCGACCCCGCGGACCCAGTCAGCACTGCTCCAAGCGATGGCGGAACGTCAAGTGACCCTCGACGGCCAAACTTACGACTTACCGGCCAACTTCTTCGTCCTGGCGACTGAAAACCCGAGCGAATACGCTGGCACTTATCCGCTGCCAGAAGCCCAACTTGACCGCTTCTTATTCAGCTTACAAGTGGGCTACCCCGCCACAACCGATGAGCTGGCTCTCTACAATGGCGATGACCGGCAAGCCGCGTTGAACACCCTACAAGCAGTCTTATCAGAAGCCGATTTGAGTCAACTAAAGACGGCCGTCAATGCCGTCACCGTCGACGCGGCCGTTAGTCAATACGCATTAGCACTCGTACAAGCTACCCGCGATGACGCCGGCGTCCGGCTCGGCATTAGTCCGCGTGGTGGGCTCGCCTTACTGCAAGCTAGCCGCGCCTACGCCCTCTTGAATGATCGCAACTATGTCTTACCCGAAGATATTCAAGCCGTCTTAATCCCGACCTTCAGCCATCGCCTCGTCTTGGCGAATGGCGCGCAGTCGCTGACAGCCAAGCAACAAGTGGTCCAACGTTTGCAAGCGAGCATCCCCGTACCAACAAAGGGGACTTCGGCATGAACACCTTCAAATCAGCCTTACAAAACTGCGGTTTAATTTTAGTCGTTATCATCTTATGGGCCTATGCGATTAGTTTTAATAACGCCACTGGCTGGGCGATGGCGACCATCATGACTGGCATTGCCATTTTAAGTTTTGCCAGCTTATGGCCCCGGTTACGCCATATCAATGTGCAAACAGCGCTCAGTGTGCGCGACCGAAAACAATACTTGACGCTTCAGCTACCAGCCAAGAATCCTGGGGTAACGGTCATTAAACCCAAGCTGCTCCATCCGCAACGTAAACTCGTGGCGAACGGGCACCCCCAAACATGGCAAACGACCATGCCGTTACCACGTGGCGTCTATGACCAATTACAAGTTCAATTATTGATGCAAGATCCGTTACATTTAATTGTTAAACGGGCCATTAAAACACTACCAGCAGCGTTAGTCGTTCCGCCCATTTTGAATCAGGCCCTCGGTCAACAACTCTATACCCAAGTTCAACCGTTATTACGGCGGCCAACAACGAGTACGACCGACCAACCCGGCTTTGAAACCCGCGACTTTCGCCCGTATCACCCCGGCGATCCTCGTAATCAAATTGACTGGAAACTCAGTGCCCGCCAAGGCACGCCGATTTTACGCGTTTTAGCCGACGACGAGCCGTTGCCGTGGTGTTGGATTTTTATGGCAACTAGTACCGCCGACTTAGAGGACCATCTGGCCGGTTTTTATACGTTCATCCAACTTGCGCAGGCGATTCCGGCCCAAATTATTTTGATTGGGGCCAACCAACAAACGGTCACTGCTTTAGCACCAGACGCGTTCGCCAGTTATCAACCGTATCGCGACTCGCAAGTACCAGCAGTCAACGTCCGGCAACATCGCGTGGTATTATTTGGCGACCATACTTTGCTGGCGCAAGACTTGCTCAACCAACTGGCCCAACAAAATCCGCTGGCGACCGCAATTACTTGGCCGGGAGGTGGGCATGATGCCTAAACAGCTCAAACTCGCCATCGTGGCTTTGCTCAACGCGCTATTATTGGCCGTACCACTAATGACGTATACCACCGTCAATCACTTTAGTCGGCCGTATCCATTGCTCGCCTACTTGGCAGCTATCAGCCTTATCACGTGGGCCTATACTTGTTGGCCGCGCCACCCGTGGCGGTGGTGGCTCCTTTATGTCATCAGTTTTGTGGCCGGCAGTTACGCCAGTTTTCCGTTCAGCCAAGCTTTGTCCGTTAGTTGGCTAACTAAGTTTTGCGGCCAACTCTTGCAACAAATGCGCGCCTTTCAAAGTGGTAGCGCAATGATGCCCGTTTTACTGAGCATGTTACTGATTATGGCCTTAGCCATTGCCTTGACCTTACTGACGGTCCGGTGGCGGCAACCGTTCTTATGTATGCTCGTCAGTAGCGGGTACTTATTAGCCGTTACGATTTTTGCCACTCGCAACGAAGTTTTACCATTGGCATTGACGACTGGCCTGACCGTTTTATTGATTTTAGTGTTATTTTTACCCCACTGGTCATGGCAAACAACGCTATATACCGGCTTGATGATTTTAGTCATTGCCGGGGGCGCCACCGTGAATACTTGGGCTAAAACGCCACTCAATCAATTAGCGAAACAGACCGTTAACTGGCGCAATAGCTTGAGTAGTAGTGGTTTTTATACTTTTTTGGAGAAGTCATCAGCGGTCAAAAAAACCGGCTATTCGTCCGACACGTCGACGCTCGGTGGGGCCATCCAAGATGACAACAGCGTCGCCTTTAAAGCCATCGCCGCCCACGACCAATATTGGCGCGTCGATACCCGCGATGACTATTCCGGTAAAGGCTGGAACGTCGATAAAGATACGAAGATTACCCGCAAACCAACTAAGACGTCCACTGGTTATATCAAAGCCCCAACGACGACGGCGCAAAAAGTCACTTTAACAATGAGTAAAACAACCGATTATTTGCCAGTCGGCTACGGTCAAACGACTTGGGCGCTTTCTAGTAAACAACAAAGTCGCATCGGCGTGGGCTACACCGCCCAACGTGGCCGCGTTTATATTAATTTAGGCAAACACCCGGTGACTAAGCTCACGTATACGGCTCAGCATCAAAAATACACCGCAAAACGGCTCCAAGCGGTTACGGCCAAGCCGGAAGAAGAACTGGATGAAACTTATACCCAATTACCTGAAGACTTACCCAAGCGCATTACGACCCTAAGCAAAAAAATTATTAAGGGTCAAACAACTGAATACGGTAAAGTCCGGGCACTGGTCGCCTACCTAAAGACCTCCAACAAGTACGTCTACACGAAGATTGATACGCCGACTACCCCATCTAACCGCGATTATGTCGATTACTTCTTGTTTACAACTAAACGCGGTTACTGTGATAACTTTTCAACGGCGCTGGTCGTGATGTTACGGTCAGTCGGAATCCCGGCACGCTGGGCGCAAGGCTTTAGTGGCGGGACCCGCGGTAGTCAAACGAGTGATGGCCGCTACCACTACTCGATTTTAAATTCTGACGCCCATTCGTGGGCCGAAGTTTACTTCGCCGGCATCGGCTGGGTCCCCTTTGACCCAACACCTGGTTATCAAAATCCGGGCACGACCGCCGCAAAAACGAAGACAAACACGTTATCAACGGGCACTAGTCAATCAACGACAACCACCAAGACGACTAACAGTAGCTCAGCAACCAGTCGCTCTAGTTCAACGACGACGACAACGAGTAGTACTGGCCACTTTCACTTGAATACATCAACCGCCCGGATCATCACCGGTAGCTGTATTTTGATTTTAATGCTTGCAGCGTGGTTAGGCCGCTTCTGGTTAGGCCTACAAGTCCTACGCGGCTTAGTTGCCACTCACACTGGTCAAGCGAGTTGGCAATATCGCCAACTACGCCGCTGGTTCGAACATCAATTACCACGGGCCCATGCGGAAACGCTCACGGCATACGCCGCTCGCGTCGAACAAGCCTGGCCGCAACTGCACGGCCAATTCATGACGGCGACCCAGTTAGCATTAGCGACAACGTTCAGTACGCAACCTGCGTCTGACTTACCCGCGGCCTTACAGACCGTTATTCACACTTTACAAAAGAATCGCAAGTTTACCGCGCCACACTCACGTTAATTGCCCCTATCTGACCAAATAATCTAAAGATTCACCGGTCGACCGTTGACAGATTACGCGCATCAGTGTAGATTATAGGACAATTAATATTTGATGAGAAAAACTATGAGCAGTTCAGTAGCGGGGATCACCTTGTTAAGCGAGTCTGAGATGGTGTAAGCAGACCAAGTCTATCCCAGTGAACATCGACTGTGAGCGTGAAGGCCAAACATATCGCTAACCTTCAATGGTCGCACCCATTATCGTGCCACGTATCGTTTCATGTTGGTACGCTTAAGGTCGGTCCATGTGAGTGGTCGGCAAATAACCGGTGGTAACACGCTTTAGCGCCCGGTAGACGAAATTCGTCTGCCGGGCCTTTTTGTCGTCAATATTAAAAAATCAGTTCAAAGGATGGTCATACATATGAAATTTACAGTTTTAGGCGCTGGCGCCATGGGCTTACGTTACGGGGTTTTATTACAAGCAGCTGGCAATAAAGTGGAATTTGTCGATACGTGGTCGCCCAATGTTGAAAAGATGCATCAACAAGGCGGCGTCTACGTGTCTCGCGACCATCAAAATCGCCATCTCGTCCCCGTCAAAGTCAGTTATCCCGAAGATTATCACGGTAATCCCGATGTCTGGGTCGTTTTAATAAGCAGATGCAACTCGCTGATTTTCTCAAGCGCACCGCCCACGCCTTCAACGATCAACAATACGTGCTCACTTGCATGAATGGCATGGGGCATGTCGAAAAACTGTTACAGTACTTCCAACCAGATAAATTGCTCGCAGGAACTGCGCTAGTGGCGACCGTCTTAAATGGCCCTGGCGATGTCGACTTCATCGGTAAACGGGGCGCCGGGACGATGAACCTCGCCAACTATACCGAAAAGCCGGATGCGATGACCCATCGCGTCGTGACCGAACTAGAAAAATGTCAGTTTAATCCCAACTTAACGACCAACTTCCGGGGGACACTCTTAGCCAAAGTCGTCTTCAATTCCGTCGTCAACACGTTATGTACATTATTCGAAATCACGATGGGTGAATTTGCGGCCTACCCGGGCGCCGATGAACTCAGTAAGCAGCTCATCGACGAAGCCTACGACGTGTGCGAACGCGATGGCGTCACGATGCTCAATACGCGCGCCGAAGAATTAGCTTCGGTCAATTATGTGAGCCAAGTCGCTAATCCCCTCCACTACCCGTCAATGTATCAAGATATGTCGCACAACCGGCACACCGAAGTCGATTACATCAACGGTTATCTCGTTTCGTTAGGTCAAAAATATCATTACCAAGCGAAAACGCACGCCTTCTTAACGCATCTGGTGCATTTAGCGGAATCGACGCGCCAAGCTGAAACTGCCAACAAAACGACCACGACCACGACGGCGGCGACGGCCTAAAATCTAACGACCCTTTTCACCTCGAAATCAGTTACAATAGATAGTAATGATTTTGATAAGGGAGGGGCCAGAATGCAAGCGAACCATGAATTAAAAGGAATCTGCTTAGCCAGCTTGAGTGCGGCGTTTTGGGGGATTTCCGGTGCTATCGCGCAAACATTGTTTGATACCACCGACATCAACTCGATTTGGTTAACGGGCGTCCGGATGCTATTTGCGGGTATTGGACTATTCATCATCAGTTTAGTGACCAAAGTCGATTTGTGGCCGATTTGGCGCGACCCCCGCGCCCTACTAGAAGTGGTCGCCTACACGTTACTCGGGTTAATGCCCGTCCAATTCACTTACTTCTTAGCAGTTGAAGCGAGTAACGCGGCCACAGCCACCATTCTACAATTCATGGGACCGGTCTTCATTGCCTTGTGGCTGATTATCGCCCATCAACAGTGGCCCACCCGCGCAGAAGGCTTAGCGATTATCTTCGCGATTGGCGGTTCATTTTTACTCGTCACTCATGGTAATCCAAGCACGTTAGTTATCTCCGTGTGGGCCTTAGTTTGGGGCTTGTTATCCGGTGTGACTTCCGCAACCAATACCTTGTTGCCAGCTAAACTACTTGAAAAGTACAGCTCGATGACCGTCAACACTTGGTCGATGCTCTTAGGTGGGATCGTCTTCAACATGATTCAACCAGTTTGGAGCATTCACGTACCATTTACTTGGCTTAACCTAGCTAAATTAAGTTTCGTCGTTATTTTCGGAACTTTGCTGGGCTTCCTATTCTTCTTACAAAGTTTGAAATATATTCGCCCAACCGTCGCAAGTTTGCTAGATGCTTTTGAACCATTATCGGCAACTATCATTGCTGTGGCGTGGCTCGGGGTCCAGTTTGAACTCATCGACGTTATCGGCAGTCTGTTGATTATTAGTACCGTCTTTATTTTAGCGTTAGGCAAACGCCCTAGCGAACGGGCCGCCGCTGACTTTCATGACGCGGCTGAACATGATCATGATGATTGATTGAATAACGCAACTGAGTGCGTGCCAAACCGCTTTTTGGCGCACGTTTCGACAATAAAGATAGAAAAAAGCAGATGAGCGGCAGATGAAATTTCAACTTCATCTGCCGCTCATTTTCGAGTTTTTGCACACATTCTTAATGGAGGATATCCTTACGCACTCTTTACAAAACCGCTACAAATAATCAACCTGGACCACTCGCCCATACCATAAAATAGAACTAATTTATTTTTTGGAGGTCGTTTTGTGTCTATCGAATTAATGATGACGATTGAAGTGATGTTGCTGACAAAAGTATTCATCAAAATTCGTTGGTTAACCCGTCCGAGTTCGGCATACTTGCCACAATTAAAAAATATCCATGCTTATTTAACGAAACATCCCGAGTCGCAGGCGATTTTTCAGCGGTCGCAAGCTTGGAAAACCATCACCCCACTCGTCATGCAATTAAGCGTCTTGTTACCTTCAATCTGGTTATTTTGGTTCAACCAGTTTGCTTATGCCGGTGCCGCCCTGACCTTACAAATATTGGGCGGGCTTTTGATGACGTTTTGTCTCTTTAAAAAGTCGGTCTACACCAAACAGTTGCGGCCACTCAACGCATTTCAACCGCTTGCTAATCCACAACACCGCCGTCTTAGCATCATCGAACAAGCTTTAGGCATCGGCGCTACTTATCTTTGGCTAGGTAGCTTGATTTACTACACCATCACGGCCTTTTAATTCTGAACTTTGGAGGAGTTTTATGCACTTACTACGAATGATTGATCTCTGGGGCGACATCTTTTGGCTATACTTAATTGTCGCCTTGATTCTAAGCGCGGCTCTGAAGTGGCAAACCCGGAGTTTAAAAAAGTTTCCGTTAATTGACCGTATCCACTACCTAGAACTCGAAGCTAACGACGAACAACCCCCAACGACATTTCAATCCCGAGAATCGCTGGCAGTATTACTCTTCGTCATTTTTATGTTGCTCAGTGCCAGCGGGGTACTAATCCCGTTTTTCATCATTTTCGGACACGCCCTACCGAAAAATTTATTGTGGCTCATTGTGCCGCTAATCATTGATGCCGTCTTATTGTGGCTAATTTTGGGACTCGCACGACACTATGCCAAACCCACCGTCACCCGTGAGCGTCACCACCATCAGGCCTTATTACTAACCACGCAACGATTATTCACTTGGCGAAAATACTTTAGTCAGTATATTCAATTTGGCTGGTTAATTTTAGCAGAACTGGCCATCAACGGCTGGCTCTTACTCCTTATTCAAGTTTATTTACGCCGGCGTTAATACGTCAGCAAGCGTTAGGACCAACCTTCAGCATGCCGATACGACTGAGCGCCGTCACCCCAATTATCAGGTGACGGCGTTCAGTCGTATAATTCAAATGACAGATACTATTTACTGATGATATCCCAGAGCCAGTTGACCGCCGAAATTGCAACTACGTTTTAACTTGCGGCCAGTAACGTTTACAAACTGGTCTCTGAGACACCGTTTACCAAAATATTATTTTCCAAGCTTTAATAACCGCGCGTTAAATCCACTTGATTTTGGGCGAGCGTCCCATCTTGGCACCATTGCGCAAAGTTCGTGCTAAAGATTGGAAATACGACGGCTCGAAAATGGTCGATTTGACCTGAGATGTGCGGCGTAATCAACACATCCGGCCGTTGCCATAGCGGATTGTCGGCCGGTAATGGTTCGGGTTCGGTTACGTCCAACGCCGCCCAACTGACTAAGTGTTGATCCAATGCGGCTACTAAGTCCGCCGTCGCCACGGCCGGTCCGCGACCGATATTAATAAACATCGGTTGCTGTTTCAATTGTGCAAACCACGCCGCATTATATAAGTGATGTGTCGCCGCCGTTAACGGCAAAGCATTCACCACAAAGTCGGCTGTCGCCAAGGCCGCTTCCGTCTGGTCCATAGCCACTGTGGCGGCAAAATGGGCCGCTGGATGACCAGTCGTATTGACTCCGACCACTTGCATGCCTAACGCAGTTGCTTTAACCGCTAATGACTGGCCAATCTTTCCCGTGCCATAAATCAACAATTGTTGGCCCGTCAAAGTACTCGTTTTGACTGGTAATGACCAACCTCGGGTCCCAGTCTGATTCAACCACGCGGCATGATAACCACGTACGACCGTTAACATAGCCGCTAAAACTGACTCGCTAATCGCATCAGCATGAATGCCACTCGTATTAGCCACTAATACTCCAGCGGCCTTTAATTCAGCCAATGGCAAATAATCAACCCCGGCGGAAATGACTTGTAAGAAATGTAAATGATTCGTCGGGCTCGCCAAAATTTGCTTCAAAATCGGATGGTTCCCATACATGACTTCAATCTGATCATAGTCAGTCGGCGTCAATTCGGCAACCGTCTTAAAGGTCCAATCCGGATACTGCGCTTGTAACTGCGCCACTTGGGCTGGTTTAGTTGCTTGTACTAATAGAACAATTTTTGGCATTTAATACCCTTCCTCTCTAACAAAAAGCGACCGGCACAATGCCGGTCGCTTCGCTTCAACCTAGTAATTACTGTCGTTATAACCGGTCGTATTATTATCCGTTGTCGTACTGCTAGTCGTCGTCGAACTAGTATCGTTGGCGCTGCTAGTCGCGGCACTTGAACTGTGACTGTAACTATACGCCGAGCTTGAGCTGCTCTTCGTGGAGCTCGTCGTATCAGTATCGTTACCCGTCGTTGAATAATCATTCGTTGTCGAATACGTCGATGACGAATCCGTATCACTCGATGATGATGACGGTTCACTATAGCTTGAACTGCTTTCGCTATAACTTGAACTCTCACTGCTTTCACTATAAGCCGCAGCGGCACTTGAACTGGCCGCAGCCGCTGAGCTTTCCGCTTTCGCTAACTTCGTACGGTTCGTCTTCAATTGGTCATAATCATTAGCGGCTAATTGTGACTTAGTGCGATACTTCTTCAAGTTTTTCATCACCGTATCAATATTGTTAGTTGTGACCGTTGACTTCAGCTTACCTGTCTTGGTGTAAAGGGCTTGGTAATCCTTGTCATACTTCACAACCGCTTTAACCGTCTTGCCAGTCGTCTTCAACTTTTGTTGGTACTTGTCGGTGAAGTACGTCTTGCTACTTGCTAAGCTGGATTGTTTAAAGGCTTTTTCAGCATTAGTCACATCTTTAGTAACCACACTAGCCTTGATTAAACCACTTTCGGTATACAAGGTCGTGTAACGGTTACGTAAACTCAACATCTTAGCCGCCGTATCATGTTGTTTTTGCAACGAATTCTTAGTATCAGATTGTTTCATTTGATCAACATACGTTTGCAATTGAGCTAGCTTACTGCTGTCAGCACTTTCCCGCAAATCTTTTTGCGCCGTGCTCGTGTAAATTTCTTTAACAACCGCTTCAGCATTACTCTTGGCCGTAGCTTCAGTCGTCTTAGCGTGGTTCCACATGAATAAGGCCCCGACTGCCGCAATCAACAAGATGCCGACACCCGTCAACATTAACTTCTTGTTGTATTTGCGCGCTTTTTGGTGCGAATTGCCATCGTTACCATCGTCGTCGTGTTCGCTAGCTAAATCTTCACCGGGCATGGCTGGCTTGGTCGCTTTAGGAGCCGTCGTCGCTTCGCCGTGACGGGCTAACCGTGACATCGGTTCAGCACTGTCAGCGGCTGACCGTGGCCGTTGTTTAGGCGCCTTACCACCATTAGGTTGTTGATCGCCATATAATTCTTCACGCGATAACGGAATCTCTGGCTGTTCTTGATTGGCAGCTGAGCGTGGCGTATTAGTACTACCACTGTTTTGATTTTTGACCGAAATTACCGGTTGCCCGTGATGGCTCGCTGGCCGACCACTAGTTGCGGGCCGTTTGGGCGTCGCTGCTTGTGAAGCCGGCGTCGACTTAGCAGCCGCACTGGCCGGGGTCGTTGGTGCCGTGGTTGGCTTAGCGGCTGGTGCTTTTGGCGCCGTCGAAGTGGGCGCACTAGCTTGGTCTTGGCGACCGTGCCGCGCTGAACGACTTGGTGTGGGCGCTTCACTGGCTTGGCTCACCGCTGATTTAGGTGTTGTTGTTTGAGCTGCCGACATCGGCTGTGTGGCGGAACTTGGCTTAGGTTGTTTGGCCGCCGCCTTCTCTGCCGCCTGTCGCCGGGCTTGCCGCGTTTGTGGCGCCGCCGATTCCGGCGTGTCGGTTTCAGCTGCGGCCGATTTGGGGGTCGCTGCGGCCGACTTCGCCGTTTTAGCCGGCTCCTTAGCAGCTGACTTTTTAGGCTCACTTGGTGCGGCTGACGACGTTGGTTTAGCGTCATCAGTATCTTTCACATCATAGGCCAGCGGAATTTTTTCATTATTTTGATCATCGTTTTCATCGGGAATTGGTTCAGTGATGGAATTCCATAACCGTTTGCCAAAACCGGATTTTTTAGTTTTCTTTGACAATAGCTTTACCCCTAGCTGACTTTATTTTTTATCGTTAATTATTAATTATAGTCGTTAGTACTGGTCACTATTTTTAACGTAATTTTAACCAGCATTAGTTAAATTATAGCATGGAATGCCCCCATGAGAAACCGCCCCCAACGGGTTTTGTGAATAAATCGTCACTGGGTTAATTTTTAATTCAAACTTTGCTATAATCAGCTTATCAACACATTGAAAGCGAGGGGTTAAGATGGCCACTGCTAAAGTCATTTTTGCTACAATTACCGGTAACAACGAAGATGTTGCCGATATTATTACTGAAAAATTTGAAGATTTAGGCATCGACGTGACGAAAGAAGAAATCTCACAAGCCGACGCAACCGAATTTGAAGCCGTCGACATTTGTGTCGTCGTGCCATACACGTATGATGAAGGGGCCCTCCCCGAAGAAGGTTTAGACTTTTACGACGATTTACAAGAACTCGACTTGAGCGGTAAGATTTTCGGCTGTGCCGGTTCTGGTGACACGTTCTACGAAGAAGACTACTGTCGGGCCGTTACGGACTTCAGCAATGCCTTCAAAAAAGCTGGAGCCACCCAAGGCGCGGACGATGTCTTCGTCAACTTAGCACCCGAAGGCGATGACATTAAAAACTTGGACGCTTTCACTGAAAAATTAGTGGCGGCCCAAGCTAAATAGTGTGACGATTGGAATTAATATACCGGTACTTACTATGGCGTTATGAATCAGCTGTCGTTCGAGTGGCAATGACGCCCGGTTTAAGTCTGGTTGTGCGGCAAAAAGCGTTAATCAGCCTAGATGCCGCCATTAAACTCACAACAAATAAAAAAGACTCCCTACACATACTGTAGCGGAGTCTTTTTTGGTCGATCATCCATTTAGCTGTCGGCTGATTGTAATGGAATCCGCCATGCCGGTGGCGTTAACGGGATTGGTTTGCATCCCGTTTACACCATGGATGCCTTTTGAGACTTGCTTTTTAGGCTCAAAAACGAGGACCAAGACCGCTTCTCAGGCTTGGTCCGGTCTCCATGGTGGCTGGAATTACAGTCAGCTGACAGCGGCAAGCAAATTCTACCAGCTCTTAAAAAAGGCCAAATTTCACTAATGGTGATGCGTATGTTTATCCACGACCCGTTGGCGGAAATAGTTATAAGTTAGTTCGACTAAAAAGAACAAGACACTAATGCCGATAATATTCAGCAAATATTCCCCAATCCGATAGCCAGTGTGCTCAATCCATAAGTCATAGGGCCCTTGAATTAATAAGAAGTAAATTGCGAGCGTTTGAATAATATAACTCGTGTGACGCCAAATCGATTTCCATTTCATGGTTAACTACGCCCCTTCAGCGGTTGCTAAGGTCTGTAGGGTTTGCTTGAGCTGACTGACTGGCAGTTGACCGGTGCCGCCCACGCGACCGACCCGGCCAAACGTGACGGCCGAGCCAATCAACTGACCACAGACGCTATTGTAGCGCCCCAGTGTCCCCAGCGTTGTGGCAATCAGTGGCAACGTTAAGTTGGCGCGCGCTTGCGCAGTAGCCGCCATGAGCGTCAAAACGTCTTGCGGTTGGCGCGCGACGACCTTGATTCGAGCAACATCGCCCCCTGCCGCCGCTAACGTCTGATACGTTTGCTCAAGTTCGGCCAGTGTGGGCACTTGAGCTTGATACGTCGCACTCAAAATCAATTTGATGCCTTGGGCGCGCATTTGTTTGGTCAACGGCACAAAGTCGTCTTGATTAGTCATCGCTAGGTCAATATCAACCGCCGCGGCCGCGCGATTATTCACCAATGTGCGATACGTATCATAATACGTCGCCGCATCCGTCGCCGTCGCACTCAACGTGGCAATCACCGGAATCGTCCCCAATATTTGTTGTAACTGAGTTGCCGTATTGACTAATGCGGCCCGATTATCCAGCTCTTCATAATCATCTAACCGCCACTCCACGATTTGTGCAGCCGACGTCAGCACTTGGGCGGCGGCGCCCAATAACGTTGACTGCTTCGCCCCTGCTAACGTGACGCCAATCTTAGGTACCCCCGCGGCTAACGTGACTGTCCCAATGGTTACACTCTTCAAAATCATCCCTACTTTCAATTCAGTTTACCATATAATCCCCATAACCAACACGCCACCCCGGTGGGCGTTAGCTCGTTCAACTTAATAATAGCAAATTTTCACCGTAATGACACCGCTTACTCATCTTTTTAACGATTATTTAAACCAACTATCATTTTGAAAAAAAACTGCTTGTCACCGCTTCCATTTTCGATTTACAATAAAGTAATTTATAAAAAAAGGGAGCCCACGCTTAATGAAAACAGAGAAACAACTGCGCTGGTCCAACATCGCTTTAATTGCGTTTGTGGCCGTCTGGGGCTTAGGTAACGTGGTTAACAACTTTGCGTTACAAGGCTTATCAGTGGTCACCTCTTGGATCTTAATTATGATCATCTACTTCATTCCTTATACCTTGATTGTCGGACAATTAGGGTCAACTTTTAAGGAAGCTGAAGGGGGCGTATCTTCTTGGATTCGCGCCACAAGTACGAAACGGCTCGCTTACTATGCGGCTTGGACGTATTGGATTGTTCATATTCCTTACTTGGCGCAAAAACCACAAGGTATCTTAATTGCGTTTAGTTGGTTGTTCAAAGGCAACGGGGATTTTGTCAACAACACACCAGCCTTGCTCGTCCAATCTATTTGTTTAGTCTTGTTCCTGTTCTTCCTCTGGATTGCTTCAAAAGGGTTAACTACTTTGAAGCGTATCGGGAGTGTCGCTGGGACTGGGATGTTCATCATGTCGATTCTGTTTATTATTTTAGCGGTTTCGGCGCCCTTGATGACGACGGCCACGGTGCAAACACCAAATATGCTATCAATTAAGTCATATTTACCAAAATTTGACTTTGCTTACTTCACGACCGTTTCCATGTTAGTCTTCGCGGTTGGTGGTTCTGAAAAGATTTCACCATACGTTAACAAGACCAAAAATCCGGGGCATGAATTCCCACTTGGGATGTTAGTCTTAGCCGGCATGGTAGCCGTTTGTGCGTTACTTGGTTCATTTGCCATGGGGATCTTATTCAACGCCAAACATATCCCGAATGACTTAATGGCCAACGGGGCTTACTACGCGTTCCAACGTTTAGGTGCCTTTTACCATGTTGGGAACTTCTTCATGATTTTATATGCGATTGCCAACGTGCTCGCCCAAGTTTCGGCCTTAGCCTTCTCCATCGATGCGCCATTAAAGATTTTGCTTGGCGATGCCGATCCAGAATTTATTCCAAAGAAACTCAGCAAGATGAACAAAAAAGATGTGCCGGTCAACGGCTATATTATGACTGGGATTCTGGTCAGCATCTTAATCATCATCCCAGCTTTGGGAATTGGTGATATGAACGAATTATTCAACTGGCTATTAAACTTGAACTCTGTCGTTATGCCAATGCGTTACTTATGGGTCTTCTTAGCTTACATCATGTTGAATCAACACTTGAAGAACTTCAAGAGCGACTACATGTTCTTAAAGAACCCGGTTGCGGGTAAATTTGTCGGCGCTTGGTGCTTCTTGTTCACGGCGTTTGCATGTATCTTAGGGATGGTACCTAAGACGAATTATGCGGATAACCCAAGTAGCTGGTTATTCCAATTAGCCTTAAACATCATCACGCCAATCGTCTTTGTCGCTTTAGGGATGATCTTACCAATGATTGCTCGCCGCGGCTTAAAGAAAGCAGCATAAAACTATTATTTAACGAGACCATTAACGTGGTCTCGTTTTTTTGTGTCGCTTTACTAGCAACCCCCGGTAACCGCATGCTATGCTAGGCGCAACTACTAAGCGTCGTAGCCCTAGTCCCCTAGTTAATCCGAACAATTAATCGTTAGCATAAATTAAAAATTGCTTATTTAACCATTTATTTTCATTTCGCGTTAAGATTTCTATGTTAAAAGAAATTGACGTCTGTTACAATTAACTTTGACGCAATTAGATATAATATCAAACAATTGATATCAAAGGAGGTAAACTGCAGTATGAACGGCTCACCACAATTACTTAATGACTTTTTATCCGACTATTCAACGGTGTTGCGTTACATGAACGATTACATTGCCGAACCGATTAGCCAATATCATATGACTTTTGATACGTTTTTAATCATGCATGAAATCGGCGCGAGTGCCCAACCCTTATTGCTAATGGACATCGCCGACCGTCATCACGTCTCGCGGAGTGCTATCTCACGCCAGATCAGTATCTTATTGAAATATGACTATGTCTATCAAGTTCCCAATCCCGCTGACCGTCGTCAAAAAAGTCTCTTACTGACCGACCATGGCCAACAAATCGATACCCAGCTAATTGAGGCCATCCAAGCGATGTTCAATCACTGGATTGACACCCTCGGTCCACAGCGCATCAACACGATGTTGTCACTGTTAGACGACTTCTCACGTAAAATCATTGCCCCAGCCTGGGACGCTAAACAGGCCAACTAACCGTGTGCTCACAGAGGTCTTGCCAAAGTTTGGTGAGTTAGCATTGCCGTTGTAAGTCAGCAGCAATGCCAGTAACCGTTGCGCACGTTATGGTCATAAAAATAGCCAAAAATAAGCACCGGATGAAATTTCTACTTCATCAGGTGCTTATTTTTAGTTATATGGTAGATTGTAAAATTAATCCGAACGCTGTTCGGACAAAAAAGATCAG
>NZ_AYGX02000089.1 GCF_000498955.2 Lactiplantibacillus fabifermentans DSM 21115 | reverse complement strand
AACCCGGCTGGGTTGGCGTATGACGAAAAGATGGTTTTAAACTCACTTCGTAATCAGGGCATGAGCCAATATATCAAGGTCAAGGAATCTATTGATAAAGTCGATTTAAAAAAAGCTGGTCGCATGGTTGGTGACAAGTTTGTCATGGAAGATGGCGAGATTATCGCTGGTATTACTGAAAAGCCCGCAACTGAGAAGGTCACTTTTAAATACTAGGAGGAATCGATATGAGTGAAGCAATCGCGAAAGCAGAAAATCAAACGAACAGTTTATCCCTAATCATGGGTACTGATCAAAACAAGATGGCTAGCGAACTACAGGCTATC
>NZ_AYGX02000088.1 GCF_000498955.2 Lactiplantibacillus fabifermentans DSM 21115 | reverse complement strand
ACCTGGAGTGCGGCTGATAACTTTGTGAGTGCAACTGATACCGATGGGAAAGCCTTGAGCTTAGCTGATTTGAAGGTCAGCGGGAGTGTGGATCCAACCAAAGCAGGTCGTTACGAGGTGACGTATAGCTACACGGACGCAGCGGGTAACGTCGTTACCAAGACGGCGACAATCACGGTAGTGGCATCGCAAGCAAGCATCGCCACTAAAGACAGCACGTTAGTAGCGGGTCCCAACACAACCTGGAGTGCGGGCGATAACTTTGTGAGCGCGACTGATACCGATGGGAAAGCCTTGAGCTTAGCTGATTTGAAGGTCAGCGGGAGTGTGGATCCAACCAAAGCAGGTCGTTACGAGGTGACGTATAGCTACACGGACGCAGCGGGTAACGTCGTTACCAAGACGGCTACTATTACTGTAATTGTGAAATCAGATCCGGTAACACCAGGCAAGCCAAGTCAACCAGCTAAGCCGGTTAGTCCGGTAACACCAACCAAGCCAAGTCAACCAGCTAAGCCAGTTAGTCCAGTGACACCAGATCAGACAAATCAATCGGCTAAGTCAGATCAAAGCGCAAAATCAGATTATCCAACGACCTCCAGTCAAGTGACATCGGTGAAGTCTGGGAGTGCATCACAAACGGCAACCTCACATAACGAGTTACCGCAAACTGATGAATCAACGCAACGTACCATGACTTTAGGTGGATTATTGCTATTAGTAATGACTAGTCTGCTTACTTTCTTAGGAGGGAAAAAGCGTCGTAATCAAGACTAAGGGTGGTATGATATGGCTTAAGACTTGGAAATAAAAGCACAGCTTGAAAATTTTGAGAACATGTTAATGCTGCGAAATTATATTAACAGAATGTTAAAGTATGATTTAAGCGGCACGCATCTTTCGTTACGTGAATGTCAATTACTGATGTACATTTATCAACATGGTCAAACTGGCACTAGTGAATTGGCACAAGTATTTAAAGTGACACGGACATTAATTTCAAAGACCCTTGGTCAATTGATGCAAGCCAATTTAATACGGGAACAGGCACATCGAAATGATCGTCGTAGAGTTGACATCTCACTGACAGATAATGGGATTAAACAAGTTGTAGCGGTAAAAAAACAAATTTCAAATAATTTACAAAGTATGGACGCAACTAAAGAATTATTACGTTTAACTGAGCAGGTAGCCAGTTTATCTCAATAATTAGCTGAACTGAATAATAGCTTAGTTGAAGTTAGCAAAGAAAGGAAGCCAAATGAAGGGCTTCCTTTCTTTGTAATTTATAGCATTGAAAATATTAGTAGCGAGCTGTTATTGATAATCGAGATAAGGAAGCATTTTGAGTCAGTGACGAGAGCTAATAATTTCTTTAAAATTATGTAACATGGTAGATTGCAAATTTAATCCGAATTTTTGGACAAATTGTTCAGCATAACC
>NZ_AYGX02000087.1 GCF_000498955.2 Lactiplantibacillus fabifermentans DSM 21115 | reverse complement strand
AAATCCGAAGATTTCACTTCACCAGCTTTAAATTTAGAGACTTATGTCACAGCCTCATTTTTTGGCACCGTTATTTAAGGTTGCTGAAAATGCGAACCCCATAAGCGGCCAGCGACTGTTGGCCACTGACAGGGTGATTGTTAGCTAAGACATCGGTTAATTCAGTGGCTAAAGTCAGTGTTTGGGGCTCATGACTGAAGTTGATCACAAAATAGTATTTCGCTTGTGAATCTTCCCGAACTTGAATCGAGACGGGTGTGCCTAACGTTTTGATGGGTAAGGTTGGGGATAACTTTAGTTTTTCATCTAGTTGTTGATAAAAATCAGCTAAAAAGGCTTGTTCCCCACGGGCGGCCATATAGTAGGCGGTCCCGGCGCCCACCGTATTTTGGGTTAAGGCTGGGCTGCCAGCGTAAAAGTCTTCGGTATAAGTGGCGAGACTTTCAGCGCCCGCTAAGTCGATGATTTCGGCATAGTCGTTCACGGCATATTTTTGATAGGTGTCGGCCCGCAACTGGTTATGCTGTTTAGGATACAAGGTGTCCGTTTCGGCTACTTTAATACCGTAAGTGGCGGTCAAATCGGGGATACCACCGCCTAAGTAGGCCAAGTAGTTGCGGTCTACCACGCCGGTAATGTAAGTCCCGACCAAATGACCGCCTTGTTCAACGTAAGCCTTTAACTTGGCGGCAAAGGTGGGACTCATCATGAAGTGCATCGGGTCGATGACGAGGTCATAGGCGGTTAAGTCATCGGCAGTGCTGACCAAATCAACCGGGATGTTATGTTCCCAGAAATATTGATAGTGCGTTTGAATCGTCGTCCAGTATTTTTTCGTTGTTTGGGCGTAGTTGCGCGCATCGTCTAACGCCCACAAGTTGTCGTAATCAAAAACAATCGCCACTTTTGCCGCCACATAGTTGGTAGCGTGGGCCGCTTGGAGTTGTTGTAAGATGTGGCCTACTTGGGTGACGTCTTTGAAGACGCGGGTTTGGTCGCTCAACTGATGGGTGATGACGGCGCCATGGAACATTTCCGAGGCACCACGCGATTGATGGAGCTGGAAATACATCACCGAATCAGCGCCGTGTGCGACTTCTTGCAAACTCGCCATGGCATGCATTCCCGGGCGCTTGGCATGGTTAAATTGGTGCCAGTTCACTTGCGATGGGGTATTTTCCATAATTAAATAGTTAGCGTGTTTCAAACTGCGCATGCTGTCATTCATTAGGGCCGTCTTCATACCCAACTTAGCGGTGCTTTCGTAATCATTGCCCCAGTTCGGGTAGGAGTCCCAACTGACAATGTCGAGATGTTGGGCAAATTTTTGATAATCGAGGTCAAAAAAGACGTCTGAAGTCGGGGGATTACCGCCCATGAGATTCGTCGTTACGGGAATATTAGGCGTGAGCTCGCGCAAGGGTTTAATTTCATTGTCGAAGAAGTCGATGGTTTGGTCAGAAACAAACCGTTTCCAATCTAAATTCAAGCCGAGCACATTCATATCACCATTCGGCATCGGCGCTGCCACTTGGTCCCAAGTGGTATAGGCATGCGCCCAAAAGCCATTCCAATAAGCATGGTTCAACGCATCCAAGGTCTGATACTTGGCTTTTAACCAATCACGAAACGCTGCCTGACATAAATCACAATAACAAGCACCACTATATTCATTAGAAATATGCCATAACACTAAGTTAGCGCGTTTACCATACCGTTTAGCGAGCAGGCGATTGATGGCTTGTGTTTTTTCACGATAAATTGGCGAGGTATAGCAATGATTATGGCGTTCACCAAAATGATTCCGTTGACCGTTAGCGGCGACCCGCAAAACTTCGGGATATTTCTCTGCTAACCAACGCGGCCGGGTCCCGCTCGGCGTGGCTAACACCACGTTAATATGTTGTTTTTCCGCGCGGTCAAACATCTCATCCAACCACGTAAAGTTATATTGTCCTTCGGCTGGTTCTAACTGCGCCCATGAAAAGATGCCCAACGACACACTATTGATGTGGGCTTCATCAAAATATTTAAAATCTTGGTCGATAATATCCGGGCGGTCGAGCCATTGATCCGGATTATAGTCACCACCATGCAAAAATTCACTAATCGGCAACGGATTACTCATAACTAAAGTCCCTCTCTTTCAAAACTATTTGGCTAAAGTATAAGTGAATTCCATCGTAAAATTAAGCCTATCATAGGTTCTGACAATAATAACCGCATTATCTGATGTTTAACGAGTTGTCAAAACATCAAAAAATGCGGTTTAAAATGTTTTGCCGCTGCCAGTCCGGGACAATGACGCTGTGGGGCAACCCGCTTGAGCCAAAGGGCGGTCTCAAGCGGCGGTTGACAGCCAAGCAAAGTCCACTTGTCTGTCAACACGACCCATGTTCTAAGCGACCAAAAAACACTCGCCAAGAACATTTTCACAGCGCCATTGTCCCGGACTGGCAGCTAATGAACGTTTTCAGGATGGCAATATGACATATCTGCATGACTGACTGGCGTAGTTGGTTTTAGCCAAACACTTAGAGTTAAATAAATAGTGTTACTCGGTTAGCGTACTTTTACAGCAGCAATGTGTCGCTTGATAAATAGTGCGAGGTAATTACATATATGATTATCAAATTTGTTTAATGCGAATTGGAGGTGAGTAAGTCGTGATGGTATTTTTGCATGAGGATAAAGATATCTAAAATTTTAGCCGGAAGCGACTAGTCAGCTCGCCGTGTCGCAATTATGCCGGGGCGGGGTTGGCCCCAGCGTAATTGGGGTCGTCTTTTTAGACCGGCGGCGGGTTATGGCCGGGCTGAAAAGCGCCCTGGCGACCGGTTTATGGCGTCAGGTCTACCCCACGGCGGGCTGACTAGTCGCTGGAGGCGGCCCATACATACCACGCAAAAAAAGCCTCAATAAATGAGGCTTTGCAGTGGCGGCTAGTAGCGTAATAATGCTAATGCGGCAGTTTCGGTTGGCATGCGATCCGCTGGGATGATGCGGATTTGGCCTTGTTTGCTCATGACCACGTCGACGAGGTCGTCGATTAAGTTGTCGGGCATCGTTAATTCGCCGGTTTCAACGTGACCGTCTGGCATTAAAGTCCCGCTAACTTGGGCGTCGTCGGCGACAATCAGGGTGTCGATGCGACCATGTAAAGCCGGGGTAATCATGTCGAACGGGTCATCTAAAGCCCGTTGCCGGGATTTGGCGGTGTCATACCGTTCTAGTAAAATATCGGTCAATTGGTGATGCCACTTGTCTTGTACGGGCATCGTAGCCGTTTGAATATCTGCTAAATTCAACCCATTCGGTGATTTATCAATCATTAAATGTTGTGATAAATATGGGTTCTTGCTGAGTTTACGGAAGACCGCTTGATTATGCGATAAGCCCATTAAGATTAACGGCCGTTGCGACGCTTGTGAATGGGTTAAGCAATATTGGTCGACTTGTAAATAATAATTACGTTGGTCGACATCGCGCTCTTCGGCTTTGGCATTGTGACCGTGATAGTTCACGCCGTGTGTGGGACTCGAGTTGAAGTTCAAATCACCGCCGCGCAGCTCGTCACCGAGGGCCTTTTTCAAGGTCGTGGGGGCATCGTCTGGCAAGTCGACTTGAACTAAATCACCATACCGTTGTTCGTAAAGTTGCATCGAATCTTCACTAATGGTTAGCAAGTCAAAGTCGAATTGTCGCTGGCGGTCCGCGATGATTGGGCGGATGGCTGGCATACTATTGACGACGACTTGGTTAGTTGTCGGGGTTTGTAAATCGTATATTAAGCACTCATTAGCGTTTAAAATTAAGCCGGTTTGTGGTCCCGTATGTTGGAGCCAAAAACTGTTATCAGCGGCTAAATCTTCCAGCTGGGTTTGATAAGGTTGCCAATTCGTTTTTGGAAAGCGTTGGGCTAACTGTTGTCGTGCGGTGCTCATCAATTGTTTCAATTCTAAGCGCCGATGTTGCATGTCATTTAAGACGGCTTCAGTATTCAGATAGATGGCGATGAATGGTCCAGCATCGCGCTGTTGCATTAAGTGATTGAGATCATTTTTTACCATGGTATCCATAGGTCCAACCTACTTTCTATTTTGAGTAATAACAGGATAACAGGTTTGAATACAATTATGCAAGCGTTATGCTTACGATAAGATAAAAATGTTATTGCCGCTGTCGGCTGACCGTAATTCCAGTCGCCATGGGGACCGGTTCAAGCCTGAGGAGCGGTCTTGAACCTCGCTTTTGTGCCTAAAAAAGCAAGTCTCAAAAGACGTCCGTGGTGTAAACGGGATAAAAAGCAATCCCGTTAACGCCACCTGCATGGCGGTTTCTATTACGGTCAGCCGGCAGCTAGCTTGTTTTTTTGATAAGTATGGTGTCGCTCTAATCCACTGATGGTTGGGAACCTTTGTGTTGGACATCATTTTTACTTGTCATTGTGAAATATGCTTAATTCATTGTAATAGTAACCAATTTTGATAGGGAATCTTCAAAGATGTTGTTGCCGTAAGCTGGGCAAAAAGCATGCCGAACTAACGCCCAACTAAATTGATTTCCATGTAAAAATGATATGACTGCAAATGTGCTGCAATTTTTGATAGCCGTCTATGAAGTTGCGAGTGACTTTGCCAAAATTAATTGTTTATCAATAATGGTACCTGAGTTAATGATAGTTGCTTTGGAAATAGACATTGAGTCAACCGTTACGAAAACTAGCATGTGGATGTGACAGTTAGATTACGTTTGATTGAAATCATGGTTGTTATTTAGCCAGTCGGCCCGCGGTGCGACGTCGTGTCGCGAAAATAATGTGGCGGGTTGGGTCACATTATTTTCGGGGTCGTCTTTTTAGACCGGTAGTGGGTTATGGCCGGGCTGAAAAGCGCCCTGACGACCGGGGTATGGCGTCAGGTCTGCCCCGTGACGTTCTCACCGCGGGCCGACTGGCGGCAATACGCCAACCCAAGACTTTCATCTTCCAGCGGATTAGGGTATATTTAGCTTATACTGCAGTAGTTTAGGCGGTTAAGGATTATTGGGAGGCGGAAGTATGCCAGCAAAGAAACATGCCGGTTTAAAGTGGTTAGGTCGGGGATTGTTTGTAATTTTGATTTTGCTCTCACTAGCGCTTATTTTTAATGAACAAATCAAAAGTTGGTTAGTCAGTTCTTATGCACCAAGTGTGACGACTAAGACAGTCAAAAGTAATAGTAAGAAAAAAGCCGATTTCAACTTTTCTAAAGTGAAATCATTAGATTTTCAAACGGTCGCTAAGGCGCGGATGAATAAGAATTCCATCAGCGTGATTGGGTCGATTTCGATTCCATCGGTCAACTTATATTTGCCGATTGGTAAAGGGGTCAGCAATGAAACGTTAGCGTTAGCTGCCGGGACGATGAAGGCGGATCAAAAGATGGGCCAAGGTAATTATGCCTTAGCCGGTCATCATATGATTAAGCATAACGCGCTGTTTAGTCCGCTCTACTATAAGAGTAAAGTTGGTCAGATGATTTATTTGTCCGATGCGAAAAATATTTATGCTTATAAGACGACGACGCGTAAATTTATTGCGGCAACCGATGTCCAAGTTGTTGACGATGTGCCGGGTAAAAAGCTGGTCACCTTAATTACTTGTGATAAGACTGGGGCGGGTCGCCTGATGATTCGCGGGACGTATCAGCAAAAGTGGGCGTTCAAAAAAGCACCCGCAAGTGTCCAGAAGTCATTTACAAGTCATTTCAATAACAAGTATTAATTTTTGGGGAATCTAGTGTCGCTCGCAATTAATTCACGGTACAATATAGGGGTACTAGTTCGGTGTCAGGACAAGTGCCTGATGCCACATATCTGAGGAGGTCCATTGATGGTTGGATTAATTATTATCGCAGTCGTGTTAATCTTGATTGCGATTTATGTGATTATCTATAACGGCCTGGTCAAGTCACGGATGTATACGCGTGAAGCTTGGAGCCAAATCGACGTGCAATTAAAACGGCGTAACGATTTGATTCCGAACTTGGTCAGCACGGTTAAAGGATACGCAAAGCATGAAAAGAGTACGTTGGAACAAGTAGTTTCATTACGGAATCAATTGACCCAAGTGCCTAGTGGCGATCATCAACAAGCCATGGCGGTATCGGATCAATTGACGAGTTCATTGAAGAGTATTTTCGCCTTGGCGGAAAACTATCCGGATTTGAAAGCCAACGAAGAATTTAGCAAGTTAATGGAAGAATTAACGAATTCGGAAAATAAGATTGCTTATTCACGGCAATTGTTTAACTCTAGCGCTTCAAGTTACAACATGAAGTTACAACAATTTCCGTCAAACATTATTGCTAACATTCACCACTTCCAAGCAGTCGAATTTTTGGCCGTGCCCGAAGCGGAAAAAGCAGCACCGAAAGTTTCATTTGATGATTAGAGGTTACGCCCATGTTATTTGAGCAAATTGCCCGCAACAAGCGGCACACGGTTTACGTGATGGCCGCTTTTGTCGTGTTAGTAGCTTTAATTGGGGCCGCGGTCGGGTACGTGTTTTTTAACAGTGCCAGCGCGGGACTGATTATGGCGATTATTGTCGCCGCCATTTATATGTTGATTATGATTGGTCAATCGACCGATGTGGTCATGAATATGAATCATGCGCGCGAGTTGCATTCAGTGGACGACGACCCGCAACTATGGCATATTGTGGAAGACATGGCATTGGTCGCGAAAGTCCCGATGCCACGAGTCTTTATTATTGATGATGCCAGTCCGAACGCCTTTGCCACCGGCAACAATCCCGAACATGCCGCCGTGGCGGTAACTACGGGGATTCAAGCCCGCTTGAACCGCGAAGAAATGGAAGGCGTGATTGGTCACGAGATGACCCATGTCCGCAACTATGATATTCGACTTCAAACGATTGCGTTAGCTTTAACGGCCGCAATTAGTTTGCTGGTCAATTGGGGTATGAATTCATTTTGGTGGGGTGGTGGTCGCCGCCGCCGGGATAACGACCGTGATGGTAACGGTGGGGTTGAAGCCCTGCTGATGGTTTTAGCCATTGTGGTGATTATCTTAGCGCCGATTGCAGCCAGCTTAGTGCAAATGGCGTTATCGCGGAATCGCGAATATTTAGCCGATGCCGGCGCCGTCGAATTAACACGGAATCCGCAAGGTCTGATTGATGCGTTAAACGCTATTGATGACAGTGAACCGATGAAACAAGCGGACCCAAGTAGTGCGGCCCTTTACATTTCAGACCCGTTTAAGGCGAAGAAATCTTGGGCCCATTTATTCGATACCCATCCGCCGATGGCCGATCGGATTGCCCGGCTAAAAAATATGTAATAAAAGACTGACGTTAGCTTAATAACGGATTATAATAAAATTAAATAAGACAGTTGAAAGAGTGAGTCGGTTGCAACGCAGATATATTTACGCCAATTTAGAAAAACTAGATAATTTGGTCTTTGCCTACGGGATCGACCAGAGCGATTTTGTGCATGGTATTAAACGATTACCTGATAATTTGGTGTCTTTAGTCGGGTTGGATGACGATGAACATGCCGTCAACGCTCACACTGGTTTGAATGTCATTAATGATGAAAACGAGATTCGCCGGTACTTACTGCAAAGTCACACCTTACCCGTTAAATGGATGGACTATGATGAAGTCGGGGACTTAGACTTTTTAACCGCGACCGAAATTGCGGAGCTGTTATATTTAGGTCACATGGACCGACCGATTCGTTCGCCGTTCAATTACAAGTTACGTAATCATTACGTGTTCTTGCAACAACGCAACGGTGGGATTAAGATTTATTTCTATTATATTTCGGCTTTCAGTCACGTTTTAAGCGCGGCGATTGTCCGCCACACGTTAGAAGCTTATCGGGGGCGCCGGATGTTTATGCGGACGTTACAAGTGCCGCGGGTGCCCGAAGCGATTTTAAAGCAACTCGTGCGGTTGATGCCCGATGGTTTGTTTATTTACTTTGATCAGTCCATGGTTCGTCAGCGCCAATTATTAGTGCCAGTGCACACTGAGATGACCAACAATGACATCGAAGTTTTTGACCCGGCTCGCAACGACGAGAGCCGGCGCACGCATAATGTGGCGACGTTAGAATTCAACTTGAATTCTGGTGAATGGGGCTTAAACGTCCACGACCAGACCGCTTTCGAAGAACATTTATAGCATTTACGACGACATCTAAGGGTTGACCTTGGGTGTCGTTTTTTTTGCCGCAGTTATTTGGCGTTGTGGGTCAAGGGTAATTCCAGCCGCCGTGGCGACCGGAATTACCCTTGACCCACAACTGAATTGCATGTTGTTTGTAAATGGCGAGCTATAATCGTTGTGTCAGTCACTGTTGAATTATCATTTTCGCTGAATGTCTCTGAATTATGACCCCAAATTTATATCAACTCATTGGGAAAATAACTACCTATCGAGTTAATATTGTCGCACAGTTAGAATATTTATTAGTGGAAGTTATGTGTGACGGCGAGATATTTTAAGCTGGGATGCTACTAGATATGCAAAAGAAAGTGGCTGACCTCGGTATGCATTTTTGACACGGAGCTATGGTGAGTCCAGTTAAAAGCCATGTTACCATTTAGCCGTGCGCTACTAGGCGTGACACCGTGTCGCAATTATTGGTCGGTGGGGTTGCGACCAATAATTGGGGCCGTCTTTTGAGACTGACAGGGGGTTATGGTCAGGCTCAAAAGCGCCCTGACGACCGGGCTATGGCGTCAGGTCTGCCCCATGGTGGCTCGCCTAGTAGCGCCCGGCGGCAAGCACCACTAACACCAAACCTCCCGTTCAACCTAGCAAAGTGGTATAATCTTGAGTGCGAGTAGCTAAAATTTATTGAGCTATTATGAGAAGTAACCGAAATTAGTCAAATAGTGTGCCGGCGATGGTCGGCCTCACGAATGGAGAGTTTAGTCATATGAAGATGCAAGTTACCGAAATTGCGAAGGCGGTTAGCGCGGTCAACGCGGAACAAGCCTGGCCGGAAGTTAGCGTAACGGGGGTATCCTTTGATAGCCGGAAATTAACCGCTGGCGATTTATTTATCCCGTTAGTTGGCGAAAATGATGGCCACGCATTTATCCAAAGTGCGATTGATCATGGGGCAGTGGCCACGTTATGGGCAAGTGACCACGCGGATAGTGCGCCCAAGGATTTACCGGTAATTTTGGTTGGCGATACGCTAACAGCGTTACAACAATTGGGGCAATATTATTTACAAAAAATTAATCCAAAAGTCGTCGCTGTTACGGGTAGTAATGGGAAAACCACGACGAAAGATATGATTGCCAGTGTCTTGAGCACGCAATTCAACGTGACTAAGACGCACGCGAACTTTAATAACCAAATCGGGGTGCCGATTACGTTATTGAGTATGGAACCTAATACGGAAGTGGTCGTCGTTGAAATGGGCATGGACCATTTTGGTGAACTCGACTTCTTGAGCCGCTTAGTCCAACCAGATGTGGCCGTCATCACGATGATTGGGGAAGCACACATCGAATTCTTCGGTACGCGCGATAAGATTGCGGATGCCAAGTTGGAAATTATTAACGGCTTAAAAGCAGACGGCACGTTCATCTTTAATGGTGACGAACCGTTGTTACAAGACCGGGCGGAAAATGTCAAACAACGCCAACGGACATTTGGCCTCGATGCGGATAACACGTTGAGTGGTAGTGATGTTGAAACGAGTCGCGCCACCACGTCATTTAAGACCAACTTGTGGCCCGATGCGACTTACACGATTCCAATGATGGGCGCTTACAACGTCAATAATGCGTTGGCAGCCTTATTAGTTGGGGACACGTTCCACATTCGTCCTGAATCTGCCCAAAAAGCGATTGCTAGTTTTGTGCCGACTGAAAACCGGACCGAATGGTTGACCGGACACAAAGGTGAAGCCATTTTGAGCGACGTTTATAATTCTAATCCAACCGCGGCTAAACGTGTGTTGGCAGCCTTTGCGGCGGTACCAACGAATGGTAAACGGATTGCCGTTTTAGGCGATATGTTGGAATTAGGTGATCAAGCTGATGCCTTGCATGCTAGCTTAGCGAGTGAACTCAACCCCGATACGATTCAAAGCGTTTATTTGAATGGGGAACACATGCAAGCGTTAGCGGCGGCGTTGAAGGTGAAATATCCCGAAACTGCCGTCCATTACTACACCATGGACCAACAACCGGCCATGATTGAGGCGTTGCAACAAACGGTCGCGGCCGATGATGAAGTGCTCCTTAAAGGGAGTCACGGCATTCATTTGGAAAAAGTTTTGACCGCTTTGGAAACGGCCTGAAAATCATAATATAAAAATGAAAATATTTTAAACTGAGAGACCGCTAGCGCTGGATGGGCAATGGTGACGCTAACAAAAGTTAACGGCGCTAAACCCACGTCATTACGCCGGAGGTCTCTCTTGCTAATTTGTATTAACCGGTGTATGATAATTCAGTTGTACTATTTGAAAGTCAGACCGTTGGCTTACATGCAGCGCCCCACGGGGAACGGATTTTTCCCTAGCTGCCTGTAATCCCATGGTGTCATCCTTAGGAGGAAACATATTTGAAGTTTACAGAACTAGGCTTATCCGATAGCCTACTTAAAGCCGTTAAGCGGGCCGGGTATGAAGAAGCGACCCCCATTCAAGCCGAAACCATTCCAATGGTGCTTGAAGGAAAAGATGTCATTGGCCAAGCTCAAACCGGGACCGGGAAGACCGCCGCGTTTGCATTGCCAATTTTGGAACGTTTGGATTTCGACAATCATCACATCCAAGCTTTAGTTATTTCACCAACGCGTGAATTAGCCATTCAAACACAAGAAGAAATTTTCCGATTAGGTAAAGATGAACGTGCCAAAGCCCAAGTGGTTTATGGTGGTGCGGATATTCGTCGCCAAATCAGAAACTTGGAACAAAATCCACAAGTCTTAGTTGGGACTCCCGGACGGTTGCTTGACCATATCCGTCGCGGCACCGTTAAGCTTGATCATATCAAAATGTTAGTTTTAGACGAAGCTGACGAAATGTTAAACATGGGTTTCTTGGAAGATATTGAATCAATTATCAAACAAGTGCCTGACAGTCGTCAAACGATGTTGTTCTCAGCAACGATGCCGCCTGAAATCAAGCGCATCGGGGTGCAGTTCATGCATGAACCACACCACGTTAAGATCAAATCAAAAGAAATGACTGCTGATACGGTCGACCAATATTACGTTAAAGCCAAGGAATACGAAAAGTTCGATATCATGACGCGCTTATTCGATGTTCAGGCACCTGAATTAACGATTGTCTTTGGTCGGACGAAGCGCCGGGTTGATGAATTATCAAAGGGTCTTGAAGCACGTGGTTACAACGCTGCTGGGATTCATGGTGATTTAACGCAACAACGCCGGACGCAAATCATGCGTCAATTCAAAGCGGGTAAATTAGATATCTTAGTAGCTACGGACGTTGCCGCTCGGGGACTTGATGTTTCTGGTGTGACCCACGTTTACAACTACGATATTCCGCAAGATCCCGACAGTTATGTTCACCGGATTGGTCGGACAGGCCGGGCCGGACACAAAGGGGTTTCATTGACGTTTGTTACACCAAACGAAATGGAATACTTACGGGTCATTGAAAAGTTGACCAAGAAGCGGATGTTACCATTGAAGCCACCAACTGAAGCAGAAGCTTTTGCCGGCCAAATCGCCGCTGCCGAAGCTAGTGTTGATACGTTGGTTGCTAAGACGGCGACTGACAAGTATGCTGACCAAGCCACAGAATTATTGCAAAAGTATGATGCTGTTGACTTAGTGGCCGCTTTATTGAACGACTTAACTAAGGATGACGCCTCAGCTGTACCTGTTAAGATTACCCCAGAACGCCCATTACCTCGTCACAAAGGTGGCGGCGGTAACCGTCGGGGCGGTGGCTATCGTGGTAATCGTAACCGCAACAGCAACAATCATGGCGGTTACTCCCACAATGGTCGCAATCGTGAAGGTGGCAACCGTAACCGTCGTAACAGCGATCGCAAGAGCAATGGTTACAAGTCACGCAGCCGTGACGACAACCGGAGCAGCAATCGTAACCACGACGATGGTCGCAAGCAAAGCACTAAGCGGAGCTACACGATTCGCACTAACGACTAATTAAATGTCATTTCCCAAAAAAGTCGAGCACTTGTTGCTCGGCTTTTTTTTGCCGCGACCGGCAGACCGTAATTCCAGCCGCCATGGAGACCGGTCCAAGCCTGAGAAGCGGTCTTGGACCTCGCTTTTGAGCTTGAAACCCAAGTCTCAAAAGACGTCCGTGGTGTAAACGGGATAAAAACCAATCCCGTTAACGCCACCTGCATGGCACCTTCCATTACGGTCAGCAGGCCGCTAAACTGATTTTGACATAAAAATAGCGTGTCGATGGTTGGGTGCTCACACCATGTGTGTTGGTCGTTATTTTCAATTACTGGTATAAAATACAGTTAACTCACCACAATCATGATTAATATTAAGCGAGCTTGCTTTTGCGACACGGCGCGCCCACTAGTCGCTTCCGGCTAAACGGTAACAGTTGGTTTTATAGATGTTGGCAATGTTGATAGTCGGAATGTCGGTTAGTGTTATTATACGGTTGAATAAGATAGTTTAGTTAACTGATTAGCTGGTCGCGTAGCGGTTGATACGCGTTAAGTGCTGTGAATAGATTGTTGACGGTGTTTTTCGCGATGTTTGTTAGCTTATCGGTGGTCCTAAGCGTTAGCGATAATATTTAGGTTGATAGTCGTTGCAAGTTTAAATGATACTAATAGTTAATTTGATTGCGGTAAACTAATGGTAACGATGGCGGCGTCAATGTAGCTAGCGTCCACTAAAACAAACATTTTTCATGTAAGTATGAAAAGGTTGCGTGCTGGTTAACCTGTTACTTCTGGCACGTCTGTGGTAAATTGGAAATAACCACTTTTTAGAAAGGCGATGGCGCTGTGATTTATGGTACCGGGATTGATTTGACGGAACTTAGTCGAATTGAAGCGATGTTAGTACAAGGATTAAAATTGCCGGAAAAAGTTTTGACGCCGGCGGAACTCGCCGTTTTTAAGACTTACGGTCAAAAACGTCAAGTGGAATTTTTGGCGGGCCGGTTTTCGGCCAAAGAGTCGTATAGCAAAGCTTACGGTACCGGAATTGGCGCGGCAGTCGGCTTTCAAGATGTTGAGATTTTAGATAATGCGGCTGGTCGGCCGGCAATTACTAAGCACCCCTTTGATGGGCCTGCTTGGATTTCGATTTCGCATACTGACCAACTTGTCATGACACAAGTTATTTTGGAAAGAGGCAAACTGTGATGGTAGTAATTGGGGAACACCGCCACACCCAAGTCAAGATTGACTTGCAGGCAATTAAACATAATATCAATGAAGAAATGACCCGCAAAGATCCGTTAACGGAATTGTGGGCCGTTGTTAAAGCAAACGGTTATGGACACGGCATTATTCAAGTGGCCCAAGCCGCCAAACAAGCTGGTGCCACGGGCTTTTGCGTGGCTATTTTAGATGAAGCCCTCGCGTTACGCGCGGCCGGCATTACGGAACCCATCTTAGTCCTCGGCATTACGGAACCGGAATATGCACCGCTGATTGCCGAAAAAGATATTTCGGTTGCGGTCGGGTCGCAGGAATGGTTAGACCAAGCTAAGTCAATTTTAGCGGCTAATCAAGTGAGTGCACCGTTGCACGTGCATTTAGCCCTCGATACGGGAATGGGCCGGATTGGCTTTCAAACGCCAGCTGAATTAAGCGTAGCCGTCAAAACGTTGAATACACCGGCTTCTCCGTTTGATTTTGAAGGGGTCTTCACGCACTTTGCAACTGCGGACCAAGCCGATGATACGTACTTCGAACATCAAATTGATAACTGGAAGCAGCTGATTGCGGTAATCGATGAATTACCACGCTACGTGCACGTTTCCAATTCGGCTACCAGTTTGTGGCATCAAGCATGTAACGGCAATATGATTCGCTTTGGGGTCGCGTTATATGGTTTGAACCCTTCCGGGACGGAATTAACGTCACCATATCGGCTACATCCAGCGCTATCATTAACAGCTCAATTATCGTTCGTGAAAAAGCTTGCGCGCGGTAAGTCCATCAGTTATGGTGCCACATACACGGCGGCGCAAGATGAATGGATTGGGACCGTGCCGATTGGGTACGCCGATGGTTACGAACGGCGGCTCCAAGGATTCCATGTGCTGGTGGACGGTGAAGTTTGTGAAATTGTCGGTCGCGTCTGCATGGACCAAATGATGGTTCGGTTACCGCATGAAGTTCCGGTTGGTAGCACGGTCACGCTCGTCGGTACTGATGGTGATCAAACGATTACGTTACAAGATATTGCCGATTATTGTGGCACGATTCATTACGAAATCGCATGTGGCTTAGCACCACGGTTGCCACGGGTTTATACGGAATAAGGGTTCACAATTAATTTATGCTTAGTTCGTTTTTTTATTTGAATCGTATATAAATCGGCCGTCACCAAAATTGGTGGCGGCTATTTATATGTCTATTTAACTGATGCGGCCATGTTAGCTTCCAATCAGTAGTTATAATCAGTGGCAACCGTAATTCGCGCTAGTTATTATTGGGATTAACGGCGAATATGGTGTATATTTCATTCATAGCAAGATTCAATGATGAAAATCAGGCGGTCAAGGATATTAAGTAGCTTATAAACTGATTATCACTAGCTTTTGTCCGCTGAAATAGGTAAACGGTTGCTTAATGTAGTGTGTTCATGATATTATGAGTAGCAAGAATAGCCACAACTAGGACTGTAACGGGGCAGCAACGGTGGCTATGGCGTCAGTTATAAAGGGAGATGAGGCGATGGCCGCAGCTGACATTAAACGTGGTGATATTTTTTATGCCGACCTTTCGCCGGTCGTGGGGTCCGAACAAGGTGGCATGCGACCGGTGTTAATTGTTCAAAATAACGTCGGTAATCATTACAGTCCCACGGTGATTGTCGCGGCAATTACCGCTAAGGTGCAAAAAGCTAAAATGCCTACGCATGTGAACATCAATGCGGCACATACGGGGATTGAAAAAAACTCAGTCGTGCTATTAGAACAAGTGCGCACGATTGATAAACAACGTTTAAAAGACCGCGTGACGCATCTGGACGAATCGACGATGCAACGCGTTGATAATGCATTACAAATTAGTATTGGACTGGCGGACCGGACGAAACATCGCGCCCGACGTACCGTGCAACCATAGTTAAGCGATGGGGATTAGTCATTTACATATAATTGATCCAACTCGGTGCGAATCCATTTGGGCACTAACGATAAGCAAAATCCACTTGATGATATATGACATCAGGTGGATTTTTTTGTTGGCGTTAAATTACTTTGGAGTTGGATGGCCGCTGGAAGCGACTAGTGGGCGCGCCGTGGGGTAGACCTCGGGCCATAGGGCGGTCCCGAGGGCGCTTTTTTGCCCGGCCATGACCCGTCGCCGGTCAAAAAAGACGACCCCCAAAAACAACTTGGCCCAACCCACCAAGTTATTTTTGCGCCACGGCGCACCCACTAGTCGCTTCCAGCTATATTGATTGTTGATATCAGCTAGGTTGCTAACAAGTTATCAACAGGTGGTATAAGTGGTCCTTTTGCAATTAGTCAATAAGTGCCGGTTGTTGTGAATTGGCTGTGATTTCATTGGTTATGATGAGCGGGTGAAAACTGTCAAAATAGCTGGAATTCTCATTTGAAAGTAGCAATTATCAAGGATAGTAGCGGTATACCTTTGCAAGAAGCACCTTACGCAGGCTATTGTTATTTGAGCAATGCACATCCGCATTGGGATAAAAATATAATTCGGTTAGTAATATGGTAGATTGCAAATTTAATCCGAATTTTTGGACAAATTGTTCAGCATAAC
>NZ_AYGX02000007.1 GCF_000498955.2 Lactiplantibacillus fabifermentans DSM 21115 | reverse complement strand
AGCTGATCTTTTTTGTCCGAACAGCGTTCGGATTAATTTTACAATCTACCATATTACGAAACCTTTTGAAATCGAAGAATTATTAGCGCGCATCCGGGTCATTCAACGCCGCCTAGAAAACCAAGTTGAACCCAACCAAGTGTATCAACTCGATGAGGTGATTTTAGATACGAAGTCGCATCGCGTCACTAACGCCGGCGCCGAAGTGCAACTGACGCATCGCGAATATGACTTATTGCAATTCTTCTTGGCACATCCCGACGAAGTCTTCACTCGTGACGACTTGCTCGACCAAGTCTGGGGCGCCGACTTTTTAGGCCAACAAAATGTCGTCGATGTCTACGTCGGTTACTTGCGCAGTAAGATTGAAACGCCCAATGCCGGGCCGCTCATTAAAACGGTCCGCGGCGTGGGCTACAAGTTAAGGGAGGCCACTAATGGCTAAAAAAACCGGGACCCCGACCTACGAACAACTGATTAATGCCACCATCAAACGGCTCGTTTTAACGATTACGTTGACGATTAGCTTAGTTATCTTAGTGATGGTCGGCGTCCAGCAAACCGTCAGCACGATGCACGAATCCCGCGATTTGATGAACAGTTTGCATCAAGCCAACATTAAAGACGTCCCGAGTTTTATTCATTGGAATAACTCGACAACGCGTAATACCCAACAAGCCGCCTTTATTCGCGTTACCACAAATAAAGCGACGATTACGACGACCACTAAAAGCAAACGGACGATTTTAACGACCCCGTCATCTAAAGCCTTTTTCGCTAAAAATCAAACGAAACTCGTTGGGCCATTAGTATATGTGCGGGGCTTCGGCTTTTTCGTCACTTACTCGGAAAAAGACGGCCAAAACACATATCAATTGTGGGTCAGTTTGAAACGCTTAATTAGTAGTTTCTTCTTATTAATTGTCTTAACAGTGGTGTTGACCTTAATCACCCTCGGCTTCGGGACGTGGTGGGCCCATCGCTTAGCGGCGCGGTTAAGCGCCCCGACTATCGATTTGTTACACGAAACGAAGTACACGTCGAATAATCCGGACGCCGACCAACCGACCTTAAAGATTCCGGCCAGTCCGCGGGAAATCAATGATCTAGGCCAAGCGTTCAATGAATTACTCGTGGCCCAAAATCAACGCCTGCAACACGAGCGCCAATTCATTTCCGATGCTTCCCATGAACTACGGACGCCGATTGCGGCGATTCGCGGTAATCTCAGCCTGATTCGCCGCCGGGGTGACGCCCATCCTGAAATCATTCCTGAATCGTTAAACTTTATCGATGAAGAATCTTTACGGATGCAACATTTAATCGAAAATCTCTTACATTTGTCCCGGGCCGACCGGGCCAAACTCGAATTGACCGACCAAGATTTATCATTCTTACTATTACAACTCGGGGAACATTACCAGCCATCAATCGACCAACCGGTGAAGTTGGCGATTGACCCGGACATCCATGTACCGGGTAACGCTGAGATGCTCCAACAGATCGTGGTCGCCTTGCTGGACAACGCCCACAAGTATTCACCCCACGACCAGCCAATTACGTTGAGCCTCACGCAAACGGCTAACAGCGTCCGTTTAGCCGTGGCCGACTTCGGTGAAGGGATTCCCGATGACCAAAAACAGGCCGTCTTCCAACGCTTCTACCGGGTCGACCAATCCCGCTCCCAAGAAATCGAAGGTAGCGGGTTAGGCTTAGCGATTGTGAAACAACTGGTCACGTTGAACCAAGCGCAAATTGAAGTGACTAATAACCAACCACAAGGCAGTATTTTCACCATTATTTGGTCAAAACCAACCAAGCCGTAGTTACCGTTGCTGAGGTCGCTTTTCAACCAAATATCATGACCATTAAAAGTTCTGCGACGAATTCAATGTCGTAGAACTTTTTTTATTGCCACCGTCCCGATATCGCCTTGATAATAATAAATAACAACATCACCTAACTTCGTTTTAAAAATATTTTTATTTAATACTAGCCGTTCTTAAGTTTCAAAAACACTGCCATATCAACATTTTCGACCAATTCTAAACGATTATAAGTCCCTTTCTAAGAAATTCTTAGATAAAGCTTACTAAAACTCGATAGTTACTCCCCCGGTTTGCCGGTAAACTATAGTCATTCAAGTCAAGCAAGCAACTAAGGAGCTGTGAACATGTTATTAGATACCGATCCCAAAATTAAAAATATTACCGCGGTCCGGTTGGTAAAAGTCTTTTACCCCCTCGTCATTGCGCAAACTGAAGCTGGCGAGTACATCAAAGTCAAACTCAGCGATGAACAATTGAGTGACCCGTTGTTTTGGGAAACGGCGCGTAACATTCGCAAATCCAAGTTATGGGTGCCACTTGGCGTTCACTTTCACCAACTACTCGCTAACGATTGGATCATGCCAACCGCTTAGTTAAAAAAAACAAAAAATAACTTAATCGGTAGATTGTAAAATTAATCCGAACGCTGTTCGGACAAAAAAGATCAGCTTCC
>NZ_AYGX02000086.1 GCF_000498955.2 Lactiplantibacillus fabifermentans DSM 21115 | reverse complement strand
GTTATGCTGAACAATTTGTCCAAAAATTCGGATTAAATTTGCAATCTACCATATAATCATCGGCGCCGTTATCTAAGCCGGCGACTTTATCACCAACATAATCGCGCGCGGTCATGATGATGACGGGCACTTGGTCGTGTTTACGAATCCGGCGCAAGACTTCCATGCCATCGAGTTTGGGTAACATCCAGTCGAGTAAGATTAAAAGTAGTTCATTTTGATGGGCTTCATAAGTTTCCATAGCGGCCAAGCCGTCGTTGGCCACCAGTACGTTAAAGTCCTCAAATTGAAGCTCCTTAGTTAAATAACCAGATAAGCTCAGTTCATCTTCCACGATTAAGATGGTATTTTTCATAATATAAATCCTCCAATACGCCCAATTTACGTTAATTATAGCGGAAAAGTATGCCGGCGGGATGATATTTCCACTTAAATTCCATGATTTTCAACCAATTATGAAAGCGCCTTATGGGGGATATGGTAAACTAAAATGACGAGTAAAGATTAAGGGAGGATTTAAAAATGGGATTGTTTAGCGATGCCATGCAGGCACTGTATCATAGTGGCCATTATGGCTTTTCAATCAATGTGAAAAAAACGGCGCCGGCGGTTGATCCAAAAGAAGTACCGGCGATTGTGGCCTTAGGGAACCTCAATCGGACGCCTAATTTCAAGACGTGGCACATTGACTCACCGTATAAAACACCAGAATTCACGGAAAAATTGACGGCCGCTTTGGCAACTTGTGACCTCGAAATGAGTGATCTTGAGATCAAACCAGAGATTGATGGTCGCTGGGGGGATCACTAGGTGGAATTTGTTCCTACAAGTCTAACTTGTGTGAATAACTATTAATCGGGGGGCGAAACGATGTTTTCATACGACCAAGTGCAACAGCTCAATCGGTTAGAAATTGAGATTTATAAGTATATTATGGGACATCCTGCCGAAGTCAGTACGATGACGATTCGCCAACTAGCTGACCAGAGCCACGTCTCAGCGACGACGATTTTGCGGTTCTTGAAGCGGATGGGCTACGACGGCTATGCCGAATTCAAGTTCACGTTGCGCGAACAATTGCGTAAGGACGCCGAACAGCCACTATCGCAAACCGTCGTGCCGATGCGCGTCTTCTTTGAACGGATGGATATTCCGGCGACCACGACTAAGATTCGCCAAGCCGCCGAGTTGATTCGGGCAGCCCAGATGGTGGTCTTGATTGGTGCGGGGAGCAGTGCGGGGTTAGCCAGTTACGGTACGCGCCTGTTAGCTAACTTTGGGATTTATACGATGATGATTTCCAATACGTTACAGCCGCATCCCGTCACGCCGCACGACTTGTCGGGCACGGTATTGTTGATGTTATCTGTTTCGGGGGAATCGGAAGATGTCATTCAACAAGGCATCTATTATCAACAAAATGGGGCTAAATTGATTGTCATTACGGCCAGCAGCCATTCGACGTTGGCCGGCATTGCGGATGTCTTACTAACGTACGATACGCCGGAAGTTCAAGCGATTAGTGGGGGCAGCAGCTTATCGCAACTGCCCGTCGTCTATTATTTAGAACAGTTGGCCATGAGTGCCCAACCATTAGAAAAGTAAGTCGGAACATGTTCCTTAATTGGAACATGTTCTTTTTGATGGAACGTCATTCTGTTTAGTTTGTAAGGGTATACATTTAACTAACGACGGGTATAATAGACTTTATAGAAAGCGCATACAATGAA
The DNA here is from genome assembly GCF_000498955.2 of Lactiplantibacillus fabifermentans DSM 21115. GTDB lineage: Bacteria > Bacillota > Bacilli > Lactobacillales > Lactobacillaceae > Lactiplantibacillus > Lactiplantibacillus fabifermentans. The sequence goes on along the minus strand of NZ_AYGX02000086.1, from coordinate 5,632 downwards.
TTGTATTTCTAGGACACAACTCATGATGAAACATGTTATTAAAAGGTGGGCCCGCGCAAAGATAATTGGCCATTATCGGGAGTAGCGCCGGTCAATCACTTGGAGATATCCAAGCTTAACATGGTAATGCGTGTATTTATTTATTTTTAAATTATTCTAGGGGGTCACGACATGAGCGAAAACAATAAATCAAGTTTCGTTAATGATCGACTCATTCCATTATTCGGTAAGATTGCGGGTTCTCGTCATTTGATCGCGTTACGTGATGGGATGACACTTGCCGTACCAATGATTATTATCGGGTCGGTCTTCATGATTATCGCCCAATTCCCAATTGCGGGCTATCAAAGCTTTATGCTGAAAACCTTTGGGAAAAACTGGGCCACGATTGTACAATATCCAACCAACGCATCCTTCCACGTGATGGGGTTAATCGCCGTTATCGGGATTGCATATAACTTAGCCAAGAGTTATAAAGTCGACCCAATTTCAGCGTCCATCGTTTCGATGAGTGCCTGGTTATTAACGATTCCATTGAACACCGATAAAGCCGGTGCACTCTGGGTTCCGTTAACTCAATTAGATTCAGCCGGACTGTTTACTGCTCTTATTGTTGGTTTATTTGTAACCGATTTCTACGTCTTTATGGTACATCGCAATTGGACAATTAAAATGCCCGATAGTGTGCCACCGGCTGTCAGCAACTCATTTTCAGCGTTAGTACCTGGGTTCATTATCTTAGTCCTTGTTTGGATTTTACGGTTACTCGTTGAAGCAACACCAATGCAAAGCATTCCAAACGTTATTTCATTCGTTTTAGCTAAACCACTAGGCTTGTTGAGTAACACCTTACCAGGCGCGTTAGTTGCCGAATTCGTCATCTGTTTACTTTGGATCTTCGGGATTCATGGTGCCAACGTGGTTTCTGGGGTGATGTCCGCGGTTTGGTATGCAGCGATGTCACAAAACGCCGCTGCTCATGCTGCTGGTAAAGCTTTACCAAACGTTGTTACGCAACAATTCTTCGATAACTTCATCCATATGGGTGGTTCTGGTGCAACCTTAGGCTTAGCCTTCATGATTGCCTTCTTTGCTAAGAGTGCCGAATTTAAGACTTTAGGTAAATTAGTCATTGGACCCGCTATCTTTAACATTAACGAACCAATCGTCTTTGGTTTGCCAATCGTTATGAACTACCGGATGGCGATTCCATTTATCGCTGCCCCATTAGCCAACGTTGTGACGACTTACTTCGCAATGTCCACGGGCTTAGTAGCTAAGACGATGGGTGTCATGGTTCCTTGGACCACGCCACCAATCATTTCTGGTTACTTGGCAACGGGTCACATCTCTGGTGCCGTGTTGCAAGTCGTTAACATCGTCATTGACGGTGCAATCTACTACTTCTTCTTCAAAGCCTTGGATCGTGATAAGGTCAAAGAAGAAAAGAGCTTCGAAGCCAAAGAAGCCGCTGGTCAAACAGCTGAAATTTAAAGTTAAACCTTTTAAAGTCACGCTACTTAGCGTGGCTTTTTTTGGTGACGATTGCCGCTACCAACTGACCGTAATTCCAGTCGCCATGGGGAACGGCCCAAGCCTGAGGAGCGGTCTTGGACCTCGCTTTTGAGCCTAAAAAGCCAGTCTCAAAAGACGTCCGTGGTGTAAACGGGATACAAACCAATCCCGTTAACGCCACCTGCATGGCGCCTTCCATCACGGTCAGCCGGTAGCTGGCTTGATTTTGGAACGTTAATGGTGTGACGCTCATTTCATAGTAGTGTCATAGATGTTGGTCACTGTTTAGAGGAGCTGTGAAGTATTACAGCCAAATAGCAAGGTTAGTAAAGTGACCGTAACATATTGTGAAGTTGGAAAATCGTAGTAGTGTGGGATAAACGATGGTCGTGAGCTTGGTTTGCAACGCGGAATATTAAAAACGCCCGCCAACAAGTGGCGGACGGTTCATCTCATTTTTTAGGTTTAACGCGTGTGGAATTGTGGATGTAACATATTTGGTTTCGTGTGGTCGGTGCCGACGTATTGGATTAGCCAATAGTCATTTTGAGGTAACGCATAACGAGCGATTACGTGGGAAACCGTATAACGAATCATATCGGCATTGGCGTCACTCCATAAACGCCAAGTCGGCATTTTGGCGGAATAGACCGGTTCCCAATCACCCAAGTTGCGTTCGGCGGCTGATAAGGAGACCAATAAGTCAGTGTAGCTATTGCCAGTTAATTCGATTAAATAGCAATATTTTTGCTGATGCACTGGTGCGGCATTGATCATCGCGGGTAAACTCCTTTACTTGGATTGACTTTTTTAGTCGATAATAACTTTTCTCATATATAGTACAACCGTTTCACTAATCTGGCTACTGTTTTCAGCCTAGTGTTATCTAAATGTAATAATTGACCTTGCAATTTAAAAAATAAACAGTGTAAGGGCTTGACCTGAAACGCGTTTCAGTGGTTATAGTAAGGGTAAATAATAACGGGAAAGGAAGCGGGTCGTATGGAAACGGGGATTCTAAAAGCAATTGACTTAAAAACGGCGGCCGAACAATACTTCTTTGTGACGGTTCAACGTTACGCGGACTGGATTTTAGTTAAGTCCTTACAGTCAATTAAACCCTTCGAACTCTTACTGAATCAGCGGGATTTGCGGGTCAGTGCCCACCACGCAGTTGCCGCGTGTGGTAATCAGCGTTATGAATTTAACGACGATACCGGTGGGCTCATTACCCAGCTCAGTGCTTGGGCCGGATAAAGCGTGACTGTTGCCTAGTTTAGCGGTCTTGTCCAGTGTTTGGTAGTCCATCGTGATTAACTTATAAAAATATTTGATTATTAAAAACGCCGAGCTGATAACGACTTTCGTTGTCAACTCGGCGTTTAATGTTCATTATTTCGTATCGTCCGTGTAGGTAATTGTATCTAAACCATTCGTATTGTAATTCAGATTGGTCGTGCCATTGTAAGTGGTGTTTAATGCGTTGAGTCTTGTTTCCATGTTACTCAACTTTTCAGCGCTGAGGCCCAATTGGGAACGAATCGCGTTAGACGTACTTTGGAGCGTCTTGGTGCTAGCAATTTGATAGGAACTCGTATTGATCCAAGCTGGCATCCCAATGAGCTGTGTCGATTTAATATTCTTCGTGTTGGCATGGTCATTAGCCGCTAATGAGACTAAGTCGTTAAAACTCAAGTCGGTCTTCAAGTTGCCCTTCAATGACGTTAGCAGTTGGCTATAACGGGTATAAGTCTTGGAATCCGCAAGTTTGGCCAACACGGCCTTCATGACTTGTTGCTGCCGTAATTGACGCCCGTAGTCGCCGCGCGGGTCTTGATAGCGCATCCGCGTATAAGTTAACGCTTGTTTACCATTCAAATGGTGGGTGCCTTTAGTAATTGTAATGTGATCGAAGGTGACGTTTAGTGGACTAGTAATCGTCACGCCACCGACTGCATCAACAATCTGTTTGAGACCGCCCATGTTTAAGGTGGCATAGTAATCAATCGGAATGTTTAACAAAGCGCCCACGCTAGCCTTAGCCATATCCGACCCGCCAATATTATAAGCCGCATTGAGTTTTTGCACGTTAGTTGGTTTAACCCCGACCATTTGTGCTAGCGTATCGCGGGGAATACTAGTAATGACGGTCTTTTTCGTCTGGGGATTAATGGTAACGACCATAATCGTATCCGAATTACCCTTATCAATCCGGCCATCCGCCCCCGTATCAACCCCTAATAACAAAATGCTAATTGGTTTGCTAGTATCAACGCTACTAGCCTGCTTACTCCCAGTATAAATAGTAGAAGTGTAGCGAGCTTGGGCTTGTTTAATCATAAAGCCAGCCCCAATCAGCACAATTAAGACAATCAACCCGACCGCAATCAAAATCGGCCGGCGCTTAGAACTTGCCATATGTCGCATGGAATAACCCCTCTTTTGTTGGTGGAACGTCCCCCATATTTTTGTGCTTCGTTTGTTAGCATAATCGTTGCTAGGGTACATGAAAAATACTTATTTTGAGTTTACGCAATTTGAAATTTAGATACCATGATTGTGACTTTGATAGGTAAGTTCAGTTACAAGAGCGAAAGCCCAGACGGGTTGCGACCGAGCATAGCCTAGCCAGTGCCATTATACGGTGGGCTTTCCGTATGATGGCACTGGCGTAGCTAAGCGGAGGGGGCAGTCTGGGCTTTCGCGTTTCGACAATCAAGATAAGACGAGTGGGCCTTCCGAATGATGGCGGTGACGTAGCTAAGCGGAGGGGGCTGCCGGCTTTTCCGCGTTTCGACGATCAAGATAGGGCGAATGGTTTTCCACACCGCGACAAAAAAGCTACCCAAATGAAATTAAAAAATCTCATTGGGTAGCTTTTAATACTGTCCTAACTACGCGTTACAAAAACGCTATTCCGAATAAGTAATACTATCCAAACCATCAGTATTATAAGTCGTATTAGTCGTTCCATTATAACTAGGATTCAACGCATTCAACTTAGTTTCCATATTACTCAATTTTTCCGCTTTCAATCCTAACTGTTTCCGCAAAGCGTTCGAAGTCTTTTGTAGCGTTTTAGTACTGGCAATTTGATAAGAACTCGTATTGATCCAAGCTTCTGTCCCAATCAATTGCGTTGACTTAATGTTTTTGACGTTGGCTTTATCGTTCGTGGCTAGGGCGACCATGTCTTTAAAGCTCAAATCAGTTTTAAGATTGCCCTTTAAGGCGGTCAATAATTCGCTATACCGTGACCAAGTTTGGGCTTTGGCAATCTTGGTCAACACGGCTTTCATGACTTGTTGTTGTCGTAACTGCCGCCCGTAATCACCACGGGGATCTTGGTAACGCATCCGGGTGTAAGTTAAGGCTTGTTTACCATTTAAATGATGCCAACCTTTAGTGATAGTGATGCCGTCATACGAGACTTTCATCGGGCTCTTAATTTTGACGCCGCCCACGGCATTGACGATTTGTTTTAAGCCACCCATGTTAATTGTGGCGTAATAGTTGATGGGAATGTTTAAGAGAGCACTGACGCTCGCTTTGGCCATTGTCGAGCCGCCGATGTTATAAGCGGCGTTCAATTTTTGCACATTAGTCGTTTTGGTGCCTTTCATTTGGGCTAACAAGTCGCGAGGAATACTGGTGATGACTGTCTTTTTCGTCTTGGGATTGATGGTGACGACCATGATGGTATCGGAGTTACCTTTCGTAATTCGGCCATCGGCACCGGTATCGACGCCGAGTAATAAGATACTGATAGGCTTACTCGTGTTCGTTGTTTTGGCGGTGCTACTGCCGGTATAAATGGTACTTTGGTAGCGGGCCTGAACTTGTTTGACAATTAACGTGACGACCCCGCCGCCAATTAAAATAATAATAATCGCCGCAATGAGTAGTAAGCGGCGGTGCTTGTGAAACCAATGTAACATCCTAAAACCTTCTTTATTTAATCTGAAGCGGTGTTCTTCCAGCATACTAGTTGCGGCATTTACTGAAAAATACTTATTTTGAGTGGTCACGATTGAAAAAATAGATAGGCCCCCAGTTATTTGGTTATTTGGTAGATTGCAAATTTAATCCGAATTTTTGGACAAATTGTTCAGCATAA
>NZ_AYGX02000085.1 GCF_000498955.2 Lactiplantibacillus fabifermentans DSM 21115 | reverse complement strand
CGGTTTTGCGTGGGTTTTTACGATTTAGGAACTAGTTATGTCACAGCTCCTTTTTTGTAAAATCAATTTAGTTGTGCGTCAGTGGTAATGGAAGTCGCCGTGTAAGTGCCGTTAGTTCGGCGTGTTTTTTGCCGAGCTTACGGCACCGACATCTTTGAAGATTGACGGTTTGGGCCGAGCTTCAAAGTGAGGTTCAAGACCGCTTCTCAGGCTTGAACCGGTCGCCACGGCGACTGGAATTACCGCTGACACACAACGGCAATCCCAACTTTACTGTGGCGTAATTTCGAGTAATAAATCGTCCGTTTGAATGACATCACCGGCACTCACGTAAACGTGTTCGATGACCCCATCTTCTGGCGACTGAATGGTCGTTTCCATCTTCATGGCTTCCGTTACGAGTAACGGTTCGCCCTTCTTGACGGTTTGCCCCTTCTTAACTAAGAGCTTCAAGACCGACCCACTCATAGTAGCCCCAACTTCATTTTCGTTAGTTGGTTCCGCCTTGCGCGTGCTGGAAGCACTTTGATGAACCGCGTTATCCTTGATGGTGATTTCTTGATTTTGACCATTAATACTGAAGTATAAGGTCCGAATCCCATCCACATCAGGATCACTAATTTGGTTCAACTTAAGAATCATGATCTTGCCTTTGGCCAATTCAATATTGACCGTTTCACCTAACCGCATCCCTTGGAAGAAAGTTGGCGTATCTAACAATGAAACGTGACCATATTGCTTATGTTCCGCTTGATAATCTAAGAAGACTTTTGGATACAAGATGTAACTTAAAGTTTCTTGGACATTTGGTTCGTGGCCAATCTTCGGCGCTAATTCAGCTTTAACCGCTTCAAAGTCAGCTGGTTTAGCTAAACTCCCTGGGCGAACCGTCAAAGCAGGATGGTCTTTCAAAATAATCTTTTGTAACTTCTTCGGGAACCCGCCAACCGGTTGGCCGATGTTACCCGCAAAGAAGTTGATGACTGATTCTGGGAAATCATACTTCTCACCATGGTCATAAACATCTTCTGGCGTTAAGTTATTTTCGGTCATGAACAAGGCCATATCACCGACAACTTTAGAACTTGGCGTCACTTTAATGATGTCGCCAAACATGTCGTTGACGGTGGCATACATGTCCTTAACTTCTTCCCAACGATCGCCTAACCCAACGGCTTTGGCTTGTTGTTGCAAGTTCGAGTATTGGCCACCAGGCATTTGCGTTTGATAAATATCGGTCTGGGGACCCGTCATCCCATTTGAGAAGTCTTGGTAGTATGGCCGAATTGCTTGCCAGTAGCGATTAATCGCTTCAACGTTCTTGATGTCAACTTGTGGTTGCCGTTCGTTATGGGCTAACGCATAGTACAACGAACTCATCGATGGTTGACTAGTCGTCCCGGAAAAGGCACTCGCCGCCACATCGACCACGTCCACCCCGGCTTCAACGGCCCGCGCGTACGTGAAGATACCATTCCCAGTCGTGTCATGCGTATGCAAGTGCACCGGAATATCTAAGGCATCCTTCAAGGTTGAGACTAATTCGTAAGCCCCTTCTGGTTTCAAAACCCCCGCCATATCTTTAATGGCGATGATGTCGGCCCCGGTTGATTGCAAATCAAGGGCTAATTGACGATAGTATTTCAAATCGTATTTTTGACGATTAGGGTCCATAATATCGCCGGTATAACAAATCGTTGCTTCGGCAATCTTATCAGTTTCTTTGACTGCTTGAATACTCTTTTCCATTTGTGGAATCCAGTTTAAACTATCAAAGATCCGGAAGACATCAATCCCACTCTTCGCGGATTCTAAAATGAATTCACGAATCACGTTATCTGGGTAGTTTTGATAACCCACCGCGTTACTTCCACGGAATAACATTTGGAACAACGTCCGTGGCATGGCTTCCCGGAGCTTCTTCAACCGATCCCATGGATTTTCATTCAAGAACCGATAAGCCACATCAAAGGTCGCGCCGCCCCACATTTCATATGAGAATAATTGTGGTAAGGCTTTTTGCGAGGCCTCGGCAACGGCTAACATATCCTTAGTCCGCATCCGAGTGGCAAATAAACTCTGATGAGCATCCCGCATCGTGGTATCAGTCAGTAAGACTTGCTTTTGCGCTAATAACCAATTTTGCAACCCTTTGACACCCTTACGATCAAGGACATCTTTGGCGGTCACAATTTGTTTGTCGATTGGCTTGAAGTTATCGGCGAATTCAACATCTGGATAGTACTTCTTTGAATGTTGGGCCACGTCAGCAAAACCGTTGACCGTGACGTTCCCGATATACTTCAACATCTTATCTTCTTGTTGCGTATCTTGTGGGAACTTGAAGAGTTCCGGCGTCTTATCGATAAAGCGTGTGTTGGCTTCGCCCGCTTGGAACGTGGGGTTGTCAATCACGTTTAACATGAATGGAATGTTCGTCTTAACGCCACGAATATCAAATTCGGTTAAGACCCGCCGCATCTTGTGGACCGCCGCTTTAAAGTTACGAGCCACGACACAAGCTTTAACTAATAATGAGTCAAAGTATGGCGTGACGACTGCGCCGGAATACGTATTCCCAGCGTCTAAACGCACGCCGTTACCACCCGGTGAACGATAAGTTTCAATCCGACCAGTATCTGGCATAAAGTCATTGGCCGGATCTTCTGTCGTGACCCGACATTGGATCGCCGCCCCTTTATAAGTTAAGGCGTCTTGATGAGGCAAGTGTAAATCTTCAAATAAATCGCCACCCATGGCAATCTTTAATTGGGCATGGACGATGTCGATTTCGGTAATCATTTCGGTAACCGTGTGTTCAACTTGAACCCGCGGATTAACTTCCATGAAGTAATACTGGTCGCCTTCAACTAAGAATTCAACCGTCGCCGCATTCAAATAATGGACACTCTTCATTAAGTCAACCGCCGCATTACAAATGCGTTGACGTAATTCGATTGGTAACGTGACCGCGGGAGCAAATTCAATCACTTTTTGATTCCGACGTTGAACAGAGCAATCCCGTTCAAATAAGTGCATGACATTGTCGTGCGAATCACCTAAGATTTGGACTTCAATATGCTTCGGATGGGCGATAAATTTTTCTAAGTAAATTTCGTCGTCGCCAAATGATTGCATTGCTTCTGAACGGGCCCGGTCAAACGCTTCTTGTAATTCGGAAGCTTCGTGCACGATCCGCATCCCGCGGCCACCACCACCCATGGCGGCCTTAATCATAATTGGAAAACCGTATTGTTTGGTGAATTGTAAGGCTTCATTTAAGCTCGTTACCGGATGTAACGTACTTGGAATCGTTGGGACCCCAGCATCTTGGGCCACTTGTTTAGCGGTAATTTTATCACCAAACATGTCCAAATGTTCGGGTTTAGGCCCAACAAAGATCATCCCTTCTTCAGCGATGCGTCGCGCAAAGGTCGCGTTTTCAGCTAAGAAACCATAGCCCGGATGGATCGCATCGACATGGTTTTCCTTAGCAATTCGAATAATATCTTCAATATCTAAATACGCGGCAATTGGTGCAAGGCCTTCGCCGACTAAGTAAGCTTCATCGGCCTTAAAACGGTGAACCGAAAATTCATCTTCTTTGGCATAAATTGCGACGGTCTGCAAGCCAAGTTCATGGCAAGCACGAATCACCCGCGTCGCAATTTCACCACGGTTAGCAATTAATACTTTTTTCACCAGAATCCCCTCATTTCCAAATAGATAATCTTATCCTTACTGCAACACGGCATGTTCTCGCCAATATTTCTCGAGCGCACTAATATTCAACACGAGTCCTAATGACAAGGCCAATACCATCATACTAGAACCGCCGTAACTCATAAATGGGAAGGTCACCCCCGTAATCGGAATGATCCCGACGATTCCACCAACATTGATAAATGCTTGAATGGTCAAATAAGCGGCCACCCCGTAACATACAAGAGTATTAAAGGTGTTCGTAGAGCGAACACCGATATAGATCGTGCGAATCACGATCACTAACAAGAGGCCCATCACAAACATGACCCCAATTAAGCCTAATTCTTCCGCGGTGATCGACATAATAAAGTCGGTATTGGGTTCCGGTAAGTAGCCCCGTTTTTGTAAGCTATTCCCAATGCCGACCCCGGTCAAACCACCATTTGAAATCGCATAGTACGAATTCACCAATTGTGTTCCGGCGCCAGATGCCGTTGTAAAAGGGTTCAAGAATCCTAAGAACCGCCGTAATTGGTACGAATTAGACAAGACGCTCTGTGGCAAATTGCTCATAATTGGCACTAAAATCCATTGAAAAGCAATGACTGCCCCAGCAAAAAGACCCACGCCGACTAAATAATTAATCCCAGTCGCCAGCAAAATCACCATCATGATGGCCAAATTAATGGTCGCCCCACCAATATCTGGTTGAATCGCAACTAAGAAAATCATGGCACCCGCTAAAATCAACTGCGCCCCTAAATCACGAATCCGCACTTGACCTAAATGGGCTTCCCGCCGCGAAATCATCGTGGCTAAATAAACAATTAAATAGAACTTAATAAATTCAGCCGGTTGTAACGACACCGGTCCGAAAGTAATCCAACCGGCGGCCCCATTAATGGACTTCCCGAAAAAGCGGAGGTAGATTAACATCCCAAAAATTATCGCACTCACCCAAAATAATAATTTGGTTCGTTTATAGTACGTAATCTTTAAACGCATACAGATGATCGTAATTACGAACCCAATCACCACCCACATCACTTGTTTAAATAAATACCCTGTGGGGGTCGTACCATTTTGGGCAGCAACGTAGGAACTAGCCGAATAAACCATGACAATCCCAATGCCACATAAAATTAAATATGGGATAAAGATGACATAGTCCATATAGTGCAACTTCTTAAGCATGACCTTCAATCCCACCTTAAATAAACTTGATTATGAAACGCTTCGTCACGGCATTTCATAAAATGTTTGCTTGCAGTAATTATAGCATAGTCCGAATTATTCCAGCATGTGAAATCATTAATTTGTGTATATTTTATAAATTTTTGACCGTTTTGTGGGACGAAATACGCACCTTCTGGAGCAAAATCGTCCCAAAGCCGAACAATTAAACGATGAGCGCTTCAGAAAAGCATTTTTCGGCGGCCAACAATGCCGTTAACAACGCAAAAAAATCGCTTGATGAAAGCTAAGTTTCATCAAGCGATTTTTTCAACTTTTTACCAGTCACACTTTTTTAAGTGCACTTACTTGTTCATCTTACGTTTCTTAGCTTCTTTTTCACGAGTATTCGTGTTCAAGATTTGTTTACGTAAACGAACGTGTTCTGGTGTAATTTCGCAATATTCGTCACTATTCAAGAATTCCAATGATTCTTCAAGCGTCAAATGCGTTGGCGTCTTGATCGTGGCAGTTAAGTCTTTGTTAGAAGAACGGACGTTGGTCATGTTCTTACCTTTGGTGATGTTAACCGAAATGTCGTTTTCACGGCTGTTTTGACCAACAATCATCCCTTCGTACACGTCAGTACCTGGGTCGACAAAGATCGTCCCACGGTCTTCAATCCCCATCGTCGCATACGTCGTCGTCTTACCTTGGTTAATTGAAACTAAGGCACCGTTACGACGGCCTGGATTCCAGTTCTTGATTTCTGGCATGTATTTTGCAAACGTATGGTTCATAATCCCGTAACCACGCGTTAATGATAAGAATTCAGTTGAGTAACCAATCAACCCACGTGAAGGTGCTAAGAAGGTCAAACGAGTTTGGCCGTTACCAGTACTTTCCATGTTCTTCATTTCACCTTTACGTTGTGACAAGGTATCAATGATGGCACCCGTATATTCATCAGGAGTATCGATTTGGACAGATTCGAACGGTTCGCTACGAACCTCTTCAACGTCACGATAAATAACTTCTGGACGAGATGCTTGCAATTCGTAACCTTCACGCCGTAACGTTTCGATTAAGATTGATAAATGCAATTCCCCACGGCCAGATACGACCCATGAACCAGGTTCGTCAGTGTCTTCAACCCGTAATGAGACATCGGTTTCCAATTCGGACTTCAAACGAAGTTCCAATTGACGCGCCGTCACGAATTTACCTTCTTTACCGGCAAATGGTGAAGAGTTCGTCCCGAAAGTCATTTGTAAAGTTGGTTCGTCAATCCGTAAGATTGGCAAAGCTTCTGGGTTTGAAGAGTCAGCAACCGTTTCACCAACGTTGATATCTTCCATCCCAGAAACCGCCACTAAGTCACCAGCATGGGCTTCGTCGATTTCCAAGCGTTGTAAACCGAAGAACCCAAACAACTTAGTTACCCGGAAGTTCTTCTTCGTGCCGTCAAGTTTCATAACTGAAACGTTGTCGCCGACTTTCATCGTTCCACGGAAAACCCGGCCAATCCCAACCCGACCAACATAGTCGTTGTAGTCTAATAAGGCTACTTGGAATTGTAAAGGTTCGTCAGAGTTGTCGATTGGTGATGGAATCGTCTTGATAATCGTATCAAAGACTGGTTTCATCGTGTGTTCTTGCTTAGCAGGATCTGATTCATAGCTAGAAGTCCCGTTCAAGGCTGAAACGTAAACGACTGGGAAGTCTAGTTGTGATTCGTCAGCGCCTAATTCGATGAATAAGTCTAAGACTTCATCCACAACTTCTTCAGGACGCGCACCAGGACGGTCAATCTTATTGATGACCACGATTGGTGTCAAATGTTGTTCCAAAGCTTTCTTCAAAACGAAACGCGTTTGGGGCATCGTTCCTTCAAAAGCATCAACAACTAACAAGACCCCATCAACCATGCGCATGATTCGTTCAACTTCACCACCGAAGTCAGCATGTCCTGGTGTATCCAAGATATTGATTTGCTTGTCGCCGTAACGAACGGCCGTGTTCTTTGAAAGGATCGTGATACCGCGTTCCTTTTCAATGGCATTAGTGTCCATGGCCCGGTCACCAATCTGGACGTGTTCATCAAGGGTATCCGATTGTTTAAGCATTTCGTTAACTAAGGTTGTTTTACCGTGGTCAACGTGGGCAATAATGGCAATGTTGCGGATATCATCTCTAAATTTCAAAATTATCTTCCTTTCATCCTTCAAAATTCATACTATTCATTTCGATAGCAGAAATCTTACATATATTAATACAAACGGGCGCTATTATCAAGTTACGAGCGTGCGCGGTCGAACTCATGGCGCCGTTTTCACTGGCTTTCATCCGTTGGCATAAAAAAACTGTGACATATGGGTCACAGTCACACCGTTTACTTGACGATTGCCAAAATAGCACGTTGCGCACTTTTAGTCGCTATTAGTACAGCACCAGATGATAACATATTAACGGGCGTGCCGTCAACTTGTGAAATCACTAGGCCGAGGCTCTCACCTAAGACGCGACCAGCGGCAAAGTCCCAGGGCCGTAAGTACGACAAGTACCCCACCAGTTCCCCAGCGAGCACTTGACTGATTTGAATCCCGGCACTGCCGACGATTCGTGGTCCCAAACTCGTTGAAACGACTTGTTGCATATTAAACCGATCATGAATGAGTAGCGGCGCACTCGCACCAAATAACCCATCCGCTAAGCTCACGTCTAATGGCGCGGCCAACGGTTCGGCATTTAACGTCACCCCGACGGCTGGGCCCCCAGCGTACAACTTATCCCCCATCACATCGTAAATATAACCGAGGGTCGGTTCACCGTCGATGTAAAAGGCCATCATAATGGCGAAATGATTGCGTTGGTGCACAAAGTTCATGGTGCCATCAATGGGGTCCACAATCCAGACGTGGCCCGCCATGGATTTAACCTCATCGCCTAAGCCTTCTTCTGCCAAAATCTGGGCAGCTGGGTCTAACCGGCGAATTTGTTGGACGAGAAAATGTTCATTGCTCCGGTCAACGTTGGTCACTAAATCTTTGCGACCCGTTTTTTCGGCGACAGTCATCTTAGTGCCCATTTTAGCGAGCACTTGCGCCCGTGCTTGCCGCATAACGGCTTGCGCACTGGCATTTAATTCTGCTAACGCTGCTAATTCCACTTTGATCACCTAACCTCGAAATTGAAATCGTTGTTTGTTCGTTGCCGTTGCGGCTTGCATCGTGTGATAAATACTATAACCAGACGCGGCTTCAAAAGCCCGGCCTAATTGCTTTTCTTGGGATTTAGCGGGCACGACCGTCTTAAAAGCGCGGTAAGCCTTAATTAAATCCGCTGTGGGAACACTACTTTCGTTAGCGGCTTCGATTTTTTGATAAAAATCGGTCACGATAATAATATCTTGCGTGTTCCACGTTTCATCTAGTGGATATTGATAGTTCTCATGATTCGTCGTTGCCATCTTGTTCAAACTCCCCCGCTGTGACGCGGTCTAAATCTTGACGGACTTGACTAGCAATCTCAGCATATTCTTTTTGCTCTTCATCCGAAAGCACCATATCAGCTAATCGTTTAATCCCATTCGCACTAATCAAAACTGGTGAGGCTAACCCCACGAGTTGATCTTCATCTAGTGATTGGACATTCGTAACGGTCCCAATAAACGGTGCTTGGTTGTAAAAGGCATTGAGCACTTGCACTAATGCTAACACACTCAAGGTTTGATTGGTAATGATTGCTGGGTCATCGACTTTTTCCGCATCGGTGGCCATCTCATCGGGACCAAAGCTCGTATCTTGATTTGCCAAGTATGTCAAGACCGGTGCTGGGCCAATGTACGACCGGCTCCAAGAAATCAAGTGTTCCCGCGCCGTGCCGACGACGAAAGCATGCACGTCGTTGACCCCAACGTTTAATTGATTACGCAATAACTGTTCTAACAAACGACTTTGTGGCAAAGTTCCGAGGCCAATCACCCGTTGATGGTCGACACCACTAAACCGCGCCGCCAGCACGGCTAAAATGGCATCGTTACTGCCAGCCAGCAATAACTTACCGTTAAAGCCTCCCGCCATCACATCATTCACAAAGGACCGAAACAACGGCAAAGTTGCTTTTAAATCAGCTTCCGCATCGCCATCTGCGGCTAATGGTACTAAATTACCAATAATAATACTATCTGCTTGCGAGTAATCCGGCTTAGCTTGCGCTTGTAACGTAAATTGGCGACAAGTTAAGCTAGCGGTGATCAACGCTTGATAGCGTGGTGTTTCTTCCGTATCAGTGGCGACGGTTAAGTTTAAAGGCAAATCTTTAGCCATCGCGATTAAAATCAGTTGTTGTACGAATTCGAATAATCCACGAATAATAACTGTATTGTTCATGAAATCCCTCCCAACCTTCGCTAATAATTGTACCTAAGCTGTCAATGAATTCAAGTAAATGTTAATAAAAAGCTTACTCTTTTGTAACATAACGGCGTTAAACCTCGTTTTTGCGCTAGTAAAAATTCAGTTAAACTTTTGCAATCGCTAAAAAGCACCCGTCACTAATTAGTTACGACAAATGAACGCCAAACCACGAAATTAATTCAAAAAAGTTGCCCGGCGATCGATACCGTTTCAAGGTGCCGCTTATTGTACTGCTAAACGACCGCAACTGCCAAAATTAATCGTGCTTGCCAAATGTTGGTACAGCACTGAATCACATGCAACGAAGCACTTACAATCATGCTTTAGGTATGTCCCCATCTTACCGTCAGTGTTCCCAATGCAATCAAGTTATTGATTAGACGAATAATAGTTTTCCAGATTGGTTCGAAGCGTTCCAAGTTGCCATTGCAGCAGCAATTCAGTTGTTTGTCGGTAGCAATTGGGTCTTTACATTCATTGGTGAATCGCCGACTAACGACTCGTCATCAGTCATATAACCTGGCCAAACTTTGAAAAGACTCCCCAGCATCAAACCTATGTACAATTAACATTCCCGACACAACAAGTCACAGATAAACACCATTCAATCACGGCGTTTTCTTCTGGCCAGCACTATTTAGTTGTGAGTCAACAGTCCACCAAACTAGCTTGGTGTGGCACGACGACTATCAAAAACAACCTAGCTGTCAGCTGACCATAATGGGGCCTTTCCGAATATCGGTGAATTTCGATTAACTGACCGACCTCAGCCATATCACCGATATACCAATTAATTACGGCTTTCACGATTACATTAAAACGGGTCCGCGTTTACTCATTGCGAGATCAATTCAGTTGTGAGTTAGCAGCAATGGAAGTTGCCGTGCAAGTGGCGTTAGTTCGGCATGCTTTTAGCCGGACTTACGCCACCGACATCTTTGAAGATCGGCGAACTGTGCCAAGCTTCAAAGTGAGGTTCGAGACCGCTTTTTGGCTCGAACCGGTCGCCACGGCTACTGGAATTGCTGCTGACTCACAACGGCAATTCCGGCTTCACCAATATTTGGAAAGGCCCCCGTAATGGAAGCCGCGATGCAGGTGGTGTTAGCGGGATTGATTTGTATCCCGTTTACACCACGGACGCCTTTTGAGACTTGGTTTGTAGGCTCAAAAGCGAGGGACAAGACCGCTTCTCAGGCTTGGACCGGTCCCATAGCGGCTGGAATTACGGTCAGCTGGCAGCGGCAATCACCCATTCACCAATATCTAAGCCGGCCCAAATTAATCTATGTAAACACAAAAGTTTGAGACCATAACAGTCTCAAACTTTTGTAAGGGATGGTCTAAATGTGGGTTGGGAAGCCTAACGCTTCGTCAGCCGCTTCTTGGACAACTTCACCTAATGTTGGATGTGGATGAATGGTCAACGCTAAATCTTCAACGTTTAAGCCACCATTAACAGCCACACTCATTTCTGAGATTAAGTCACTAGCACCGGGGCCGGCAATTTGTGCCCCAACCACGGTACCTTCATCCTTGGTCGAAACTAACCGGAAGAACCCGTCCATAGAGTTCAATGAGATGGCCCGGCCATTCCCAGCAAATGGGAATTTCGACACTTTGACACTCAAGCCGGCTTTTTCAGCTTCCGCTTTCGTCATACCAACCGTCGCGAGTTCCGGATCCGTAAAGCAAACGGCCGGTACCGAAACGTAGTCGTTAGCCGTCTTCTTGTCGCTAATCGCGCCAGCAGCAACCTTAGCTTCCGCAAAGGCTTTGTGGGCCAACGCGGGGCCGGCCACAATATCACCAATGGCGAAAATGTCTGAAGCCGCGGTCCGGCCTTGGTCATCGACTTCAATCAAACCGCGATCCGTCAACTTAACATCGGTGTATTCCAAGCCCATGTCATCCGTATTAGGCCGGCGACCAACCGTTACCATGCAATAATCAGCATGAATCGATTGTTCGTTACCATCCACGGCATAAGTGACGGTCACGCCACTGTCATCTTGTTCTGAATTTTTAGCCATTGCGCCGGTAATGACATCAACGCCTTTATCCTTGAAGTCTTTCAAGACTAATTGCACCATATCTTTTTCGAAGTTTGGCAAGATTTGCGGCGTCCCTTCGAGGATCGTGACATGAGCCCCTAAGTTAGCATAAGCACCAGCTAATTCAGAACCAATATACCCGCCACCAATCACGACTAATTCTTTCGGTACTTCTGGTAAGTTCAAACCACCCGTTGAATCCACGACGCGACCATGGAACTTAAACCCTGGAATTTCGACCGGACGTGAACCCGTCGCAATAATCAAATGTTTGAATTTATAAGTTTGACCGGTGTGGTCACCATTCATAACCCGCAACGTATGGTTATCGTGCATATAGGCTTCACCCGTCACCACTTCAACCTTGTGCTTTTTAAGCAACATCTTGACGCCACCAGTTAAGCGGTCAACGACTTGATGATCTTTCCAAGCTTGCGTGGTCTTGAAGTCTAACACGGGGGCTTGAATGTTTTTAATCCCAAAGATCTTACTATCTTTAGCTTCTTGTAACCGATGACCGGCACTGATCAAAGCTTTTGATGGGATACAGCCGACGTTTAAGCACACCCCGCCGATATATTCCTTTTCGACGACCGTTACTTTTTGACCGAGTTCCGCGGCCCGAATTGCGGCGACATAACCACCAGGGCCCGCACCGATAATCATGGTATCGCGTTCTTCAGCAAAATCTCCTACTACCATTTCGACCTCATCCTTCCATCAAAAGTAATTCTGGATCATGTAACAATTGTTTGAGTAAATTCATCGCTTTTTGCGCCGTGGCGCCATCAATTAAGCGATGGTCAAAACTCAATGATAATTTTTGCATCTTGCCAACGACAATTTCGTCATTTTCGTTCACATATGGTTCTTTACCAATCCGACCAACGCCTAAGATAGCCACTTCTGGTTGGTTGATGACCGGCGTGAACCAGCCCCCACCAATTGACCCGATGTTACTAATCGTAATCGAAGCGCCACTCATTTCGTTAGCTTTCAACTTGCCATCGTAAGCTTTTTGCGTATTGTCAGTAATTTCTTTGGCAATGGCAAATAACCCTTTACCTTCCGCATGCTTGATGTTTGGTACTAACAAACCACGGTCAGTATCAGTAGCTACCCCGATATTGAAGTAATGCTTGTAAACAATTTCTTGGTTAGCCGCATCAATCGAAGCATTGAATTGTGGGTATTGTTGCAATACCGCCACTAATGCTTTAACGAAGTATGGTAAGAACGTCAAATGAATATCACGTTCAGCCGCGATGTTCTTGTACTTCTTACGATGCGCCATTAACGCACTCACTTCGACTTCATCAAATAACGTTACGTGTGGCGAAGTCGCTTTACTATTAACCATCGCCTTAGAGATGGCCTTCCGAATTGGCGTCATCTTTTCCCGAGTTTCAAGTTCAGGAGTGTCAGAAACGTATGGTTTGATTGGCGTTGGGGCTGGTGTCGCCGGTGTTTCCGGTACCGCGGCCTTAGCCGTTGGCGCTGGTTGTGCGCTGGCCGTTGGTGCCGCCTTAAAGTTATCGATATCTTGTTTCGTTACTTGGCCGTGCGTCCCGGTTGGCGTAACTAAGGTAATGTCAACGTCATTATCACGGGCATGTTGCCGTACAGATGGCATTGCTAAGACCCGTTTATTAGATTGAGCCGCCGGAGTGCCAGTTGCTGCCGCCTCTGGTTGTGCTTCAGCGGGTGCCGGTGCTACTGGTGCTGCCGGTGTCGCTGGTTTGTCAGCGGGCGCCTTGTCAGCTGATGCTGCTGGCGCTGCGTTTTCGCCGGAGCCATCATCAATTTCGACGATAACGTCCCCAATCTTAGCCGTTTCCCCTTCAGGAATTAAAATTTTTAAAATGGTCCCATCCACTGGTGATGGTAACTCTTCAACTGATTTATCGTTTTGGATTTCAACTAGTGAATCGTCTTCTTTGACTTGATCGCCAGGTTTAACGAGCCATGATGCGATTTCGCCTTCCTCAAGGCCTTCACCAAGCTCTGGTAATTTAAACTCGTAAGCCATTGGATAACTTCCTTTCATGACAACCGCAAGTGGTTGTTGATTGTTTCCGCGCTGAAATTAGTAATCTAAAATTTCACGCGTCTTTGCTTCAATGTCATCTTCTGCTGGTAACCAGTCATCTTCGGCCAAGCCGAATGGATAAACCGTATCCGGCGCATAGACCCGGCCAACTGGGGCACTCAAGTACAACGCGCCTTTTTCAGCAATCAAGGAAGCGACATTCGCCGCAATCCCCGCTTGACGTTGGGCTTCTTGAATCGCCACGGCCCGGCCAGTTTTTTGAACCGACTTCAAAATCGTGTCTTCATCAAGTGGTGACAAGGTCCGTAAGTCAACGACTTCAACGGAAATGCCTTCTTTTTCGAGTTTTTCAGCCACTTTAAGTGATTGGTTCACTTGGGCACTATAAGCGATCAAGGAAATATCGGTACCTTCACGGACAACATTAGCTTTGTCTAATGGCACCGTGTAGGCTTCATCCGGAATATCGGCTTTCATGGACCGGTATAACTTCAAGTTTTCCAAGAAGAAGACGGGATCATTATTACGGATTGACGCAATCAACAAGCCCTTGGCATCGTATGGATTGGATGGCGTAACGACTCGTAAACCAGGAATTTGGGCCAAGTAACCTTCCAATGAATCCGCATGCATTTCTGGCGTATGTGTCCCACCACCATATGGCGAACGAATCGTAATTGGCATATGGCGCGTGCCACCAGTCCGGAAACGTTCCCGTGACATTTGACCGGCAATCGAGTCTAACGTTTCAAAAATAAAGCCTAAAAATTGAATTTCAGGAATTGGCCGGAAGCCTTCAAGCGCTAACCCAATGGATAAACCACCAATTCCTGATTCAGCTAAAGGAGTATCGAAAACTCGGTCTTCACCGAATTCAGCTTGCAGGCCATCGGTTGCCCGGAAGACCCCACCGTTTTTACCAACGTCTTCACCAAAAACTAAAGTCTTTTCATCAGACCCCAGTTCTAATCGAAGTGCATCGGTAATCGCTTGAATATACGTTTTCTTTGACATGTTACTTCGACTCCTTTGCTTGATATTCCGTAATTTGTTGTTGAATGTTTTGTGGTTGTTCTTCAAAGACATTCCCCAAAAATTCGGTCATTTTTTGCTTAGGTGCTTCATCCGCTTGTTTAACGGCATCTTTAATATCAGCCTTGACTTGTTCAACGTAGTCATTTTCGATATCTTCTGACCAAACACCTTGTTCAGTCAAATATTTGCGGTAGCGAATCAATGGATCATTGTCGAACCAAGGTTGTTCTTCGTCTTTGGTCCGATAACGTTTAGGATCATCCCCGGCGTTAGTATGTGGACCGAACCGATACGTTAAAGTTTCGATTAAGACGGGACCATTGCCGGCTGCTGCGTATTCACGCGCCGCTTTGGTCACTTCATGCACAGCTAAGAAGTCCATCCCATCAACTTGGATACTAGGAATCCCAGCGGCGACCCCTTTTTGAGCCAAAGTCCGCGCGGCAGTTTGTTTACGCCGGGGAACCGAGATGGCATAACCATTATTTTGGACGATGAAGACCGCGGGTGCTTGGAAGGCTCCGGCAAAGTTCATGCCTTCATAGAAGTCCCCTTGCGACGTCCCACCATCACCAGTGTAGGAATAAGCAACTTTATCGGCCGTACCGTTCTTCTTAATCCCTAAGGCGACCCCAGCTGCTTGGACGTATTGCGCCCCGATGATGATTTGTGGTGGCATCGCATGTAAGTCTTCTGGATATTCATTACCTAAAACGTGGCCCCGTGACCACAAGAACGCTTTATAAACGGGTAAACCGTGTTGGATTAATTGGGGGATGTCCCGATAAGCCGGCATTAACACGTCGGTACGTTTCATGGCAGAGTTACTCCCCATTTCACTCGCTTCTTGTCCTTCAGTTGGCGCATAGAAGCCTAACCGACCTTGACGGGTCAAAGCATTGGAACGTTGATGTAAAGTCCGTTCCCAAATCATAAGTTTTAAGAAATCTACTAATTGATCATTGGTATATTTGGCGACGATTTCAGGCTTAATGACGTTCGCCTGGCCATCAATAACTTGCACTGGTTTAAAATCTTGTCCAAGTGCATCGCGGATCGCGCTAAAATCGACAATTGGTTTTTCGTTGTCCATAAATGACACATCCCTTTCACGAACGTACGATCCTGCCTAACAGTACAGGGCCGTAATCGTTTTCATAATTACAAGTCTAATTTATCATTGCTTTTCATTTTTTGCAAGCCCTTCCAAACGGCGTATCCACGGCTTTTATTCTCGAAATGATTGTGAATTTATTCATTAATTCTGGAAAACCATTTGTAAGCAGTTTTCGAGAAAGTTGCTACATTTTCAATTTGAGTTATGCTAGAATTGTTTGTAAGTGTGAACTGCTCGGCTAGTTCCGAACGACAGAATAGTTTTTGGAGGTAATTTGGTTGATTAAGATGAGAGATATCATCCGTGAAGGTAACGACACGTTACGCGCGGAAGCCAAACAAGTACAATTTCCCTTGAGTGCTGATGACCAAAAATTGGCCACCGATATGATGGAATACTTAGTAAATAGCCAAGATCCTGAATTGGCAAAAAAATATGGATTACGAGCGGGCGTTGGGTTAGCAGCCCCACAAGTCGACGTTTCCAAGCAAATGGCCGCCGTCTTAGTTCCTGGTGACCATGACGGTGATGACCCCATTTTTAAAGATGTCATCATTAACCCCGTCATCGTCAGTCATTCCGTTCAACCAGGCGCCTTAACTGAAGGTGAAGGCTGTTTATCCGTTGATCGTGAAATCGAAGGCTACGTCATTCGTCACGATCGGATTACATTACGCTACTATAATATGGCCGGTGAGCAAAAGAAGATCCGGTTAAAGAACTACCCGGCGATTGTGTGCCAACACGAGATCGACCACTTACATGGCATCTTGTTCTACGACCACATCAATGAAAACAATCCGTTTGCGGCCGACGATGATTTAGTTTTAATTTCGTAACCGTTGCGCAAAAAAGAGTTTGGGGACAAAACCCAAACTCTTTTTTGTTGCGTGACTGAGACACCAATTTATTTTTTGTTTTTATCGTCGAAACGTGCGCCAAATGGAACTTTCCATACATCGGTGAATCTGCAACTAGCGCAACCGACACAGTCAAATCACTGATAAGCAAATAATCACCACGTTGGCAGTGACCACGTTTTCTGATGGCAAAATCTATTTAGTTGTGCGTCAGTAGCAATGGAAGTTGCCGTGCAAGTGGCGTAAGTTCGGCTGTTTTTGCCGGACTTACGGCACCGACATCTTTGAAGATTGGCGAATTTTGCCGAGCTTCAAAGTGAGGTTCGAGACCGCTTTTTGGCTCGAACCGGTCGCCACGGCTACTGGAATTGCTACTGACGCACAACGGCAATTACGCATTTACCAATATTTAAAAAGACCCGCCAAAGAGCAGTTTATTTAGCGGTCAAACGGCGTAGATCTTCTAAATACTCTAAAGTTGCTTCATTCATTAAGTAAGCCACATCCACATGCAACTCGCCATCGCGCAACCACGTGTCCGTGACCCGTAGCGCCGGACCGGCATTTTGGAACGCCGTCAGCTGTTCATCACGGGCATAGGCTTGCAAATGATTGTTTAAAATACGGCGAACTTCCGGTAAATCAACTGCCGTCATGCCCGGCGTCTTTAACACGTATTCAAAGGCCATCACGCCTCGCCCCCACACATCGGCCACCGGTGCGGAATGGAGATTACCGCTCACTTGTTGGGCCACGACGGAACTGGCCAATTGCGCCAACACGGCCGTCATCGCCGTATCGACTGTCCGTTGCCCGGCTAGCTTGATTTTAGCAGTCGTACGTTTCAAGACTTGGCGGCGTAAAACTTCATATATAATGATAGCCAAAACTAGTCCTACCAAGATAGTTATCCATTTGCCCATCGTTTAATCCCTCACAATTGAATTGTACACTTGTTCACAATTTCGATATTTTTGAACGGCTTTAATTACTATAAGAATAGCATGTTTACAAAAAATATTTTACTCTCCAAGCTCTGATTTTGAAGAAAGTTAACATTGTATACACCTCCGCAAAATTATGCTAAAATGAAAGATAATTGTTGTGTTTACACAACCTGTGTACGGATCAAACTTTTATTTTTGCTTACTGTCTGGGACCTGGTTCCAGATAAATATTTCTAAAGGAGTTTTGTTCATGATTTACAAAGTTTACTACCAAGAAACCAAACAACGGAACCCACAACGCGAAACAACTCAATCGCTTTATCTTGAAGCGGAAACTGAAGTTGATGCCCGCGTCCTAGTGGAAGATAATACGGAATACAATATTGAATTTATCGAACCGTTAGAAGGTAACTTCTTGGATTACGAAAAAGAAAATCCAGAGTTTCAACTAACGGAGTTTAATAAATGAAACGGTTAAACGTTAAAAACAACGAAACTGCCGTCTTTGCAATCGGTGGTTTAGGAGAAATTGGGAAAAACACTTACGGTATCCAATTTCAGGATGAGATTATTTTGATTGATGCCGGTATCAAATTCCCCGAAGACGAACTTCTCGGAATTGATTACGTCATCCCCGATTATTCTTATCTAGTTGCAAATCAGCAAAAAATAAAAGCATTGGTGATTACGCACGGTCACGAAGATCATATTGGTGGGATTCCATTCTTACTCCAACAAATCAACGTGCCAATTTACGCTGGTCCCCTCGCCTTAGCCTTAATTAAAGGCAAACTGGAAGAACACGGTTTACTCAAAACGACCGAGTTGCATGAAATCAACGAAGATACTGTTTTGAAATTCCGTAAAACCCGAGTATCGTTCTTTAGAACGACCCACTCGATTCCAGATACGCTCGGGATCGCGGTTCAAACGCCACCTGGTACCATTGTGGAAACCGGGGACTACAAATTCGATCTGACCCCTATTACGAACCAGCCGCCGAACTTGCAACGGATGGCCCACTTAGGTGAACGCGGCGTCTTAGCGTTATTATCCGACAGTACCAACGCCGAACGCCCCATCTTTACGAAGTCCGAACGCTGGGTTGCCCAATCAATTCGGAAAATTTTTGAACAAGTCGAAGGTCGCATTATCTTTGCGACGTTTGCTTCAAACATTTCGCGGATTCAAGAAGCTGCTCAAGTGGCGCTCGAACATCATCGTAAGATTGCCGTCTTTGGTCGTAGTATGGAAGCCGCTATCGTCAACGGTCGTGAATTAGGGTATTTAGATATTCCCGATGACGCGATGGTCGATGCCAATGACATTAAGTCATTACCGGCTAACAAAGTCATGATTTTATGTACTGGCTCACAAGGTGAACCGATGGCCGCCCTGTCTCGGATTGCCAACGGAACTCACCGCCAAATTTCGGTACAACCTGGTGACACCGTCATCTTCTCCAGTTCGCCAATTCCTGGTAATACGCTGAGCGTTAACCACGTCATTAACGAACTCGAAGAAGCTGGCGCCCATGTTATTCATGGTAAAGTTAACAATATCCATACTTCCGGGCATGGTGGGCAAGAAGAACAAAAGCTGATGTTACGGTTAATGAAGCCAAAATTCTTTATGCCAATTCACGGTGAATACCGGATGTTGAAGATTCATACCGAACTCGCTGAACAATGTGGCGTGCCGTTAGACCATAGTTTCATCTTGGAAAATGGTGATGTCCTCGCCTTAACGAAAGATTCTGCGCGAGTCGCGGGTCACTTCGGTGCTGGCGATGTTTACGTCGACGGTTCAGGAATCGGTGATATTGGTAACGTTGTGTTGCGTGATCGTCAAATCCTTTCTGAAGAAGGTTTGGTGGTTGTCGTCGCTACGATTGATCTTAAGAAAAAAGAAATTCAAGCTGGCCCCGATATCTTGTCACGTGGATTCGTTTATATGCGCGAATCTGGTGACTTGATTAACGAAGCTCGCCGACATGTCTTCCGCACCATTCGTCGTAAGATGAAGAGTGATAAGGCTAGTGAAGCCACGATTCGCAATGCGATTATCGATGACTTACAAAGTTTCTTGTTTGACAAGACCGAACGTCACCCAATGATCTTACCGATGTTAATTATGAATTAACCACTAGCCGGAACATTTTGTTCCGGCTTTTTGTGGTGTCAGGGTCGAAAAACAATGCCCTGACAATCTTGCGAGGTGTAAATTTGATTGCGGAATACTACATTATCATTAACGAAACGGCTGGTAGTGGTCGCGGTAAAAAAGTTTGGGAGACCGTCCAACCAATCTTGGTCCAACGGCAGATCCACTTTGATTATCACACTACCGATTATGTTGGCCACGCGACCCGTTTAGCCTACCATTTTGCCCACGGGTTAACTCGGCAACCAAATGTCACCCCGGTCCTCTTAGTAATTGGCGGTGACGGCACTTTGAATGAAGCATTAAACGGGCTATTAGAGGGTACCCAAGGTGACCCGATTCCGATTGCTTACATTCCTGGCGGTTCCGGCAATGATTTTGCCCGGGGCCTCAAAATGGCCACTAATCCCCAAATCGCGTTGGCGCAAATTTTAAACAATATGCGGCCCCGCCCCTTGTCGATTGGCTATTATCACGAAACTTATAAAAATGAACATCGTTATTTCGTCAACAACGTCGGGCTAGGCTTCGATGCCCAAATCGTTGACGATACCAATCGCAGTAAACAGAAAAAAGGTCGACTCGGCCATTGGGCTTATCTGAGCAATGCCTTGAAAGCTTATTCACAACAAGAAGGCTTTCCACTGACGGTTCACGTCGACCGCAAACGCGATACGTATCGCCGGGCCTTTCTATGTACGACTTCCAATCACCCCTACTTCGGTGGTGGCGTGAAAATTTTACCCGGCGCGGACATCCACGACGATCAACTCGAATTAATCGTTGTCGAAGAACCACATTGGTGGACCATTTTATGGTTATTTACTTTACTGGTCTGTGGTGGTCGCCACCTCAACTCGCGCTTCGTGCACCATTACCGGAGTCACGAGTTACACCTACTCGTTAATTCCGTCGAAGTGGGTCAGATGGATGGCCAGATTATTGGAAATCGGAACTACGACTTATATTTATCGACCCAAACCTATCCATTTTGGATTGATACGAGCATCCACGATCATCACTAAACGGTTAGCCAACGGGGCTGACCGTTTTTTCACCCAAAATAATTGGCGTGAAAACTTTTAGACACTAATTAGTTGTCACTTCCGTTCAGCAGTAATCCCAGTGCTGTGCCGACCGGTTCTCAGGCTTGGACCGGTCCCCGGACGCTGGCATTACCATCAGCCAACTGCGGCAAAGGAGCCGCAACAAAAAAATTGTTGCGGCTCCTTTGTCACGTTATTCACATAATAAGTGTAATCAAGCGAAGCTGGCGGTCAACGCGTGCAGCCGTCAGTCCCCAACGCTGGACTCAGCAACCGTTGTATCAGCGCGCTAAGTCATTTATTTTTAACAGTTAATGACTAAGTCAATTCGTTAACTTAGTCTTCGGAAGCATTAATTGCTTCTAGCAGCATGTCAAGCTGTTCACATTTTTGCGAGAGATGGTTGACCCGGTCTTGAAGATGCGGATACGGTGTCACGCCCCGTGCTTGATCCGTTTGATGAGCTGCCAAGTCACGTAAATGACCCAATTCTGTATTGGCGGCTTGGTACTCTTCAAGGATCTCAAATCTGTTACTCACTTTAACACTCCTTTAGAACAATTATTCTAGGTTTTTCATTTTTGAAAAACAGTAAGATTAATATACCACTTTATAACTTGGTAGATTGCAAATTTAATCCGAATTTTTGGACAAATTGTTCAGCATAAC
>NZ_AYGX02000084.1 GCF_000498955.2 Lactiplantibacillus fabifermentans DSM 21115 | reverse complement strand
GCTGATCTTTTTTGTCCGAACAGCGTTCGGATTAATTTTACAATCTACCATATTAAAAAATAACGAAGATTTTTTTAGCACATTAACTTATCGAACGTGGAACTTCACGGATTAACATCGGCCGCATCACACCTTGTTCATCGAATATTGGTATAATTAAACCAACCTAAAATGACGGAATAGTAAGATACTGGAGGAATTGATATGCAAGTAGCCGGGCAATTTATCGCCACAGTCGGCTGGCTGGGATTGGCGTTAATTGCGAGTGAAATTGGTGCCACGTTAATTTATGAATTAGGCCAATGGGTCGGCTTTCGGTTGATTGGGGCGCGCGTCGTTCAAATCGCCGGTTTTCGTTATCAACTGACTAAAGAAAATGGTCACTGGAAATGGCGGCACCCCTTGACGAGTTATCCACACTTAGTCGCAATGCCGGATGCTGACGCCACTAAGTTTAACCACGCGTTATATTGTTTTGGCGGTGGCTTATTTAGCTTGATTACAGTCGTCTTAAGTTTAGTAACGCTTGGCCAGTTTACGTTGAGCTTTAACTTATGGCTGTTAGCGTTCATTATTTGGATTTGGGTAAACACCTTAAAAATCGGGCAATTACTGCCGATGAATTTGCACGGTCGCCCGACTGCGGCGCAAGACTTTAAAACGGCGCGGGAATCCGATGCCGCGATGACGGCTGCTTATGTGACCGCCGTGGCGGAAGCGTTGTGCGTTCAAAATGGCAGTGTCGCCGACCTTGACGCCAATATGATTGTCATGCCGCGCGGTGGCGGGAATCAAAATTACTTCATCGTGCGCCAAGCGTGGTTGATCTTAGAATGGGGCTTGCAACACGGCTTAGATACGCCGGAATTACTGACGGGGCTCAGTCGCTTGGAACCGAGTTTTAATACGTTGCCACCCGCGGATTTGGCGCGCTATTTAGATGCCACCATTTACTGGAACTTAGTGACGAACCACTTGGAACCGCAAATCATTGGCTGGTATCAAGATACGGGTGTGCAACAACTCTTACATCGGTACGCGCCCCTGACTAATTTCAAGTTACAAGCGGCTTATGAATGGCGCGTCGCCAAACATCCTGATGCCGCCTTAGCTTTGATTGACCGCGGTTTAAAGTACGCCCGGCGCAATCACGATATGATTGAAGTGGCGTGGTTACAAGCCCTTAAAGTAATGGTCGAAGCTTAGGTTCTGGTAAAGATTGGTTGGCAATGACAATCAGCGGCGGGTTAAGTGCTAAGCTGAAAGTTAGCTTAAGTGAGAAGGGTGAAGAACGTGAAGCAGCACATACAGCAACACTGGGGGTTCTGGCTGACCATTTTAGTCGTGATTATTGGTCTGATTGGCGTGGGGTTAACCCGTGTCGATGCGGGCTTATATCGCCAAACGGTGGCAAAAGTGACGCAAGTCCAAGCTATTAACAAGAGTGCCACGAGTGATGAATTTAATAACAAGGACGAAACTTATACGCAATGGGTGACTGTTAAGATTTTAAATAAAAGCCACGTTGGGAAAACGTATCGGATTAAAAATACGTACACGCGCTCTGGAGCGATGGATCAAAAGTATCGGACTGGTGACCAAGTGTTTGTTCGGATTCCGAGCGACCACAGCAGTGCGGTCACGATTCAAGGCTTGAAACGTGACACGGCCTTGGCATTTGTCGCCTGGCTAGCCTTGGCGTTATTGTTACTAATCATGCGCTTTAGTGGGCTGATGGCGTTACTGAGTGTGACGTTGAATGCGGTCTTGTTTTACGCCGCGATTCAAATCGACTTAGCGACTAATGGCGGTCACATTTATAGTCTATTTGGCATTTTAGCGGTGATTTTTGCTGTGCTAACGCTCTGGTTAGTAATTGGGTTTAATCGGCAAATGGTGGTCACCTTGGGCGCGACGATGGCCGGTACGGGCTTAGCGGTAGTCATTAGTTTGATTGTCTTTGCCGTGACCCATGAACGGGGCGTGACTTATGAGTCGATGCAATACGTCACCCAAGTACCGCGACCATTATTTTTAGTGGAAACGATTCTCGGGTCGTTAGGGGCAGTCATGGATGAATCGACGGATATTGTGGCGTCACTATTCCAGCTGCGACAAGAGCGGCCAGATATTACGGCAAATCAAGTATTCAAATCCGGTATTCAAATTGGCCGGTCGATTATGGGACCGTTAATCAACGTCTTATTCTTAATTTTCATGGCGGACACGTTTGCCATGACCTTACTGTATTTGCGGAATGGCAATAACTGGGGCTATACCTTTACGATGAATATGTCGTTAGGGATGGTTCAAAGCTTGATTTCGGGGATTGGGATTGTCTTAGCGATTCCAGTGGCGAGTTACTTGGCGAGTCGGTTGATGCCACGGGAGGTGCCCGCACAATGAATACGATAACCGTTTTAGGACTAGTGTTATTTGGCTTAATGGTGCTGGTCGGTGGTAAAACTGGGGCCACAGCTTTCTTGAGTTTGATATTTAACTTTGGGCTGTTGTTTTTAGCAGTCGTTTTAATTTCGTGGGGGTTCCCCGCGATGGGCGTTTCGCTAGTCATTGGGACCGTTATTTTAGCGTTTACGATTTTCTTCGGTGAAGACAATGAATTGGCTGCCAAAACGGCCTATATCGCGGCGCTAATTGTCATGGTCGGGCTAATTATCGTGATTTTTCCGGTTGAACATTGGATTATGGCCCAAGGCTTCAGTTTAGAAGATAGTGAAGACTTAGAAGGCATGTCGCTAACCATTGGCGTTTCCTTTGTCGGCGTCGCGGTGACGGAAGCCATCTTGAGTACGCTCGGGGCGATTGCGGAAGCCAGTATCGCAATTGCGGCGGGGCTCAGTGAAATTATCGTCCACCATCCGCAAGTGTCTAGTAAGCGGCTGTACATTGATGGTATTAGCATTGGTAAGCAAATTATTGGGACGACCTTTAACACGTTATTTTTCGGCTTTTTTGGTGGCTTTTTAGCGTTGTTTATTTGGTTCTCCGGACTGCATTATTCATTCGGCAGTGTCATCAATAATAAAATTTTTGTCGCCGAAGTCTTAATGGTCTTGTTCTCGTTAATGGGCGTCATTTTGACGGTGCCGATTACGACTTGGGTGATGACCATCCAGCATCGGCATGACTTAAAGCTAAAAGATTGACGATATCGATTAAAATTTGTTAGGCTAAGCATTAAAATCAAGGAGGTTTTTGCATGCAAATTCGCCAAGCAGTACCCCAAGATGGGGCCCAGATTGCACCATTAATTGCGATGATTTATCGCGATATGGAAATGCCGGTCTTACAAGATGTGAGTGAGGCCAACTTATTAGACATGTTAACGCGACTTTATCAGTTACCAGCTAACTTGAGTGGGTTAGCGCAAACCTTTGTGGCCGTCACGGACGACCGCGTGTTAGGCGTGGCATTTGGCCACCCAGCTGAAAATGAAGTCGCCGTCAACAATATCTTGAAAAAAGTCTCGGGCGGCCATCCGGGTTTTGACGCCCCGTTGGAATTAGGCGGTGAAACGCAGCCTGGCGAATGGTATTTGAGCATGTTGGCGGTTGATCCGGCCACGCAAGGGCAAGGTATCGGGAGTCGCTTATTAGCGGCGTTACCGCGGTTACTAAACGACCAAGCCGCTACTAAGTTGAGCTTGAACGTCGATGATGGCAATCCCCGGG
The DNA here is from genome assembly GCF_000498955.2 of Lactiplantibacillus fabifermentans DSM 21115. Taxonomy (GTDB): domain Bacteria; phylum Bacillota; class Bacilli; order Lactobacillales; family Lactobacillaceae; genus Lactiplantibacillus; species Lactiplantibacillus fabifermentans. The sequence continues at coordinate 23,981 of NZ_AYGX02000084.1, read as the reverse complement.
CGGCGAAGTTATATCACCGGGAAGGTTTCGAAGATGCCGGCACGTTAACGATTGGCGTCCATCCTTATGCGCATTTAGTTAAAGAGATTTAAAACAGAGTGTGACCACCGGCGGTTAGTTTACGAGCATTAACGTGGGAGTGGCAATTATACCCGGGCTTTGGGCATGGTTGCCGCTCCCGGGTTAAGCGGAACAAACTGCCGGTGGTCACACGTTTCAACCAAAAAAATAGCAAAACCAAAAGGACTCCTGACGAATGGCAATTTCATCAGGAGTCCTTTTAGAGTTATCCAGAGATTCTATTTTCCAAATTGACATCCAACTAAGTAACCGCTATCATTTAAATATGTAATGACTTATTAATGGAGATGTTAAAATGATAACTTATACACTTGATGACTTATGCCGGTTAGTCGATCATACGAATTTAAAAGCAGATGCCAGTGCTCAGGATATGCAAAAACTGTGTGACGAAGCGCGGCAGTACCACTTTAAAATGGTCGCGATTAATTCGGTTCAATCGCAATTGTGCGCACATTTATTAGCAGGCACTGATATTGATACGGGGGCCGCCATTAGTTTTCCACTTGGTCAAACCAGTATTGCGACGAAAGTGTTTGAAGCCCAAGACGCGATGGCCAATGGGGCTAATGAAATTGATTATGTTATTAACATAACAGAACTCAAAAACGGTAATCTGGCTTATATGAAGTCTGAAATGACGCAAATGGTGGCTGCTTGTCATGCTAACCACGTGCCGTGCAAAGTTATTTTTGAGAACTGCTATTTATCACCGGCTGAGATTAAAACGATGGCGACCATCGCGAAAGAAGTTCGGCCCGACTTCATCAAGACGGCTACGGGTTTTGGGACGAGCGGTGCCACGGTGGCTGACGTGCGGTTGATGAAGTCGGTGGTCGGCGATACCGTGAAAGTTAAGGCGGCTGGTGGCATTCGGGATGCCGATACCTTTTTAGCGATGGTGGCTGCGGGCGCCGACCGGATTGGCTGTAGTGCGGGAATCAAGATTATTGAAGTATTAAAACAACGGTTGCAAACGGACCAGGTGGATACGGTTGCCATCGACCGGCCTTACGCTAAAGTTGTCCAATAAACCCGTGATTTGGAGAATCTCGCGAAGATGGTTACAATATTAATGTAATTATATTAGGGAGGATTTCAAACGATGCAAATTTATTTTGTGCGGCATGGTCAGACCCAGTTTAACTTGGAACATCGTTTTCAAGGGGGTTCGAGTGATTCGCCGTTACAACCAATCGGGTTGGCGGGCGCGACCGCCGCGGGTCAATATTTAAAAGACGTGCAATTTGCGCGGGTCATCAGTAGTCCGCAAACGCGGGCGTTCGAAACCGCTAAGCTGATTGTGGTCGAAAATCAATGGCAACCGACGATTAACTTAGAACCACAATTAATGGAAATGGATTTTGGCACGTGGGATGGCCAAAAAGAAGCCGATGTCAGGCCCAAAGACCAACTCGACTTACTGATTCATCATCCTGACCAGTACCAACCAGGCTTGGCTGGCGGTGGTGAAAGTTATGCGGAATTTGTCACACGGACCACGGCGGCGATTCACGCGGCGGTGAGCCAAGTTGGTCTGGCCAATCCATTGCCGTTGCTAGTCGTTTCGCACGGCTTGGTCACCACGATGACGATTAAAACATTGATGGGCGTGCCGTTATCAAAATTGCGAGACCCATTGATTGTGGATGGCCAAGAATTGAACACGATTGGCCACGGAATTGTCGACAATGACAGTTTAACGATTGTTGAAACGATGGATAATCAAAACTTTAAGATTAAGACTTGGAATGAAACGAGCTATTTACCAAAAAATTAGCATAACAAAACCACGTGTGGCGCGCCGAATAATTGGCGCTCATACGTGGTTTTTAGTTGCCCATTAATTGATGACTTTAAAAGGCACTTACTAAGCGTTCGGTTAGCACATCGGCAACGTCACGGGCTTGCCAGTAACGGTCGATTAACGGGCCAAAGGCGTGGTTCATACCTTGGTACTGAATGAAAGTCGTGGCGACATCGGATTGTGCTAAGCGTTGTGCGTAAGCCCATGCTTGCGGGCGGAAAGGGTCAAATTCGCCGACCATGATGACGGTATCGGGCGCTGCCGCCAAGTCAGTTTGTAAGAGTGGTGAAATGAGGGGGCTATCCGCACTTAAATAAGTGGGTAAATAATAGTTGGTCATGACTGTGTCGAGCTGTTTAAATAAGTCATGATAATTTTTAAACCGGGTTTGCTGGTCGGCGACGATCGGAAAGGCGTTGACGTCCCAAAGTGCACTATCATGGTCGCAACCGGGCGCGGTCACTGGATACAATAATAATTGTTGATTGATTTGTTCGTTACCCAATTGGCGGTTAATGCTGGCGACGGCGGTGGCAATGTTGGCCCCGGCGGAGTCGCCGGCAATCGCAATTTGTAAGTTGGGATTATCTTTTAACAATGACTGAATTACGGCTAAGCCATCCAAAATGCCAGCGGGTGCTGGATTTTCAGGGGCTAAGCTGTAATCGACATTTAAGATTTCACAGTGACTGCGGTCAGCCACTAACTTTAATAGCGCCGTATTATTGGCAGGTTCGCCGCCATAAAAGGCCCCGCCGTGAAAGTAAACGAGCACTTGGTTGCCAATGACCGTTTGGGGTGTTAACCATTCAACGTTGATGGTGCGATTTTGGGCAGTAATTACGGCATCCGTGACTTGAACGGCTTGTTCATCAAGCGCGTCTTTTATTGGCGGAGTAAGACTACCGGCGCGTAAATCAGCTAACGAGGTGTCCAGCGTTACGGGTTTGGCAAAGTCGCCAAGCGTCTTTAAAACGAGCGGATCAAATTGCCCGGCTGCGATATTCGCAGCAATCGGTTTAATCATTTTAGTCAGACCATCGACATGTTCGACGTCCATTGCGGTAGTATTTATCATCAAAAGACCTCCATTCTAAAAACGATACCGGCCTTGGTATACATCCCAATTATATTGTCGTATGACAATATTCATCAAAGATAGTCGCTAGTTTGGTCACTTTCTTGACATATGGGTTTTGATACCCGCTGCCGGCTGTCCGTAATTCCAGCCGCTATGGGGACCGGGCCAAGCCTGAGAAGCGGTCTTGACCCTCGCTTTTGAGCCTATAACCCAAGTCTCAAAAGGCGTCCGTGGTGTAAACGGGATACAGCCCAATCCCGTTTACACCACCTACATAGCGGCTTCCATTACGGACAGCCGGCGCTAAATAGATTTTTAAATAATAATAGTGTGACTGCCATTATGTACGCCAGTTATATTGGACGTTAATTTTGCTGAGGTAGATAAATTATAGTAGACCGATTGCTGCAATAATCACTATTAAGAAAGCAACGGCAAAGACGTCCGTAGTGTAAGTTTGGCAAAAAAACATAACGTCACTTTCACGGTGGCCGGCATACCTGACGCCGGTCGCTCGATAGCTTTAGTCTGCTACTTAATAGACAGCTAAAAAAAGCCTAGGCACTGGGCCTAGACTTTATAAATATTCATTAATCAATTGTTGGTTTTAAGGCTAATGCTTTCGCGGCTTCTTCGCTGTCATCGAAATGGTGCTTAGTTCGGCCGAGAATTTGGTAATCTTCGTGGCCTTTACCGGCAATTAAAACGACATCGCCGGGTTGGGCTTGTTCGATGGCTTTGGCAATCGCTTCGTGGCGGTCAACGTAAACCGGGACGTTGGCATCGGGGACGCCGGCGACCATATCTTGTAAGATGGTTTCCGGGTCTTCAGTCCGTGGATTGTCTGACGTGAAGATAGGTTTCGTGCTGCGTTCGACAGCAATTTTCGCCATCTTCGGGCGCTTGGTCTTATCACGGTCGCCACCACAGCCGACGACACAATAAATGTCTTTTTCGGCGAAGTCTTGAATCGTTTCTAAGGCGTTTAATAGGCCATCTGGCGTATGGGAATAGTCCACGATGACACTGACACCGGTATGGGATGGCACCGCTTGGAAGCGGCCCTTAACGCCCGTGACCTTTTCCAAAGAAGCAATGATTTGGTCTTCCGGAATCCCACTGGCATAGGCAGCTGAAAAGGCGGCTAACATGTTGTAGACGTTGAATTGACCGATTAACTTCATCGTTACGTGAGTGACATGCCCGAAGACGGATAAGTCGAATTCAGTGCCGTGGCTCTTGATTTGCACGTTTTGGGCGTTAATCATGGCGTCCGGCTTTAAACCAAACGTTAAGACGTGCGCCGACGTATATTGTTCAAATTCGCGGCCAACCGGGTCATCCGTATTTAAGACGGCAACTTTAGCGGTGCCATTCGCGTCATACTTGTTGCCAAGTTGGGCAAATAACATCGCTTTAGCTTCCGCGTATTGGGCCATCGTCTTATGGAAGTCCAAATGGTCTTGCGTTAAGTTGGTGAAAACGGCGATATCATAGTCGATCCCCCAAACCCGGCCTAACACTAAGGCGATTGAGGAAACTTCCATCGCAACTGTATCGACACCAGCATCGCGCATGGCGGCTAAGGTCCGTTGCGTCGTGATTGCATCCGGAGTCGTGTTAGCGGTCGGTAACTTTTCATCTTTAATTTTGCGATACATCGTTCCAATCAAACCCGTGGCTTGCTTTTGGTCACGATAAATCTGTTCGATTAAATGGGTAACAGTCGTTTTACCGTTGGTCCCGGTAACCCCAATCATCCGCATCTTTTGGCTCGGGGCGTCATAAAAGACGTCCGCTAAGATGGCCATAGCCCGTTCCGTGTTTTGCACATAGATAACGGGGACGGCGACGTCAATGGGTTTAGAAGCCACAATGATTTTAGCGCCGGCACTCACGGCTTGGTCGACTAAGTCATGGCCGTCGACGTGGTAGCCGTCGACACATACGAACATGGCACCAGGCTTGATTTCACGGGTGTCTTGGGTCAACATCGTGACGTCGAAATCCGTGGTTAACGCGGGTTGGACGGTTTTGAATTTTAAGCTATTAATTAATTGACTTGCTTTCATAATTTGAATACGTCCTTTGTTATAAATTACGCTGATATAGTACGTCTAGGATACCATGTAATTATTCGAAAAGTCACCTGTTCGGGTCAATTTCTAAGTCGGCTTAACTGGTTGTTAAGATTAGTGAAGTGGCAATTGCCGCAGTTAGCTGACCGTAATTCCATCGTCCTGGGACCGGTCCAAGCCTGTGAAGTGGTCTTGAACCTCGCTTTTGAGCCTACAGCCCAAGTCTCCAAAGGCGTCTGTGGTGTAAACGGGATATGGCCCAATCCCGTTACGCCACTTTTAGGACGATTCCATTGCGGTCAGCCAACTGCTAATTTCAGCTCGGTTTCAAAATAACGTTAAATATATGAATTTGTAATTGAACATTTTCGATGGTAGTTATTCCAATCAAAAATTAGCTGTTAATAACCGAATTTAAGCAAGAAACTTCAAAGATGTCGGTGGCGTAAGTCCGGCAAAAAAAGCCGCATAATCGCCACCTCGATTAAGTGCGCTAACGATGGTGACTTTCCATTTAGTATTAATATTTACGACGGGTATCTATTGCTGGGCGATACCTTGAAAAAAGGTTTGTAAACTGATTGTATTAATTGAATTATAAGCGTACGATAACGACGTTGCTTTGAGCAACATACTATGGGGATATCAGAAGGGTTAGGCGAGGGACATGTTTTTTGATCGCGAGAAAAAAGAGAATGCAGCCGTATTAGCACAATTGATGACGTATGTGGACGCAGACGGGTTGACCGACCGGGAACGCAAAATCGGGGAATTGGCCATGGCTGACATCCAAAAGAACGTTTATAACGTTAAAGTGGTTAATCGCGTCATGATTAGTTTGCAACAAGAAGCGCTGGTTACGAAGTTGTCACCAGCCGCGGCTGATTTTTACGAAACCATGAATGATACGATGAACAAAATTGCACCGATTGGCACGAATCGGGCTAATATGTTATTCCGTAAAGGTTATCTTGAATAATTTAGTATGCCGACTAAAAAGCGCCGTCAAACCGAATTTTTCGGTTTGACGGCGCTTTTAAAATGCTTATTTTTCAATACCTAAAAATTCGTCATGCAATGCGTTCATCGCGGCTTTTAAATCAGCTTCTTTAACTAAGACCCAAATAGTCGTATAGCTATCAGTTGATTGTAAAATGTCGATGTGCTGTGCACTTAAAGCGGTGACAATGCGGGCAGTAACCCCAGGAGTCCCGGTAATGCCGGCCCCCACAACGGAAACCTTGGCACAGTCACTGATGCATTGACAATTGTCGACGTTCGCCGCGGACAATAATTTTTGCGCGACAACGGCGTCACCGTTCACTAAGTTGAACACGACTTGGTGTTGGGTGATGTTGATGAAGTCGACACTCAAACCATGTTGCGCCATCAATTGGAAAATTTGACTGGAACTGAGCTTATCGGTCGGGACTGTAAATTGCGTTAAATTAGTTTGATGCGCAATCCCAGTAACGGTCCGATAATGTTCAATCTTAGTCGTCGTGCGGTCGGTAACTAAGGTCCCAAGTTCATCGGGGGCTTGATAAGTCGACCGAATCCGCATTGGGACGTGGGCTTGTTCGGCAATTTCCACCGCCCGCGGATGAATCACTTTAGCTCCTTCATGTGCCATGTTCGCTAACTCTTCGTAGCTAATGGCTTCAATGAAGCGGGCGTGGGTGACTAAACGGGGGTCGGCGGTCATCATCCCGTTAACATCGGTGAAAATATCGACGCGTTTGGCATGCAACGCCGCGCCTAAGATGGCGGCGGAAGTATCGGACCCGCCCCGACCAATTGTCGTGATGTGACCATCTTCCGTGGCCCCTTGAAAACCAGTGACGATTACAACATCGGCATCGTCAAAGGCCGCTTGGATGGGCTTAGGATCAACGCGTAAAATTTTCGCATTTTGGAATTCGTCATTAGTGACGATACCGGCATCATGGCCGGTCATCGCAATACAATTCAAGCCTTGTTCGCGCGCCATTTCCGTGAAAACAGCGGTTGAAATGGTTTCCCCAACGGAGACTAGCATGTCGAGTTCGCGATTGGTTAACCGGGATTGGTCACCGTGCACGAGGCCGAGTAGGGAGTCTGTGGCGTAAGGGGCGCCTTTACGACCAATCGCTGACACGACCACGATGACTTTGTTACCTTGGTCGACCGCATATTGGACGTGGTGCAACGCTTGTTTGCGAGCAGCATCGTCTTTGACGGAGGTTCCGCCAAATTTTTGTACAATGATTTCCATTAGGCTTCCTCAATTTCGTTCGCGTGCGCATTGGCGGTGGGACTGTCCATCAAGTTATCGCTTTCCACATAAATCTTGTGCCACATCATGAACGTTAAGACCGTCCATAATTTCCGTGAATTGTCGCGAACGCCAGCGCGGTGATCGGACAAGAGCTTCAAGAAGTAGTCTTTATTGAAGTATTGGTCAGTTTGCGATTCATCGATGATTTGTTCAGCCCAGCTGTACATTTCATCTTCTTTTAACCATAAGCGGATTGGCACTGGGAACCCAAGCTTCTTACGATGTAAGACGTGGGCCGGCACAATGTCTTCCACGGCTTTGCGCAAGATGTACTTGGTTGTGCCGTGACTGATCCGCAAGTCGGCTGGAATTTCAGCCGCTAAGTTATAAACTTCGCGGTCAACGAATGGGGTCCGCAATTCCAAACTGTGGGCCATGGTGGTCCGGTCAGCATTGTGTAATAAGTCCCCGTTTAACCAAGTATGCATGTCGATGAATTGCATCCGGCTAATTGGGTCGTAGTCAACGGATTCATCGTAAAATGGTTGCGTAATTGATTGGAACGGATGATTTTGATTGTAATCTTTAATGAAGGCTTGTTTTTCTTGTTCACCAAAGATGAAGGCATTGCCGACATACCGGTTTTCAAGCGGCGTGGTCCCGCGCATTAAGAATGAACGGCCGCGCATTCCTTCAGGCATCATTAAAGCAATCTTCTTCAAAGCGCCATTGATTGGTTTCGTGTAACGGAACGGTTTCAATGATTCGGGTTCGTGATAAATCGTGTAACCACCGAATAATTCATCAGCACCTTCACCGGTCAAGGCCACTTTAACGTGTTTAACCGCTTCTTTAGCTAAGAAGTACTGCGGCACAGCAGCCGGGTCAGCCAACGGATCATCCATGCTCCAAACGAAATGTGGGAAGGCCTTCATGAAGGCTTCTGGTGAAATCGTCATGGAGTGGTTGTTCACGCCGAGTTTTTCAGCAGTTTCTTGGGCCACATCTAATTCACTGTAACCTTCACGTTCGAAGCCAACGGAAATCGTTTCGAGGTTAGGGTTAAAGTTTTTGGCGATGGCCACGATGATCGATGAATCAATCCCACCAGATAGGAAGGAGCCAACTGGCACGTCAGAACGCATGTGAATCTTAACGGAATCAATCAAAGCGTCTTTAATCTTTTGCGCGTATTCTTCTTCAGTACGTTGGACTGGATGGAATTCGCGGTGATAGTAACGCGTGATTTGTGGAGCGGCACCGAGCGTCTTAGTTAAGGAGCACCCGGGCGCTAACATCTTGATTTCTTTCGTTAATGTTTCTGGTTCAGGGACGAATTGGAACGTCATGTAATCTTGCATGGCATTCTTATCAAACGTCTTATCCTTTAAAATCTTGTAAATGGATTTGCTTTCAGAAGCGTAGTAGAAATCATCGCCTTGAATGGCATAGTAAAATGGCTTGATACCAAATTGGTCACGCGCGGCAAACAACGTCTTTTCTTGCTTATCCCAAATAACAAAGGCAAACATCCCACGTAAGTACTTCGTGGCGTTTTCTTTGTATTTGGCATACATTGCCAAGATAACTTCAGAGTCGGAACTCGTCTTGAATTCATACCCTTCAGTCTTTAATTGTTCACGCAATTCAACGTAGTTATAAATTTCTCCGTTAAAGGTCATCCAGTAACGTTCATTGTCGTAAGAAAGTGGTTGGTGTCCACCGGCCAAGTCAATAATACTTAGCCGCCGGAAACCCATCGTAATATTGTCGTCGGCGAAATAACCGTCATCATCGGGACCCCGATGGACAATCATCTTCGTCATTTCATGGATGGTCTGATCGTACGCCGCGTTATCCGTTTTCGTCCGATCAGTTAAGCAACCAGCAAAACCGCACATGTATGTTCATCTCTCAATCTTTAAAGTTAAAATTTTTAGTTACTATATTATAGTACGTTTTTGAATATGACAGGATGTTAATGACCGTCTCCAGCCACTGATTCGGCCAGCGTGGAGCAACCCGTGGCGCCAAAAAGCGGTCGCCACGGCGCCTGGCAGCCAAGCAAAACCCACTTGTCTGTCAGGTCGGCTCATGTCCTAACCGAGCAAAAAACGCTCGCTAAGGACATCACCACGCTGACCAAATCAGTGGCTTCCGACTAAATGGTGATGTTAAATGGAATTTTAATGTCACTATTTAGCGTTTGGAAGTGGTGTGATACTGTCATATATTAGTAAAAACGCTATATTTGGATACTCTAGTTCCGTAGTTAATTTACCTGATTCAGGCATGCAAGTAAAGTTATCTGTGGGAATATAAGCATTTCTTAGCGAATTGGCCGCCTTCATTTTGAAATAAAGGTCAAACAATTATATTGCCAAAATTATATTTAGCAAGGCTTAGTGGCTTATGAGTATACTCACATCATTATACTTGCTTTACTAGCTAAGATAAAGCTGTTCAAGGAATTCACAGCGCTTTCACTAACAAAAAAGCTAAAATAATTAAGCAGTTTTCGTGAAAGCGGTACCCATCATTTTCCCGCTTTAATGTTACAAAATATTACAAAAAACTGTTTATATTACAAACTAACTAGGAAATGGTAATCAACCTGCTATTTGTTTGTTACATGCGTTCGGTACACTAGCATCTGTTGTTAACCGCCGTAACCTGATGGGTGTGACGGGGCGCACGAACAAAAAATAGGAGTGACGTTATTTAATGAAGATCAAGAGTTTACTATTATCCACCGCTGCGGCGGCCGGTTTATTGGTGGTAGGGGCCACGGCTGCTAACGCTGATACCGTAACTGTTAAGGCTGGTGATACGGTAAGTGCTATCGCTGCAAATTACAATACGACGATTTCAGCAATTGAAACGGCTAACCATTTAGCTGACGTGAACTTTATTCTCGTCGGTCAAAAATTAGAAGTCAACGGCACAACGACTCAAGCTTCAAGCGCGACGACTACCGCAACTTCGCAAGCTAGCTCACAAAGCTCTGCCAGTTATGCAGCCGCTTCATCAGCTACTTCGCAAGCTAGTTCCGCTGCTGTTAGTTCACAAGCCAGCTCGCAAGTGAGTTCACAAGCAACTTCCCAAGCTAGCTCGGCTGCCCCAACGAGCCAAGCAGCTGCTAGCACCACTAATACGGCTACTAGTGCCGTAACGACCACGACCACCAGCGATAGCGACAGTGCCGCTAAAGCTTGGATTGCCAACAAAGAATCCGGGGGTTCTTACACGGCAACGAATGGTCAATATATCGGTAAGTATCAATTGAGTTCTTCATATTTAAATGGAGACTACTCCGCCGCTAACCAAGAACGCGTGGCCAACAGCTACGTGGCTTCTCGTTACGGCTCATGGGCCGCAGCGCAAGCTTTCTGGCAAGCTAACGGTTGGTACTAAGCTTAATTCAGTTAAACTAAATAAGTCCTAAGTCAAAAAAACGGCATTCGTCTTCAATCTAATGAGGATGAATGTCGTTTTTCGAATGCTTATGATTGTGCAGTCATTAAAGTGGGGGTCGCATGAACGATATGCGCCGGCGTTCCGACCGCAGTGGCATGGGCCGGGACATCCGCCAAAACGACCGCCCCGGCGCCGACTTGACTGGCCACACCAATGGTAATGGGACCTAAGAGTTGGGCATGCGCCCCAATCATGGCCCCCCGTTGGACATAGGGATGGCGCCGACCAGTCGCTTGAAAGTGGCGCGCCCCTAGAGTCACGCCGTGTAAAATGGTCACGTCGTCTTCAATAATGGCGGTGGCACCAATCACCGTCCCGATACCATGGTCGAAAAAGACGCGCTGACCAATTTTTGCGGCTGGACTAATGAGAATCCCGGTGCGATGCGCGGCGTGGCGACTGAGCAGTTCTGCCAACGTGTAGCGGTGGTGCTGATATAACCAATGGGCCAACCGATACCAACCTAAAGCATGTAGGCCGGGATACGTTAATAAGACGGTCCAAAGATTATGCGCGGCGGGATCGCGTTGCAAAATGGCGCGGGCCGTTTGCAACCACGCCTTACGCCTGAACACTAGCAAAACCGCGGTCGAGGTCGGCAATTAAATCTTCACTCGCTTCGACGCCCACGGATAAGCGGATGAGTTCATCTTTGATGCCGTTTTGCAACCGAATATCGCGGGGAATAGCGCCGTGGGTCATTAAGGCCGGAATTTCGATTAAACTTTCTAAAGCGCCTAAGCTTTCAGCTAATGTGATGACTTGTAAATGTTCCACGAATGCTTTGGGGTCCAAACCCGGTTGAAGTTCGAACGAAATCATGGCACCGAACCCGTGCATTTGTTTTTTAGCCACCGCGTAGTCCGGATTGTCGGGGTCGCCGGGGTAATAAACTTTAGCGACCGCTGGATGTTGTTTCAAGTAGTTAAAAATGGTTTCGGCATTACTCAAATGCGCCCGCATTCGTAACGCCAACGTTTTGATGCCGCGTTGCAAGAGCCAACTTTCTTGTGGTGCTAAAATACTGCCAATCGCATTTTGTAAGTAGCCAATTCGGTCGGCTAAGTCAGCATCTTTAGTCACCACGAGTCCAGCGATGACGTCACTGTGACCGCCTAAATATTTCGAAGCGCTGTGTAAGACGATGTCGATGCCGAGTTCGAGTGGCCGTTGCACATAAGGCGAGGCAAACGTATTGTCAATAATACTGGTCAAATGGTGGGCTTGTGCTAAGTCCGCAATGGCTTGAATATCTGTAATGTGTAACAACGGGTTAGTGGGGGTTTCTAAATAAATGGCCTTGGTCGTCGGTTGAATCGCATCATTGACGGCGTTCAAGTCGCGAGTGTCAACGACGGTGAAAGTCATGCCAAAGCGCTTTAAGACACTGTCAATCAACCGGAAAGTCCCACCATAAACGTCGTTACCGACAATAATATGGTCACCCGCTGAAAAAAGGGAAAAGACGGTATTAATGGCTGCCGAACCGGAAGCAAAGGCGAAGCCGGCCGTTCCGTGTTCAAGTTGAGCAATTAAAGCTTCGACGGCACCACGAGTGGGATTACCGGTCCGAGAATATTCGTATTTATTTTGCCCAATTTCGTGCTGACGGAAAGTCGATGCCATGTAAATCGGCACCGAAGTCGCGCCAGTAGTTTGGTCTTCGCTAACGCCGCCATGAATTAATGCTGTTTCAAATTTCATAATTAATAACCTCTATTTTTCGTAAATTTTTTGGGATAAGTAACGTTCGCTGCTATCGGGAAAAATGGTCACAATCGTGCTGTGGGCGGGTAATTTGGCGGCAAGTTTTAAACTAGCCGCCAACGCCGCGCCACTGGAACTACCGACGAATAAGCCGTGGTCGCGCGCTAAGTGCCGGACTTGTGCGAAAGCATCGGCATCACTGATCGTCAACGTCTGATCAATGGTTAAATCCTTGAAAAACGGTGGGATGAATTCGACGCCGATTCCTTCAGTGCGATGAGCATGCGCTGGCCCGCCATTTAAAATTGAGCCCGCGGGTTCCACTACGACGGTTTGAATGGCTGGATTTTGCTGCTGTAAATATTTGGCGATGCCGGCAAAAGTGCCACCACTACCGGCCCCCGCGACAAATGCGTCGATGGGCTGCGTCAAATCGGCAGTCAGTTCGGGTGCTAACGTCTGATAGTAGGCCGCCGGGTTAGCCGGATTTTTGAATTGCATCGGGACGTAACTGTTATCGATTGTCGCTGCCAATGATTCGGCTTTGGCAATGGCGCCTTTGATGCCGAGTTCCGATGGCGTGTGGACGAGTTCAGCGCCTAACGCTTGCATCAAGGTTTGCTTTTCGGCGCTAAACTTTTCCGGCACAACTAAGATTGTTCGTAAGTGGTGCGGTTGCGTCGCTAGAGCTAAGCCAATCCCGGTGTTACCCGCGGTGGGTTCGATAATGGTCGTTTGGTCGTTGATGATGCCACGTTGATAACCGTCTTGAATTAAGTAAGCGCCGAGCCGGTCCTTGATGCTACCGCCAGGATTGAACATTTCCAGCTTGGCGTAAATATGGCTGTCATTGGGGACGGCAATGGGTAAGTCGATCAACGGGGTATGGCCGATGAGCTGGTGTACGTTTTGAATTAACATTTTTGAAAACCTCCGTGAATTTGTTAAGCAAGGAAGTAATTCAGAATACAAAAAGAGCGCGGAATTCAACTGAATTCACGCGCTCCTGAAGATGACCCAGCCATGCTGGGCATCGTTTTTTTAGGAATTACATCCTCAAAAAAGTCAATGCTTAACATGCCGAACATCGCCATAAACGCGTTGTTCGACAGCAACAGTTGTTAAATGCATTAAAACTAAATTGAGTCATGATAATTCCTCCTCGTGGTTTGATTGGTGCTAACTATACAAGATAATTTTTATGGCGTCAAATGTTTTTTGTTTCGGATGGATTGCCGCCGGTCGTCACTGCGGTGGACGCCGTGGGGTAGACCTTGGGCCAAAAAGCGGTCCCAAGGGCGCTTTCAAGCTTGGCCATAACCCATTGCCAATCTTAAAAGTCGACCCCAAAAACAAGCCGGAAAAATCGCCGACTTGTTTTTGCGACACGGCGTCCACCGCAGTGCCGACCGGCTAGCTAACCGTTATGATTTGAGGTCGTTGCAATATTGAATATAATATCCGGATGGTCAGCTGTTTTTTGTGTACAGTAAGTCTAAGAAGGATGTATACTATACAGCTCATACCACTGGTCATCTGCATAAACATCCGAAATAAGCAAATAGTGGTAAAACACGGCATAAGCGTGGAAACAGAATTCAAAAGTATCGCTTGATTAAAATGGGTATTCGGCAGAAATAACTACTTCTCATTCGTATAATCTAGGTGATTGACTATATAAAGGACTTTTGTGTATTATGATATAGGAAGATAGAAGACACGGCGATGAAGAAAAAGAAAAAAATGTTTATCAGTCTTATTATTTCTATAGCAGCTATATTTGTGATTTTGGGAAGCTATTACTTAATTCCAATAACACCTGAGAATGCTATCAGACTTAGAATTGTAGAAGACTTCCATCCAATCAATACTGCAAAGGCAAGTCCAAAGAAAGTTTCAGACGGAGTTAGCTATACAGGCAAGAATTCATGGTCATATTACAGCATACGCAAACATTATGTTTCCGACACTGAGGGGTCTGAAATCCACGTGTTAGGAGTCAGCAAAGGATCATTGTTTTATAAAGCACATTTTGTTTATCCAGTGGGATAAACAAAATAGCTAATGATTCATCTCCGCACTGACTACCTACACTTACTTTCAAGGCAATGTCATTCTTTGTTTAACGGGTGGTGAAATACATTGAAGTGTAAGAAAGTCAAAAAGCTTTTAATAGGTTTGTGCACCGTAGTAGCACTGGCACTTCTCCTTTTCGTTCCATTTACTCCTAAGAATGCTGTTCGTCTGAGCATACTGGAAAATATGCATCCGTTTGGGGCTGTAATGGCTTTTCCCAGCAAAATGAAAAAAGGGGACAGTACGGGACTTTCAGGAAATCATATAGCAAATTACTATCAGGTTTTGGTAAAAGTTAGTTCAGACATGGGTGGCTTCGACACTTACATTGTCGGAGTAAAAGAGAAAAAGAACGGGGAGATGTTCTATAAGGCCGAATTAGTCTATGATCCTGCTTAGTTCAATGAAGAAGGAAAATTATGAAAAGCTTTGTGAAATCGAGTACGGTTTTGCAGGGCTTTTTAGTTTCTGGAGAAAATAAAAACCAAATAAACTCTCCCAAATCTAATATTAGCTACAGTGGCTTTGAAGTAAAGTATGTATCGGATAAAATGCCCATAATAAAAACCTCACCAATTTATTTGATGAGGCAATCATATCTTGATCTGAAGGTGTTTGGAATACGGTCAGTTATTAGGTGCTTACTGTTTTTTAGGGTTTAGCTTTGAATGGCGTAAAAAAATCCATGTGATAACTTTTAGTCATCACATGGAATATAAATATGTTTATGGATTTTGGTTTAAAAATAGCATTAGGCTTGGCGAACTAACTTTAAATCTTCCAGATTATCGGCGACAAATTTTTGATAATGGTCAAAGCATTCGTTTAAGAAACCAATCGTCTTTTCATTGGTCAGCTGACCATTTTCATCGAATTGTTGTGGGGCATTGCTTAGTAGAAATTCATAGCCAGGCATGACGAAGGCGTTAACGCCGGGCGAATTTAAGATTTGGCGGAGATTGTCTTGGGCGCGGGCCGTGCCTTGGACGCCGAGGGACGCACCGACAATCATAACCGGTTTCGTCGTGAAGGGGTGCGCGACGGTTGATAACCATTCAATGGCACTCTTAAGTGCCGCTGGGATGGCGTGGTCGTATTCGGCGGTGGCGATGATAATGCCATCGGCGGCCGTCAATTGATCGGCGAGCTTAGTGACACTAGCTGGGACCGTTTCTAAGTTCGCTTCGTTGAACAGCGGAATGTCACTGATTTCAGCAATAGCCAGCTGAACTTGGTCCGCAAAGTGCGTCTGTAAATATTTTAATAAGTCACGGTTATATGATTTGGGGGCGTTGTTGCCGACTAGCCCAACTAAATGTAATGTCATTTGAATCACTCCTAGCAATTGAATACCGTTATTATAATGTGAAAGCGCAAACAATGTTAGGCGGCCAAGTATCTTTATTAGTGCGGGAAAGTATCTTTTGGGCATGCTGAACGTGCTGTCCGGGTAAAATGGCGAGTTACATTGACCACGATAATTTATGAAAAATAGTGTTTTTTGAGTACTGGCTAAAAATTTAGACTTGCCTTCGTCCTACTCGAAGCCAGTACACTAAAGGCAAATAGCAGGAATGGGGGATTTAAATGCGATTGAAAAAAAGTTTGGGCTGGTTACTAGTCGGCCTGTTAGCCTTCGTGTTAAGCGGTTGTGGGACGCAGCTCAATACAAAAAAATACGTGCAAAGTACCACGCCAACATTATTTTTCCACGGGGGTGGCAGTAATTATCATGCCGAAGAACATATGGTGGACGCCGCCAAAAAAGCGGGTGTGACCAATACGGTGATTCGCGCAATGGTTGATAAACGTGGTCACGTGAAGTTAGTAGGGACGATTAAAAAGGGTGCCATTAATCCGATTGTTGAAGTTAATTACGCCAATAATCGGCAGCTCAATTACCGTAAACATGGGCAGTGGGCGACGAATGTGGTGGTCGCGTTACAAAAGCAATATCAGATAAAAAATATTAATTTAGTGGGGCATTCGCTCGGTAATATTTCGTTGATTTATTACTCATTGGAAAATGCTCAGCGGACGGATTTACCGAAAGTGCGTAAACAAGTCGACATTGCCGGTCACTTCGCGGGTCTGGACTTCAAAGGAGTTCCTGCTAGTATTCAACAACCCGCCAATTTAAAGCTAAATGCCGCGGGTAAGCCGAATCACATGAATGCGACTTATCGTGAGATGACGAAGCTGCGGCGAACGTTGCCCAAAAATCAAATTCAAATTTTGAATTTATATGGCAATATTGGTGGTCATACCGATGGGACCGTCCCAAACGTCTCGTTGTTGTCGTTAAAATATCTCGTGGCTAATCGCGCCAAAAGTTATCGGGAAAAACAATTTACCGGGAAACTGGCACGCCATAGTAAATTACACAGCAATCCGCAAGTTGATCGAACGTTGATTCAATTTTTGTGGGGGAAGTAAAAGAGTGGTCCACCAGGCGGTTAGTTTGTGAGCATTAACGTGGGCATGGTTGCCGATCCCGGGTTAAGTGGAACAAACTGCCTTTTGCCGCACGTTTCGACAATGAAAATATGAGCAGAAAAATAGTGCCCAATGAAACAACTAGCTGACTGTTTCATCGGGTACTATTTTTGAGCGCTTTTCAAGATGTTTTAATGTTTTAAGTCGTCAATGACACTAGATTCAGCGGCATTAAAGGTCCAACTGCCGTCACTATTTTTTTCATAAGCCATTTCGGTAACGTTACCGGTCTTCATGTCGGTGAAAATGAACTTGATTTCGTCATTATTACGCGTCGCATACCGCACGTTCAAACCATTCTTGGCGTTATCCTTGATGGCTTCTACGGCGGCGCCTAAAGCGGGACCGTCGGGATATTGACTTGCTAATTCGAATTTTGATTGGGCCATTATAAAACTCCTCGTTGCTAAATAGTGGCTTAATTATAACACGGCATAGCGTAGCCAGACCGTATCTTCGATGGGCGTGGCTGATATTAATTTGAAGTTAACGAGTTGTTGTTGGTCATCGGTCGCCAGTGGTTGAAATAACGCCGGTGCATCGGCTTGACCATCGGCGCCCGGAATTAAGACGATGCTGACTTCATCACACAAGCCTTGCTTGATAAACGACCAATTCAACACACCGCCACCGCCTAACATGATCCGTTTGAGGTGAAAAGACCGGGTTAATTTGTCTAATGCTAGCGGAGCATCGAGTTGGTTTTCACCGGCAATAACGTATGAGATATGTTGGCGCCGTAAAAAATCTTTATAAGCGTTGCTAGCTTGGTTGGTTAACACTTCGACGACCGTCGCCGTGGTGTCGTTATATTGAAGCTGATGGTGGTGCCAAGCTAAGCGGCCGTGCGGGTCAATGGCAAAATAATATTTGGGATGCGTTCCGGGCACAATATAATCGCCAGCGGGGACGGGGGCGGCATTCAGATCCAAATCTGGTTGTTCATAAAAAGTAAAGTTGTCATCGGTGGTGGTTCGACCAGAAAGCCAGCCTTCGTTCGGGTCGAAGGCGCCACCGGGTTCAAACGCGGCGTGATAAAAAGTCTGCCCAGCGACGGCGGCCCCAGCAGCTTGATGGTAATTACCGACAATCTTGCCGTTGAGCGCCATTGTCATGTGACAAAAAATAGTTGGTCGTTGCATTGAAAATTCCTCCGTTATGTTTTGATAAAGCCAGTGTACAAGTTAAAGTCAACTTTAAGTCAAATAAAAAGATTAAAAAAAGCCTTGCCTTGAAGTTACTTCAAGGGTGTAAAGTGAGTTTATCAATTAAAATAATAATAACTAAATCGAAAATGGAGGAATTATTCATGAAAACAGCCGTATTTGTTGAACCAGGAAAAGTCGCAGCCCGCGAGTTACCTAAAGCCCAGGTGCAAAAGCCAACCGATGCCGTGATTAAAATCGTCCGAGCGTGTGTTTGTGGTTCCGACCTCTGGTGGTTCCGGGGCATCTCCAAGCGCCAACAACCTTCCGCCGTGGGTCACGAAGCGATTGGAATTGTTGAATCTGTCGGTGATGAAGTGACGAATGTGCAGCCCGGTGATTTTGTCATTGTGCCATTCACCCATGGTTGTGGGCACTGTGCCGCTTGTTTAGCCGGCTTTGATGGTGATTGTTTGAATCGTGATGAAAATGACACCGAAATCGTCGGTTACCAAGGTGAATATTTGCGGTTCAAGAACGCGAACTGGGCATTAGTTAAAGTGCCTGGTCAACCGAGTGATTATACCGATGACCAATTAAACGATTTATTAACGTTGTCCGATGTTATGGCGACTGGTTATCACGCCGCGGCAATGGCGGAAGTGAAAGCTGGCGATACGGTCGTCGTCATGGGGGATGGCGCGGTTGGTTTATGTGGCGTTATTTCAGCGAAGTTGCTCGGCGCTAAACGCATTATTGCCATGAGCCGCCACGCGGACCGGCAAGCCTTAGCTCAAGAATTTGGCGCAACGGATATTATCGCTGAACGTGGTGACGAAGCCGTCAAGAAAGTCTTTGAAGTCACTGATGGTGCTGGGGCCGATGCCGTTTTGGAATGTGTTGGGACGGAACAATCTGTCGATACGGCCGTTAAAGTTGGTCGCCCAGGGGCCGTGGTTGGCCGTGTTGGGGTGCCACAAAAAGCCGAAATGAACACCAACAACTTGTTCTGGCGTAATATCGGCTTACGGGGTGGGATTGCGTCAGTGACGACCGATGACCGCAACACCTTGTTACAAGCCGTGTTAGCTGGGGATATCCATCCCGGCAAAGTTTTCACGCAACGGTTTGATTTAGACCACGTACAACAAGCTTATGAAGCGATGGACCAACGAAAAGCAATCAAGTCATTGTTGATTGTGAGTGAATAAATTCCCCGCAAGCTTAGCATAGGGCAATGGATCTCCGTCAATCGCGGAGGTCCATTTTTGAAACGAGATCCGCTGGGAAAAAAGTTGATTTTTTCGTAAAAAGGCTTGCCTTGAAGTTACTTGAAGGTTGTAAGCTGTAAACATCAATTGAACAAATGGAGGAAGACGTTATGACAAATATTTTAATTATTGGAGCCACTGGTACCGTTGGCAGCACTACGCGGCGATATTTTTTAGACCATAGTACTGACCAATTAACCTTAATGGCGCGCAATACGGGTCGACTCGGAACCCTAGATGCCACGCGTGAACGCGCGGTGACTGGCAGTGTAACGGATGCGGCGGCATTACAAAAAGCGCTAGCGGGGCAAGATGTGGTCTTTGCGGCATTAAGCGGTGATTTGAAAACGATGGCGCAAGCGTTAGTGGCGGGCATAGACCAAGCTGACGTTAAGCGACTTTTATTCATTACGTCGATGGGAATTTATAACGAAATTCCAGCGTCATTAGGTGGCGGTAACTTGGCTAGCAATCCCGTTTTGCAGACGTATCGCGATGCCGCTGATGTCATTAGTGCTTCGGACTTGAATTACACCACGATTCGGCCCGGTTGGTTTGATAATGGCGATGATACGGACTATCAAGTCACTAAAAAAGGTGAAGCGTTCGGTGGTCATGACGTTTCCGTACAAAGTATCGCGGACTTAGTTTTACGGTTAGCGCATGACGATACATTCGGTGCGCGTGACAGTTTAGGAATTAATCGGAGGTAATCATGATGACTGATGCGGATGTTTTAGCGTTATATCGCCAATATAATGTGGCGATGGCCGCCCGGGATACGGCAACCTTGGACCAGTTATTAGCGCCGGACTTTACGTTGACGCATATGACTGGGTATCAACAACCGCGGGCCGAATGGCTGGCACAAATTGGCGATGGCACGATGGGCTACGTTGCTTCTAAGGAACACCACGTCATCGTGACTTCGATGACCGACCAAACTTGGCGGGTAGTGGGGCAAAATTACGTGACGGCTGCGGTTTATGGTGGTGCCACGCAGGACTGGCCGTTGAATACGGACATGCAAGTGGTGATGAGTAACGGGCAGTTACAAATTTTGAAAGCAGTTGTGACAACTTTTTAAAACAAAATACTTGCCTTCGAGTAGGCTCAAGGTCGTAAACTAACGTTATCAAAAATCAACGAGAGGGGTCGACATGATGCAACGGATTTTATTGATTGGGGCGACGACGTCCTTAGGGCAAGTGACCCGTAATTATTTATTGAAAAATAGTACCGATGAAATCACCATCTTGGATTCGCATGCCACCCGCTTGGTAACGGATGACGGGCGCGAAACTGTGATTAACGGGGACCCCACCAAATTGGACGTGTTAGTATCGGCGTTACAACAACAAGACGTGGTGTTAGTCACGTTGAATGACAATGTGCCAAGCTTAGCGGCAAATCTCGTCGCGGCGATGCAAAGTCGGCAGTTAAAACGGCTCGTTTTGGTGAGTTCGATGGGTATTTATAACGAAATTCCCGCCCATCTCGGTCCCGGTACCAATTTGAAACAGAATCGGCGGTTACAACCGTTTCGACAAACTGCGGATATTATTGAAAATTCTGCGTTGGATTATACCATCGTGCGACCAGCGGGCTTAGATGATGGCTTGGGTGATTACGAAGTGACGTTGAAGGGGGAACCTTTTGGCGGTCGCTGTGTTGCCCGGTTAGCCGTCGCGGATGTTATTTTAACGGCCATTGATACAGCAGCCTATCAGCGCGAAAGTGTTGGGGTGGACCGGCCAGATTGAATAAGCCGCCAATCTCCAAAGCTGCTCTTTCTTGAAGTTGGTAATTGCCGCAGTTGGCTGACCGTAATTTCATCGTCCTGGGACCGGTCCAAGCCTGAGAAGCGGTCTTGAACCTCGCTTTTGAGCCCAAAGGTCAGGTCTCAAAAGGCGTCCGTGGTGTAAACGGGCCAAAAACGCCCGTTAACGCCACCTGCAGGACGATTCCATTACGGTCAGCCAACTGCTAATCTCAGCTCGGGTTCAAAATAACGTCAGTAGATGAAATTGTGATTGAATATTTTCGATGGTGGTTGGTCCAATCAAGAACTAGCTGTTAATAACCGACATTAAGTAAGAACGACTAAAGATGTCGGTGATGCTAGTTGTAGATTCAACGATATTTGAAAGAATCCCGTGTTTATCACGTTTCGGCTACAAAAGAATAGTAAAATCGAATGGGTACTTGATGAATTCCCAATTTTATCAGGCACCCATTTTTTAGTGATGTTGCTCATTCTTTTTAACTGAAAAAACTAAATAGTAATAATTACTATTTACAACATGATGAAAATCTGTTAGCTTTATAAATGGTAATGATTACTATTTATATTTTTGGAGGTTTTTTTATCGTGAAATTTTTCAAATGGCGTCGGGGACTTTGGTTAGGTTTAGTGTTGTTAATCGTTGGTGGGGTGCTCGGAGGTTGTCAAAGCAAGTCGACGACCAACTCGAGTGCTAACAAAAAGCTAACGGTCGTGACAACCACGGATTTTTATGGTGAAGTGGCCAAAGCGGTTGGCGGGCAACATGTCAAAGTAACTTCGGTAATCAATAATCCGAGTGTCGATCCGCATGACTATGAACCAACATCTAATGTGGCGAAAGAAGTTGCGGCGGCCAATGTGGTGATTGCTAATGGGCTCGGGTATGACGGCTGGATGAGTAAGTTGGTCAAAAACGCTGATCAGGCGACCTACATCAAAGTCGGCGAGACAGTGATGGGGAAAAAGAATGGCGATAATCCCCATATTTGGTACAATCCGCAAACGATGCCGGTATTGGCCAAATATGTGGCTAAACAGTTGAGCAAACAAGATCCAACGCATCGCAAGGCATATGAAGCGAACGCACAAAAATACATTGCGTCGTTAAAACCCGTACAACAAAAATTAACCGCGTTACAAGAATTGGCTAAAAAGACAAGTAACAAAACAGTCTTTGTGAGTGAACCAGTCTTTGATTACGCGTTGAGTGCGATGGGGTTTAAAGTCGGTAACCGCGCTTTTGAGTTAGCGGTTGAAAATGGCAGTGACCCTTCACCTAAAATAATTAAAAAGATGCAGGCGGATATTAAAGCTCACAAAATTGCGTTCTTCGTGGAGAACAAACAAGTGAGTGACAAGATTGTGACTAACATGACGAAGTTGGCGCAACAAAATAATATTCCGGTGCTTAAAGTTACGGAAACTAAACCCGCGCATCAAACTTATAAACAATGGATGTTGTCGCAGTACACGCAGTTGCATCAGATTTTAACGGATAAATAATAACGCGAAAAAAGTCGTTTGATGAAATTTCATCAAGCGACTTTTGGGTATAGCGGATTTGATTGTTGAACCGGTGATAACCGCATTAGGCGGCCCAGCCCACGAGTCGTAAGAGGGCCATGGCAATGACGCCGGTAATCACGACGGCGAGTAAGCTCTTAGTTAAGACCCCAGCTAAAATAGCTGGAATCGAAGCGTAGATGTTTTCTAGGTCAAAACCGGGCCAATGTCCGGCATGATAGGTGAGTAAACTCTCGACAAAGATGGCGGTCATGATGGCAATGGGCACAAATGATAAGAAGTTGATCAGCCATTGCGGGACGGTCAAATTTTTAATCACGGCAAACGGGACCACGCGTGAGAGCCAAGTAACGAGTCCGCATAATAAGATGGTGACGAAAATATAAACACTCATTTAGGACTCACCACCATTCCAAAACCGCATCCGAGTAACGTCGCAATCAGTAAGGCAATATTACCAGGAACAAAGCGCATCAAAAAGTACATCGCAATGGCGACGAATAAGACGACCAGTAATTGTGTCTTCAACGATTTACTACGATCGGTAATGATTTGCAAGTACAGCAGTCCGATAAACATGCCGACGACGGCGAAGTCGAGCCCGAATTGATTGGGGTCGGTAATTAAATTGCCGAGTAGACAGCCGACCACGGTCGCAGCCGCCCAAACTAAGTAGGCGATAATGTTAGCGGCATGTAGCCATTGTGGGCGTAATTTTTTGTCGGTTAAATTGATTTTGTTCATGCTTAAGGCGAAGGTTTCGTCGGTTAGCAGGGACCCTAAACCGATATTTTGCCACAGGGAATCCTTTTTAAAATATTGCGCAATCGACATACTCATTAAAATCATGCGCGAATTAATGAGAAAGGTGGACAAAACGATGGCGGAAACCGGACTACCAGCTAATAACATACTAATGATAATGAATTGTGCCGAACCGGCATAAACGATTAACGACATGAGTAACACCGCTAGGACGGATAAGTGACTAGTGTTGGCGACAATGCCCATGGCAAGGCCGACGCCGATGTAGCCAAAGAGCGTCGGGACGACGTCTTTGAGGCCACTACGAAATGATAAATCTGCATTCATAATAACTGGCAACCTTTCTATGTATTAGAATAAAAAAACTAATGAATTATAGTGGTAGATTGCAAATTTAATCCGAATTTTTGGACAAATTGTTCAGCATAAC